>NZ_JASNGB010000003.1:0-5000 GCF_030271215.1 Deinococcus rhizophilus | reverse complement strand
CGAGGGCAGCCCGCTGCTGGAGTTCGCGGCGGGAGGGCGGGTGCTGTACCTCTTCGACCGCAGCGGCCCCTACGCGGCGCGGCCCGGCCCGGCCCGGTTCGTGATTCACGGCCTGCTGGACCCGGCAGGCACGCGCCTCCTGGATCTGGATGCCGGGGAAGCGGCGGAAGAACACCTCGAGGTCGTGGGCGTCTCGGCGGTGACCGGACGGGGACCCATCCTGAGCGTGGGCCGCCGCGTCTGGGTGGTGCAGGCGCGGGTGCTGCTGGTGCTGGGAGGCTTCGGCACCCTCCCCCCCGCACAGCCGGGCGACTGGGCCACCTTCCGGACCCTGCCTCCCCTTCACGGCTTCCTCCCCCCCAGCTCCTGACCCCGACTCATGAAGAGGTGAGCGCCAGGTGTGGGGCAGATGGGACTTTACGCAAGGGCAGGTGCTCCGCCATAGTGTGATGGACCCATGTCCCACCTGCTCCTGCCGCTTCCCGCCGAGCCTCCCCTGCCCGAGGCCGCGTGCCTGGTGATGGCCGATCTGGTGGGCAGCACCCGCATCGCGCACGCGCTGCCGCTGGGCAGTTACGCCGCGCTGATGGCCGAATTCGTGCAGGTGCTGATCCTGAGCTTCGAGGTTCACGGCGGGCAGGTGCTTCAGCACCAGGGCGACGCCGTACTGGCCCTCTGGCCTGCCGGGGCGGCCGGGCAGGCCCTGCGCTCGGCGGTGGAAACGCACGACCGCGCCGCCGGACTGGGACTGGCCCAGTCCCTGGGTCTGACCTTGCAGGTGCGGGCGGGGCTGGCGTCGGGCGAGGTGATCACCGGCATGGTGGGCGGCCAGCCGAGCGCCTACGGGCTGCCCGTCAACTATGCCCGGCGCCTGTGCGACGCCGCCGACCCCGGCGAGACGCTCCTGTGCGGGGCGGCGGCGCAGGGAGTAGGGTCGGCCGTGGCCCTGGCCCCGCGCGTGCTGCCGCCGCTGCAGGGCTTCGGACCAGAGAGCCGGGCGTACCGGGTCATCGCCCCGGCCGCGCCCGGCGTTTCCCCCATGAAAGCCGGTTAAGCGGCCGGGACGCCTTCTCATGAGAACGGTTCTTAGACTGGCCGCATGGAACGCAAGCCCCTGGTCCTCGTCATCGAGGACGAAAAAGACATCGCCCGCTTCATCGAACTGGAGCTGGCCGCCGAGGGGTACGCCACCGAGGTGGCCTTTGACGGCGTGACCGGCCTGAGCAAATTTCGTGAGGTCAACCCCGACCTCGTGATCCTGGACCTGATGCTGCCCGTGCTGGACGGCCTGGAAGTGGCCCGGCGCATCCGCAAGACCAGCAACACCCCGATCATCATCCTGACGGCCAAGGACGGCATTCAGGACAAGGTCGAGGGCCTCGACTCGGGCGCCGACGACTACCTGATCAAGCCCTTTTCCATCGAGGAATTGCTCGCCCGCGTCCGCGCCCACCTGCGCCGGGTCAATCCCGCCGTCACGGGCGAGGTGCGGGTCGCGGACCTGGTGATGAACCTCGATGGGCGCGAGATCTTCCGGGGCGGGCGGCGGGTGGAACTCTCGGCCAAGGAGTTCGAGCTCCTGGAGCTGCTGGCCCGCAATCCCGGCAAGGTCTTCTCGCGTTTCGAGATCGAGGAGAAGGTCTGGCCCGAGTACACCGGGGGCAGCAACGTGGTCGACGTGTATATCGGGTACCTGCGCCGCAAGCTCGAGGAGGGCGGCGAGCGGCGGCTGATCCACACCGTGCGCGGGGTGGGGTACGTGCTGCGCGAGGAGTAGGCGACCCGGAGCGGGAGGGTACACTGCCGGGCGTGACAGGCTTTCCTGACGCGCCCGGCCTTCCTGTGCCTCCGTCCCTGGGCCGCTGCGACCGTCCAGACGGGGGCTGCCCATGAGCCTGCGCTGGCGGCTGACGCTGTTCTACAGCGGGCTGGTCGCGCTGGTGCTGGTGTCGGTGTCGGCGGCGGTCTTTTTCACCATCCGGGGCAGCCTGCTGGGCAACCTGGAACGCGAACTGGGCAACTCCTACCTGCTGCTGCAGGACGTGGTGCCGGGCCTCAACCTCAAAGACCCCCTCAACTCGCAGGAGCGGGACGCGGCCGGGATCCTGCCACGGGCGGTCTACCTCTTTCCCGACGACGCCATTCAGGTCGAGGAACTGCCGTTTTATGACCTGACCTCGCTGATGCAGGATTTTCAGGAAGCGCGGGACCCGCAGGCGCGGCGGCAGGTGCTGGAGTTCGTGCGGCGTCAGGCGAACAGTCGGCGGCAGACCATCCGCATGAGCCGGGAGCGCCCGGTGCAGCTTTCCGACGAGGAACTCACCCGCCTGATCGGGTCGCCGGACGGGCGCGTTCTGGTGGAGCGGGAGGTGCGCGATCCCTACACCGACATCAGCCGCCTGCACCGCTTTCTGGTGGTGCTGGGGCCGCTGCAACTCGACCCCGGAGCGCCGCCCAACCTCGCCATCGCCTACGTCGGGCAGCCGCTGGACCCGGCGCTGCGGACCCTCGCGCAGCTGCAGCGGGGGGTGCTCGCGCTGAGCCTGCTGGGGCTGCTCGCAGCGGCGGCAGGGGCCTACGTGCTGGCGGGCCGGGCGCTGCGGCCCCTGCGGCAGGTGCGGCAGGCGGCCGAGGGGATCGGCGGGCAGACCCTGGACGAGCGGGTGCCGGTGCCCGCGACCGGGGACGAGGTGCAGGCGCTGGCCCAGGCGCTCAACGCCATGCTGGGCCGCCTGCAGGCCAGTTTCGAGGCGCAGCGCCGCTTTACCTCGGATGCCAGCCACGAACTGCGCACCCCCGTCACCGCGATCAGCGGGCACGCGGGCTACCTGCTGCGGCGCACCAATCCGACCGGGCAGCAGCGCGAGAGCCTCAACATCATCCGGTCGGAGTCCGAGCGCCTGACCGCGCTGATCGCCAGCCTGCTGGAACTTGCCCGCTCGGACAGCGGGGCACTGACCCTGACCCGCCAGCCGATCCTCTCGACCCTCTTTCTGGGCGAGGTGGCCCGCGAACTCGCTCCCCTCGGGCAGGCGCAGGGCACCGAGCTGCGCGTCGCGGGCGAGGAAGTGCCCTTCGAGGGCGACCCCGACCGCCTCAAGCAGGTGCTGATCAACCTCGTGGGCAACGCGCTCAAGGCGGGAGCGACCACCGTCACCCTGACCAGCACCCCGCAGGAGGAGGGCCGAGAGGTGCGCCTGAGCGTGGGCGACGACGGCCCCGGCATCCCGCCCGAGCATCTGGAGCGCCTGTTCGACCGTTTCTACCGGGTCGAGGACAGCCGCAGCCGCGATCAGGGCGGCGCCGGGCTGGGCCTCAGCATCGCCAGGGGCATCGTGGACGCCCACAGCGGGCGCATCTGGCTGGAAAGCGAGGTCGGGCGGGGGACGGTCGCCCACGTGCAACTGCCGGTGGGGGACGTGCCCACGCTGGAGGACGGAGACGTGCCGTAGAAACGGAATGGGGAGCGTGGAGCGTGGGAGGCAAGCCCTGTCCGCACTCCACCTTTTCCCCCCTACCCTCCCCTCACCCCAGCATCAGCGAGTGCAGTTCCTCCATCAACTCCTCGCCCTCGGCGGTGGTGCGGGCGACGAGGAAGATGGTGTCCTCGCCCGCGATGGTGCCCACGATGTCGTCGCGGCGCAGGCGGTCGAGCAGCAGGGCCACCCCGGTCGCGTGGCCGTCGGCGGTGCGAATCACCAGGATGTTCTCGCCCCGGTCCACGTCCTTGACGAAATTCTGAAAGAGGCGCCCGAGTTCCTCTTCCACCCCCTGATGCCCCGCCATCTGCGCGAGGGCGTAGCGGTGGCGGCCCTTGCCGACGGGCACACGCACCAGCCGCAGCTCGTTGATGTCGCGGCTGACGGTCGCCTGGGTCACCGCGATGCCCTCCGAGCGCAGACGCTCAACAAGTTCGGCCTGGGTGGAGACACTCTCGCGGGCGACGATGTCCTGAATGCGCTTCTGGCGCTGATCCTTGCTGAGCACAAGCCATGCTATGCAGCCGGGGTGAATAAGGCAAACGGGAGCCGTCAGCGGTCAGCCTTCAGCCCTGTTCTCCCAGGACCCGCCGCGCCTCGTCCAGCAACCGGCGGGCCACCTCGCGCTTGCTCAGGCGCGGCCACGCCTCGTGCGAGCCGTCCGGGCGCACCAGCGTGACCTCGTTGTCGTCGCCGCCAAAGGCCGTGCCCTCCCGCGTGGGGTAGTTCAGCAGGATGAAGTCGGCGTTCTTGCGCCCTGCCTTGGCCGCCGCCCGCTCCACCCCCGCGTGCGTCTCCATCGCGAAGCCCACCAGCACCCGCTCGCCTTTCTCGCGCCCGAGTTCGGCCAGGATGTCGGGATTGGGCGTGAGGCTGACCGTGACGTCGCCCGCCACCTTCGCCTGCTTCTCGCCCGCACGCTCGGCGGCGCGGTAGTCGGCCACCGCCGCCGTCATCACAACGATGTGGGCATCCTGCGCGGCGTCCAGCACGGCGTCCCGCAGTTCCAGCGCCGTCTCGATGCGGCGCACGGTCACGCCGGGGGGGTCGGGAAGGGTCACCGGGCCGGTCATCAGGGTCACCCTCGCCCCCCGGTCCCGCGCTTCCTGGGCCACTGCAAAGCCCATCTTGCCGCTGCTGGGGTTGCTGATGAAGCGCACCGGGTCGAGGTATTCGCGGGTCGGCCCGGCAGAGACGACGACGTGGAGGCCCGCGAGGTCCTGCGCGACGGGCGGCGCGAGCAGGGCGAGGGTGGCCGCCGCGATCTCCTCCGGCTCGGCCATCCGCCCCAGGCCCGACCCCTCCCCCGCTGTCCCGAAGGCGCCGACCTCCGGCCCCAGGAAGCGGTGGCCCCAGCCGCGCAGGGTCTCCGCATTGGCCTGCACCGCCGGGTGGGTCCACATCTTCTCGTTCATGGCCGGGACCCACAGGACCGGGGCGCGGACGCTCAGCAGCGTGGCCGAGGCGAGGTCGGAGGCATGCCCGCCCGCCGCCCGCGCGAGCAGGTCGGCGGAGGCGCCC
>NZ_JASNGB010000299.1 GCF_030271215.1 Deinococcus rhizophilus | reverse complement strand
CCGCCGCGCCCCTGCGCGACCACGACGTGGCCGGGGACCATCTGCGGCAGGCCCTGACCGAGCTGGACGTGCCCGCCGATACCCTCGCCTACTTCGACCGCACCTGGCAGGGGCGCCGCGCGGCGCGGCTGGCGGGGACCGGGTGGCCGGAGCCGCCCCCCGCCTTCAAGCTCAAACGCGGCTGGAAACACCGCGCCCGCCGCCTGATTCGCAGGGACGGCAAGCGCCTGCTGGCCGCCGGGGAAGCGGTGCTCACCACCCACGACGCCGAGCCGTGGCACAGCTGGCGCAAGCGGCTCAAACGCTACCGCTACACGCTCGCGCTGCTGGGCGAGGTGCCCCCGGTGCTGACGGACACGCTCGAAGCCCTGGGCCGCTTTCAGGACGCCGAGGTCGTGCTGGAGTTGCTGCACGGCGACCCCGACCTGCTGCGCTTCGAGCGTGCCCGCTTGATCGCGCGGGAGGAAGTGGCCCGCAACCGGGCGCAGGAGCGGGTGCGCGACCTGTTCCCGGACCTCGCCCGGTTGCTCAGCGTGGGGGACGCGGGGGAGGACTGATCCGGCCCTCGGCCCCCGAGAGCGCTTCCGGTGTGTCCACGTCGAGGAGTTGACCGGCGGAAACCTCCACCGTCACGGCCCCCGCCGCATAGGCCCGCAGCACCGCGCGGGGGCCGTGGTCGGCGTCGGGCAGGGCCAGCACCCCGGGCCAGAGGTCGGCCCGCAGCAGGTGGGGCGGGGCGTGGACCGCCTCCGAACCCTCCCCGTAGCGGGCCAGCACCAGGGGCGCTCCCGTCTCCCGGAAGGCTGCAACCAGCGCCCGGTGCGTCTCCGCCGTCACCAGCGGCATGTCCGCCAGCGCGAAGGCCGCCGCGCCCACCCCCTCCGGCAGCGCCCCGAGTGCGGCCCGGAAGGAGGAGAGCAGCCCCCGCTGCGGCTCTGGATTGACCACGGCCGCGAAGGGCCACTCCGAGAGCGCCGATCGCACCCCCTCCCCCACCTCGCCGGGGGGCACGACCACGAGCAGGCCGTCGTGGCCGCCTGCCGCGAGCGCCGCCGCCGCGTACGTGACCAGCGGCTCCCCCCACAGCGGCACGAGGGGCTTGGGCCGCCCCATCCGGCTGCCCCGTCCAGCGGCGAGGAGGATGCCCCAGACGGGCGGGGAGGGGGTGGGGGGAAGCATGGGGGGAGTGTAGGGCGCTGAGCGTTGAGCTGTAACTCTGGGCAAGCGAGGCAAGAACATCGGGGGACGACCTTTGCCTAGCGCATTTGACAGAATGACGGCCCCCGGGGAAGGGCGNAGTGTAGGGCGCTGAGCGTTGAGCTGTAACTCTGGGCAAGCGAGGCAAGAACATCGGGGGACGACCTTTGCCTAGCGCATTTGACAGAATGACGGCCCCCGGGGAAGGGCGCCCAGGTGCCTCCCCGAATGCCCAATGCTCCTCTTCAATTCGCTCGCTCTGCTGCGCAGCTTTGCAAGTCCGCTCGGCCAACGCATGCGGAAACCCACCGCATTCTTATGGCAAATGCTCTAGCGCAGCGCCCCTCCCCTTCCCCCCCGGGGGGGAGGCGCTGGGGGGAGGGGTAGGCCGGATCAAGACACCCTTGCCCCTACCTCCCGCCCACCACCGCCCGCACCCTCCGCCACACCTCCGGCTCGTCTTCCAGCCCCGCCCACGTTCCACCGGACTCCACCTGCCACCCTCCAGCCCGCAGGGTCCCCAGCGTGAAGCGCTCCTGCGGCCCCTCCAGCGTCCACGCGCGGTAGACGAACAGCACGTCCTCTCCCCGCTGCGCCACCCGCACCAGCCGGACCCCGGCCACCGGCCCCGCGTCCTCCAGCGCCGCCGCCCGCGCC
>NZ_JASNGB010000298.1 GCF_030271215.1 Deinococcus rhizophilus | reverse complement strand
GCCGCCGATCCACAGGTCGCCCCGCACGGCCCGCCCCTCGTTGCGCAGCACGGTGATGCCGGAGGCCGCGAACGCCGCCGTCACCTGCTCGCGGCGCTCGGCCCAGCCGGGGATGCCCTGGCCCAGCACCCCCCGGTCGTAGGCCCCGAAGGAGCCGTAGTCGTGGTTGCCCCACACCGCGTACACGCCCAGCGGCGCCCGCAGCCGCGCGAGTTCGGTCAGGAGGGGCGCGGGGTCCACGTCCGAGCGCACGTCCAGAAAGTCGCCGCCCAGCAGCACGAGGTCGGGCCGCGCCGCGTTCGCGGTGTCCACCCAGGCGCGAATCTGCCGCTCGAAGATGTAGAGGCCGTAGTGCAGGTCGGTCAGAAAGGCGGCCCGCAGCGGCGAGCGCAACCCCGGCAACACGCCTTCCTCGTGCACCGTGCCGAAGTCGTAAGCCTGGGCGACCCCCACGCCCCCCAGGGTGCCCAGCGCCAGCGACCCGCCCAGCAGCCCGCGCAGGAAGCGGCGGCGGGCAGGGTTGGCGGGTGAGAGTGGCTCGGCCTTCATGGGCGTCAGGCTAGCGGCGCGGGGTGAGAGGGGCACCCGTCAAAAGATGGAGGGGGCGCTACACTCGGCCCCATGACCCTCCCCTCCTCCCCTGACGCCTGGGCCGACCTGCTGGTGGTGGACGTGCTCGACGAGGACGTGGGCCTCGCCGAGGTGGAAGACAGCCGGGGCCGCACCTACGCCCTGCCCGCCGAGTGGCTGCCCGGCGTGACCGACGGGGCGGCCTACCGGGTGGGCGGAGGGGCCGGGCAACTCACCTTCACCCCCGACCCCGGCGGGGCCCGCGAGCTGCGCGAACGCTCCAAGCAGACGCTGCTGGACTTTGCCGATGAGCCGGGGGCCGACGAGCCAGGGGCCGAAGGGCCGGGGGACCGCTGAGATGACCCGGCCCGTCGTCATCCTGCCCGACCTGCACGGGCGGCTGGACCTGCTGGAAGCGGCGCTGGAGTACGCCGGGCGCGAGTGGGGGCCGTCAGTTCACCTGCTGAGCCTGGGAGACGCCATCGACCGGGGGCCGCAGAGCGTGGCCTGCGCGGAGCGGCTGCTGGAGCTGAGCCGGGCGGGGCAGGCGACCCTGCTGATGGGCAACCACGAGCGCATGGCCCAGGAGGGCCTGCAGTGGTTCCGCACCTATTTGACCTCGCGCGACCCCGCCGACGAGCGCCGGGCGCTGGAGGGCTTCCGCTGGTGGATGGGCAACGGCGGCGAGAGCGTGCGCCGCGAGGTGGGGGCGCTGACGCTGGAGACCTTTCCCACGGTGCTCGCGGAGTACCTCGACACCCTGACGCGGGTGGTGTACGTGACCGGGGACGGGGAGGTTCACCGCGCGGTGCCCAGTGGGCCCAGCGTGCTCGTCGCGCACGCCAGCCCGCCTGTCCCGCACCGCCGCTACCCCAGTCCCGAGTCGGCGGCGCTGTGGCTGCGGCCCTTCGAGGGTCCCTTTCCGCTGCCGCCGGGCGTGACCTACAGCGTCCACGGCCATACCCCGGTGCGCGGCCCCGTGCGGCTGGGACGGCACGTCTACCTCGATCTGGGGGCCTACGAGACGGGCCGGATGGCGCTGCTGGCCGTGGGGGGGCCGGGGGACGTGGCGGCCCCGCCCCCCGTCACCGTGCTGGAGGGCCGGGGCGACCCCGCCGCCGCCCGCCGCTATCCCACCTTTGGCGAGGCGCTCCCCGTGAGGCTCGCCGCCCGGACCGGAGGTCGCCCATGAACCGACGCCAGCGGTGGCCCGCCCCACGGGGGACCCGGTGAGCCGCCGCAGCGAGGCCGCCGGACGGCTGCGCCCGCTGTGGGCCGCCCTGACCGCCG
>NZ_JASNGB010000297.1 GCF_030271215.1 Deinococcus rhizophilus | reverse complement strand
GGCTGGGTCAGGTCCGCGATGCCCAGGGCGACCGCGAGCTGGCCCAGCGCACCTACCGCGCCGTGCTGGCGCTGGGCTACGCGCCTGCCGTGGCCCGCGAGACGGCCGAGTCGGGGCTGCGCGAGCCCTTTCGGCTGGAAGGTGCCCCGTAGCCTGACCCCCCTACCGCACCCGCTCCAGCCACCAGGCCCGCACCTCCAGGGACTCGGCGTGCAACAGGTGGGGTTCTCCCTCCAGGGTGATTCCCAGGGCGTCCGCGAGGGTGTTCTCGGCGACCTCGGCCTGGGCGCGGCGCAGGGGCCAGGCGGCGTGGTCTACCCGTCCCCGGTAGACCCGTCCCCGGGCATCGGCGCTGTAGAGCGCGTGGCGGTCGGTGAGCCACGCGTCCAGGCTGTCCGGAGCGGGCGTCAGGGCCGGGCCGACCGGGCGGTACGCGGCGGCGAACCGGGCCGGAGGCTGGCCCCGGTGGGCGCGGAGGCTGGCGTAGCGGGTCACGTCTCCTTCCCGGTGCACCCACATTCGCGCGTCGAAGTAGGGCAGGTGAAAGAAACGGCGGGCGAGCCGCACGGCGAGCGGCTGCGCGGCATCCAGGCTGTAGAACCAGACGCCGGGCACCCCGTCCACCGTCACGTAGGTCCGCAGGTTCAGCTCGGGAAAGGCGCTCAGGCCCGGAACGTCGGGGACGAAGCGGGGCGAGGTGCCCGTCATGCGGAAGGGGACGGCCCCCAGCCACGCCCCACCGTCTCGGGTGTGCGGCTCGACCCCGCTGGGCAGCGTCTGGGCGATCAGCGCCGGGTCGACCTGCCAGTGCAGGAAGCACAGGTCCTGCCACGTCATCTTCAGCACCCAGGGTCGGCCGGGAAACGGTGATTGCGGCATGAACAGAGCCTACGGGCGGGAGCCACTCCAGAACGTAGAAGGTCACCCCTCCGACACGCGGAGGGGTGGGAAGAAAGGAGGTGGCCGCCCTCAGGCCCGCTTGCGCCGGCGCAGGCGCTCCATCGCCGACTCGAGGCTCAGGCGCATGCGTTCCAGGGCCTGCGCGAGGTCGCCGATCTCGTCGTTGCGGTCGGCCCGCACCGGCTGGTCGAGATTGCCCATGCTGATGGCCTCGGCGGACTTCACCAGGCGCTCGATCGGCTGCACGATCCGGCGGGTGGCCCGCAGGGTCAGGGCGGCTGCGGCCAGCGCCGCGAGCAGCGAGATCCCCAGCACCAGCAGCAGCGTGTTGCGGAGCCGGGCGTTGGCCTCCGTGCTGTCCACGCCCACCGCGACGCGGTAGAGCAGGTTGCTGGAACGTTCGGAGGCGTCCACCGGGGTGCGGCTCCCGCCCTCGCCCTCGGCCACGCCCAGGCGGCTCACGACGAAGGTCTCGTTGCCGCCGCGCTGGTTGTCCTCGTCCTCGGCCAGCGCCCGCAGCTCGCGGGCCTGGGCCGACTCGCCCGCGCCGACCTCCTCGAGTTGCGCGAGCTGCTCGCGGTAGGCGTCGGCGGGGGTGCCCCGGTTGACAAAGGTGCCTGTCTGGGGATTGGTCTTCACGAACTCGGCGACCCGGCCCTGCAAGCTGCCGTCCAGCCCCGGATTCTGGCTGCGGAAGTAGACCGTGCCGTCGGGCAGCTCCACCTCCACGAAGCCCACCGCCGAGCGCTTGAGCAGCGCGTCGAGCTGCGAGTTCACGGTTTCCTGGTCGCGGGTGTCGAGGCTGGTTCCCACCGCGACCGCCACCGCCTCGGCGTTCTGGCGGATCAGGCGTTGCTGTGCGGCAGGAAGCAGCACGGCCAGCGAGAGCAGAGACAGGCCTGCCGCCACGCCCAGCGGCGCGACCGACGCCACGATCAGCTGCTGCGCGAGGCTGCGCCGCCGCCCTGCCGGAG
>NZ_JASNGB010000296.1 GCF_030271215.1 Deinococcus rhizophilus | reverse complement strand
TGGCGGCTGGGCGTGGGCGAGTCGGCCATTCGGGCCGGGGCCGCCAGGGTGATCTGGCCGGGGCGGCTGGAGGTGCTGCCGTGGCAGGGCGGGCAGGTGCTGCTGGACGGGGCCCACAACCCCGCCGGAGCACAGGCCCTCGCGGCGGCGCTGGGGGAGCTCGGTGCTGGAGCCCTGCCGGTGATCTTTGGGGCAGCGTCGGGCAAAGACGTGGCCGGAGTGGCGGCGGCGCTGCGGGAGATCGCCTCGGAGGTGATCCTGACCCGCGCCCAGCTCAGTCCCCGCGCCGTGCCTCCGGCGGAGCTGGCCCCCAGTTTCGCGGGCCTCCCCCTGCGGCTGGCCGACTCACCCCGGGAAGCCCTGGCCCTGCTGCCGGATGGCGAAATGGCCGTCGTGTGCGGCAGTCTCTACCTGATCGGTGAGGTGCGGCCCCTGCTGCTGGGCGAGGGAACCGAGCACCGGGAACGCTGGCAGTAGGCGGGGGCTCCAGTGCAGCAGAAGGCCCCCGAACCGGAGCCGGGGGCGCGGGAAAGGCGGGGATCAAACGGCGTGTCTGCGTTCAGCCTGGGTGACGAGGTAGGCGCGGGTGGCGCTGAGCCACGCCTGGGCCAGCGGGCTCTGGGGATGCTGGCGGTCTTGCAGGGCCCGCAGCCCGATGCTGAGATGGCGCTCAATCTGCCGGATGGCGCCCAGCCCCCCCTCGTTCTCGGCCTCGATCAGGGTGTTCAGGACGGTGGTGGGGTGGGCCTGACCGCTGCGGAGACTCGCGGCGATGATGTCGAATGCACGCATGGGGCCCTCCTGGGGCAAAACCGGCCGCCGGGGCTGGGTGGAAACAGGGGCGGAACAGTGGCCCTGATGCTAGCAGGCTGCCTCGGCACAGGCAAGAAGCGTATGCCTTTATTCTGTATTGACCGTACCAGGGGGCGGTGTTACACTCCGACTGGGAACGTCCGGTTCTGCCCACAGGCAATTCGCCTGCCCGGAGCGGGGGGCGTCCCAGGCGACCGCCGCCCTACCCGGGAGGTGCGCCGCCGCAGCCAAGGAGGTGAATGATGAAACTGCATGAACGGCTCCGCGAACTGCGCAGCGAACGCGGGCTGCGGCTCAAGGACGTCGCCGAGAGCGCCGGAATCAGCGTGCCCTACCTCAGCGACCTCGAGCGGGGGCGCACCAACCCCAGTCTGGAGACCCTCCAGACGCTGGCGGGTGCGTATGCCATCACGGTCCACGACCTGCTGGAAGGCGTCGAGTTCTACGGCGACTCCACCGAGGGGGCGCTGCCCAAGGGGCTGGCCGACCTGGTGGCCGACCCCACCCTGGGCGCCCAGCTCACGCCCGACTGGATCCGCACGCTGTCGCGCATCGAGTTGCGCGGCAAGCGGCCCCGCGACAAGGGCGACTGGTACGAGATCTACCTGCATCTCAAGCGAATCCTGGGCTAACCCCCATCGGAACAATGCCGGGCCGGGCAGCGACATGCTCCTGGCCCGTTCTTGTGCCGATTCTGAGCCCAATNGCGACAAGGGCGACTGGTACGAGATCTACCTGCATCTCAAGCGAATCCTGGGCTAACCCCCATCGGAACAATGCCGGGCCGGGCAGCGACATGCTCCTGGCCCGTTCTTGTGCCGATTCTGAGCCCAATCATACGGACTGCCGTCCACTTCCTTTCCTTCCGGGACACCACCGGAAGGAACTCCATCTCCCGGAACCCGCGCTTTCTTCTGCTCGCCTCCGCCCGGATGGAATCACTTCGTAGGCGACTCCGTCCGAGTCCGCATCAGGCAGCCAAGCTGCGCCCGGCGTCCGCGCCGCCCCGCGTGAGCAGCAGGGTCCCGGCGCCCCAGGCCCCGCCGACGAGGGCGACGACCAGCGCCAGCGGCGGGG
>NZ_JASNGB010000295.1 GCF_030271215.1 Deinococcus rhizophilus | reverse complement strand
TGCTCGCGGCCCTGACCCGGCCCTACGAGGTCGGGGGGCAGGCGGTCACGGTGGGCGCGTCGGTGGGCGTGGGCCTGTACCCGCACGACGCCCGCGAGCCCGGCGAGTTGCGCCGCTGCGCCGACCTCGCCATGTACCGCGCCAAGGCGGCGGGCAAGAACACCCTGCGGCTGTTCGGGGAGGGGGAGCCTGCGCCCGCGCCCGCCCCCGAGGAAACGCGGCTGCGCGGCGCCCTGGAACGCGGGGACCTGAGTCTGGTCTACCAGCCGCAGTTCGACGCGACCGGGCGGCGCATCGTGGCCGCCGAGGCCCTGCTGCGCTGGCACGACGCCGAACTCGGGCCGGTGCCGCCCGCCCGCTTTATCCCGCTGGCCGAGGCGTCGGGGTTGATCGTGCCGGTTGGGGCCTGGGTGCTGGACGGGGCGTGCCGCCAGCTTGCCGCGTGGCGCTCGCAGGGCTGGACGGGGCGCGTGACCGTGAACGTCTCGCCGGTGCAGCTCACGCAGCCGGAGTTTCAGGAGGAGGTGATGCGGACCCTGCGCCGCCACGGCCTGCGCGGCGAGGACCTCGAACTGGAGATCACCGAGGGCGCGGTGCTGGAAGACGCGCGGGCGGCGTCCGGCCACCTGGCCCGGCTGCGCGGCATCGGCGTGCGGATCGCCGTGGACGATTTCGGGATGGGCCACGCCGCGCTGCTGTACCTGCTGGCCTTTCCGGTCCACGTCCTGAAGATCGACCGGACCTTCGTGCAGGGGGCGACCCTGCGCGAGCACGACCGCTCGCTGGTGCAGGCCCTGGTGACCTTTGCCCGCGCCCTGACGCTGGAGATCGTCGCCGAGGGCGTCGAGACCGAGGAGCAGCGGGCGCTGATGCAGGGCCTCGGCGTGGACGTGGTTCAGGGCTACCTGCTGGACCGTCCCCAGAGCGCCGGGGACCTGACCCCGCAGCTCGTCGGGGCCGGGCACGTGGGCGCGGGAGGCGGGGAATGATGACGCGCCGCTCCCCCCGCTCCGCCTCCCAGGACGACTTCTCGCTGTTCACGCCGGACTACCTGCGCTCGCTGGACCGGGCCTTCCGGCGCATCTTTCCGGCGGTGGGCGTCGTGGAGTTGCTGCGGGCCGCCCTGGAGTGGGGGGCGCACCCGCTCGACGCCCGGCTCAACGCCGCCTTCGGGGTGATTTTCCTGCTGGGGGCGCTGGGGCTGTTCCTGCGCCGCTCCCCGCTGGCGGTCATCCGGATGGCCTTTCTGTGCTCGGCGGCGGTCGCGCTGAGCTTTTATTTCTACTCCTACGACCTGCTGCCTGCGGGCCTTGCCGCTGCTGAGACGGCCTACGCCCTCACCGGACACTACATGTATCTGCCCTACGTCCTGATGCTGCTGTGCTGGCTGCTGTTTCCGGCGCCGTGGTCATCGCGCCTGGCCCTGGGCCTGTATCTGGTCAGCCTGCTGCTGGGGCTGACCGCCAGCGGGCTGGCTCTGCAACAGGGCCGCGCCACCCTGAGCGGCGTGCTGAACTACGGACTGCACCACGCGCTGGTCGGCGGAAGTCTGTACGTCCTGCTGGGCGTGTTCGCGGCGGTGTATGCCCGGCAGGCCCGGCTGGAGCGCGACCGCGCCCGCCTGAGCCGCGACGCCCTGACCGACCCGCTGACCGGCCTCGCCAACCGCCGGGCCTTTGACGCCGCGCTGGAGCGCGAGGTGCAGGCCAGCCTCGCCACGGGCCGCCCGCTGAGTCTGGTCACGCTGGACCTCGACCATTTCAAGGCCGTCAACGACACCCACGGCCACGACGCGGGCGACCGCGTGCTGATCGGCCTCGCCGCGCTGCTGCGGGCGCAGGTGCGTTCCGGCGACCTGCCCGCCCGCTGGGGCGGCGAGGAATTCGCCTGGCTGCTGCCGGGCGCTCCGGCCGGGGCCGCTGGCACCACCGCCGAG
>NZ_JASNGB010000294.1 GCF_030271215.1 Deinococcus rhizophilus | reverse complement strand
GCCACGACCGCCGGGCGCGACGCGGTGGAGGCGCTGCTGGCGCTGGGCTTCCGCGAGGGGCAGGTACGCGGGGTGGTGGCCGAGCTGCTGGCCGCCGACCCTGCCCAGAGCGCCGACGCCCTGATTCGCAAGAGCCTGGGCCGGTTGCGGTGACCCACGGCGAGCCCAGCAGCGTCAACATTCAGGACGGCGCCAGCGGCGAGGAGCAGGCGACCCCCGGCACTCCAGAGGAACAGAAGGTCACGTGGCTGGAACTGTTCTTCGACCTCACCTTCGTGGTGGCCTTCGACCAGCTGGCCAAGCGGCTGGGCGACGCGCCGAGCGGGATCAACCTCGTCAACTTTCTGGTGATGTTCGGGGCGGTGTGGTGGGCCTGGGCGGGCAACACCACCTTCGCGGCGCGGCACGGCAACCAGGTGCGGGTCTACCGCTGGGGCACGCTGGCGCAGCTGCTGACCGTGGCGCTGATGGCCCTGTCCGAGCGCGGCGAGCTCGCCGAGAACGGGCCGGTCTTTGCCGCCGCCTTCGCCGCCAACCGCCTGATCCTGGTCGCCATGCACGCGCTGATGATCCGCCGGGACCCCGACGTGGCTGCCTTTGCCCGCCCGCTGATGACCGGGTACGGCCTCGCCGCCCTGATCTGGGTGGGCAGCGCGTTTCTGGGGGGCACCGCGCAGCTGGTGGCCTGGGGGGTGGCGCTGGCGGTGGACCTGATCACGCCGCTGCTGCTCGGGGGCCGTCACGGTCAGGCGCTGCCCCATCAGGAGCATCTGCCCGAGCGGGTGGGCCTGCTGCAGATCATCGCGCTGGGCAACATCGTGACCGAGCTGGTGGCGGGAGGGCGGCAGCGCCCGCTGACCGTGCCCGACCTCGCGCCGTCGCTGTTCGCGCTGCTGGCGGCGGTGGGCCTGTGGCGGCTGTATTTCGACCAGGCCCGCGCCCTGCCCGTGCTGGAGGCGCACCGCCGGGGCCGGGTGGGGTCTTTCCTGCTGTGGCTCTACGGCCACATCCCCTTCACGCTGGGGCTGGTGATGCTGGCGGTCGGCCTGGGGCACGGCATCAGCGACACCGAGAATGACCGCGACGCGGTGAACCTGCAACTGGTGGTGTGGTCGCTGGCCTCGCTGCTGCTGGCCCTCGCCCTGCTGCGCTTCACGGCGCTGCGGCTCTCGCACCGACCGGTGGGGCGCGACCGCAGCCTGCTCGCGCTGCTGGGGGGACTCGCGGTGGCGGCGGGGCTGTCCCTCACGGACCTGGGTACCCTGCCCCTGCACGCGGCGGTCGCGGCCCTGTGCCTGGGCCTGGCGGCGATCACGGCGACCGACCCCGCGAGCGAGGAACTCGGGGAACTGGAAGAACGGCTGGGCGCGGGCGGGTCGCCGCTGTAGAGCCGCTGACGAAAGAAGATGTTCGCCGGGTTGAGCCGGGCGCCCCCTCACCCCTCGCTGCGCGGGGCCCTCGCTGCCAGCAGCCCTGCGAGTCCCGCAAGGGGAGAGGGTCAGCGGCCTGCTGGTGAGGCGCCTGCACCTGATGAACTTGGCCAGCAGAACAGCCTGTGGCGCTCCCTCCTGCCTTGCCCGGGTCGAACAGGGACGCAGGCGGCCCAACCGCAGTCCGCATCAGTCCCGCAGCACCGCCGCCCCCAGATCCTCCAGCGCCCGCACGAGCAGCACCTGCACTCCGGGCAGGGTCAGCACCAGCAGGTCGCCGAGGGGCTGCTCCGGCTCGCCGAGGGGCTGCACGCCCAGGGCTCCCAGGCCGGGCCGCACCTCCAGCTCGGCTCCGGCGGCCCGCAGGACGAGGTGGGGGTCGCGCGGCAGCCGCAGCCGGACGAAGGAGCCGCCCTCCGGGAGCGTGGCCTCGCCCCCGACGATGGGAAGGGCGGTGCGCGGCAATTCCTCGCGGGCAGCGAGAACCGCCTCCCGCAGCCGGGCGGTGGG
>NZ_JASNGB010000293.1 GCF_030271215.1 Deinococcus rhizophilus | reverse complement strand
GAAGCCGTGCTGGACGTGCTTTTCTAAAACTGAAAGATGTCAGTTTTCCAACTCTTCGGCCATCCGGGTCAGGATAGGCGGAGTTCGAATGGCTGGCGGCGTGACCTGCCCATTGGACGGACAACGCTTCCTCTACAGAATTGACAGCCCATGTGATGGGTTGGCCCCTTTTGTACCGGATGACCACGCAGCACACCGGAGTCATTTCACGGCCCCGGGGAGGTCGGTGTGGGAACTGTCGGCGGAGGTATGGGGAGCGCCCAGAGGGGGAGTCAACTCATGTCCCGCGCGAGACCCGCTTCGCCCGCGGGTCTGGGGGAACACCAGCCGGGTCGGTTCCGCCTCACCTCCACCGCAGGGTCATGGGATCCCAGGCTCCCGGCATCCGCTCGGGGAGAGTGGTGGCGACCACTCCAGGAAAGGCCCGAATGACCCCCATCACGTCCCGAAAGTCCGGCAGCCGCGCCCAGGCGTTCTTCTTGCGGTAGCGCGCCCAGTTGCCCGTCACGGCCGCGTCGGTGGCAAAGTCCTCTCCCAGCAGGAACGGCAGGTCGGCCAGCGGTGTGCCTCGCACCTGAAAACTCCGCGCCATCGCCTCGCCCAACTCGCGGGCGGGCATGCCGCGGGCACTCTCGCCCGGGAGGGGAGAGGGCGGGTCGTACCGGGCGATCTGCCACAGGTCGTGGAAGTCCTTCATGCGGGTGTTGGCGACGTTCAGTTCCACCATGGCGGCGAACTTCTCCGCGACCACCTGCTCGAGGGGGTAGGCCCGCAGCCGCACGGCCTCGGGGATCACCAGCCGCGGGTACTCGAGGAGGCAGGCCCCGGGGTGGATGACGTTCCCGAAGGAGACGTCCAGCTCGACCGGCTGGCGGGACGTCCCCAGGTGTGCGGTGAGGCGGACGTTGACCACCGGATGGGCGGCCGACTCCGGGGCGACGCTGCGGACCTGCACCTCCTCCGGGGGAAACAGGAGGTGGTCCCCGAAAGGCTGTGCACAGATCTCCCGAATCCACCCGGCGACCTCCTCGGGGGTGGCGGCCGGCCCCTGCGCGGCGAGATCGAGGNCACATCCGCCCGCTCCGAGGGAACGCGACAGGTAAAGACGACGAACACGGCGCTCACGGCAGCTCCCCTTCAGGTCACGCCGGTCAGCCTGAGCCTGTAGCCAGGTGGTCTGGTGGCCGGAGGACCCTGTGCGGCGAGATCGAGGTCGCGCGTGGGGCGGCCCAGTTCGCGGTACCGGGCGAAGAGGCTGGCGCCGCCCTTGAGGACGAAGCGCTCGGCGTGGGGGCTCAGGTCCAGGCGGCCCAGGAAGCCCTGGTGANCGGCCCAGTTCGCGGTACCGGGCGAAGAGGCTGGCGCCGCCCTTGAGGACGAAGCGCCCCGCGTGGGCGCTCAGGTCCAACCGGCCCAGAAAGCCCTGGTGGGCGTAGGCCATCTGCAGCGGCATGACCTGAAGCTGCGCGGGCGTGAGACCCAGGGCGGCGGCCTCGTTCTTGAGGCGCGCGGCGATGCTGGCCACCGGGTTCTTGACGATCCTGTCAGGCACGCAGCACCGCCAGGTCGGCCCGGATGACCTTCTCCACCCGGCACACCCGGGCGGCGGCGAGCAGGGGTGAGGTCGCCCCCGGTGTTCCGCCCAGTCCGCCGTGCTCCAAGTAGGCCTTGAGAATGGTCAGGTAGGTCTCGCGGCCAAGCTTGTGGCGGCGGGCGCAGAAGTCGGCCACGGTCTTCGCGGCGTTGAAGGTGCGGATGGGCGTGCCAGTGCTGGTGTCGACGGTCTGGCCGTGGAGGTAGACCTCGTCGGTCATCCAGTGGAAGTGAACGCCATCGGCTCGGGGCGTCCGGCCGACGCTCCTCCTTGGGAGGGCGAGGTCGGTTTCAAGGGGCTCGGAGGTCGTGAGGTGCAGGAGACTGGCGGCGCTTTCCAGACAGGCGACCGTCTTGGGGAAACGGAGTTGC
>NZ_JASNGB010000292.1 GCF_030271215.1 Deinococcus rhizophilus | reverse complement strand
AGTGGGCGCTGCGGCAGTTCGGCGGGGACGTGGTGACCGCCGAGGGTGTGGACGGGCGGCTGTGGTCGCCGGGCCTGCGCGGGGCGCGGGTGAAGCTGCCCGGCGTGGACGCGGCGGCGGAAGAAGCCAGCGTGCGCGTGACCGGGGTGGACCCCCGCACCCGCACCCTGCGGCTGGACGTGGCCGTGAAAAGCGGCACCGTCAACCTGCGGCTCGGCGACCTGCTGCGGCGCGGCCCCGCCTCGGAGGACGGCGGGAAGGAAGGCTGGCGGGTGGTCCTGGGCGGACTGGACGTGCAGGACACGCGGGTCAATGTGGACGGGGCGGGCCTGAACGTTCCCGACGGGCGCTTCCGGGTCTCGCCGCTGGAGGACGGGCGGCTGGCCGTGCGCGGGCAGACCCGGCAGGGCGAGTTGAACGCCAACGTGGCCGTGCAGGGGGGAGAGTTGGGCAACCGCTTCCTGCTGGATGTGGATGCCGACGCCCGGATCATCAACCACTACTGGCCGGGCGTGACGGGCGGGCGCATCAGCGGGCAGTACGCGGTGGGCGGGGGAGCGCCCATTCGCGGTGACCTGCGGGTGCGCGGCGCGAGTCTGCGGGTGCCGGAAGCCCGCTTCGTGACCGTGCAGGACGTGAACGGCACCCTCGCCCACCGGGGCGACGACCTCGCGCTGCGGCTCTCGGGGCGCGGCTGGGACGGTCCGGTGACGGCGCGGGCCACGGCGAACACCCGGCAAAAGCGCTGGGACGTGGCGGCCGAGGCGACTCCCCGCGTCTCGGGCCTGGCGCGGGCGCTGGGCACCACGGGGGAAGGACAGGTGCGCCTGCGGGCCACTGCCGGGGGCTGGAACCGCGCCGAGGTGCGGGCGGAGGCGACCGGGGCGGGGCGCTTTGCCGGGGTGCCCTTCCGGGGCCTGCGGGCGGAGTATGCCTTCGCCAGTCCGGGTGAGAGGGGCGAGGGGCCGGAGGCGAACACCCTCACCTTCCAGGCCGACACGCGCCTGAACGGGGAACAGACGCTGGCGGGCGAATGGGCCTTCGGGCGCTCGGGGCGGGCGACGTGGGCGGGCGACTTTGCCGGAAAGCCGCTGGACGTGCGGGCGGGGGTGGACGCGCGGAACCTCGTCACGCTGACGGGCGAGGGGCTGGGGGGACCGCTGGCCGGGCGCTACTCGCTGCGCACGCAGGCGCTGACCGCCACCCTCAATCCCACCTTCGGGGCGGCGTCGGCGCGGGTGGCCCTGAGCGGCACGCCGCGTGACCTGCGGGCGCGGGTGACGGACGGGGCCGCCGGTCCCTTCCGGCTGGAGGGCACCGCGCGGCTGGACGGGGAGGGGCTGCGGGCCGACCTCGGCGCGGCGCGGCTGGACCTGAACCGCGAGTTCCGGGGCCGCTGGACCCTGCGGGGCCTCAGCGGGGCGGGCGTCACCCTGAGCGGCGGGGGCGACCTCGACCTGGGCACGGGGGTGCTGGGCGGGACGCTGGCAGCGGACGTGCCCGGCGTGACCGGGACCCTGCGCGGCCCGGTGGCGCTCGACCTGCCGGGGCAGCGCGGCTCCTTCAGCCCGGACGGGCAGCGGCTGGTGTGGAACGGGGACGCTTTTACCCTCACGGCGCGGGACCTCCCGGTGGCGGGCGGAGCGCGGGTCAGTGGCGCGGCGACGGTCACGGCGGACCGCCGGGTGACGGGCACGCTGACGGCGCGGGGAAACGGCTACGACCTGACGGCCACCGGGCGCGGCGACTATGCCGACCTGCGCGGCACGGCGGGCGGGGTGAGCGTCTCGGCACGGACCGTGCTGGGGGAAGACTTCCGCACGACGGCGCAGGTCGAGGGAGCCGACATCGCGGGCGAGTTCAGCGTGGAGGGCGGCGGGGTGCGCTTCGCCCTCACGACGGCGGGACCCGGCGGCGAGCAAGCGGCGGCGCGGGGCGTGCTGAGCGGGCAGGACTGGGACGCGACC
>NZ_JASNGB010000291.1 GCF_030271215.1 Deinococcus rhizophilus | reverse complement strand
CGGGGCGCGGGGCGGGGGGCGCGTGCGCCTGCCCGGCGAGTTCCGCCGCGCGGCTGGCAGGCACCCCGTCGCGCAACAGGGTCTGCATCTGCCCGATCTTCGCGAGGTCGAGGGCCGAGTACATCCGGTACCCGCTGGCACTCCGGGCCGGAGCCGGGATGCCGTAGCGCCGCTCCCATTGCCGCAGGGTCGCGGCAGGTACCCCGGTGCGCACCTCGGCCTCGGCAGCCGTGAACAGGGGGGTGGTTTCGGGAAGGGTGTCTTGGGGCATGGGACTCCTGGAGAGACGCGTACAGGGAAGGAGACAAGGAGGGCAGAAAAGACAGGACGAAGAACAGGGGCGAGCCGGGGCGACTGCTGGAGTCTATTGGGCCACGCCGGGCGCGGGGGGACCGTAAGGTTTCCCGTCCTCGGCGGGCGCGGCAACCTGTCCCGGCCCCGGCCCCCTACAATGCGCGGGCAGTCGCCCCCCCGCCCGTCCGCCCCAGTCTGGCCTGCTTTCATCCCCCGATGCGCTCCCTGACCCTGCCTGCCCCCCTGCCCCCCCTCCGGTTGCTCGCCGTGTCGCGCCCTGCGCTGTGGGTGAACACGGTGGGACCGCTGGTGGTGGGACTGTGGCTCACGGGGCGGCTGTGGACCCCCGAGCCGGGACTGCTCGCGCTGCTCGCGTACCTGACCCTGCCCTTCAACCTGCTGATCTATGGCCTGAACGACCTCGCCGACCGCGAGGAGGACGCCGCTTCCGGGCGCAAGGGGGGCTGGCAGGGCGCACGGCTGGGACCGGGCGAGCCAGGGCCGCTGCGAACGGCGGTCCTCGCGGTGAACATTCCCGCGCTGGTGGGGCTGGGGCTGCTGCTGCCGCCCGGCGCCTTCGTGGTGCTGCTGTTCTCGGCGGCCCTCTTCGCGGCCTACAGCGTGCCCCCCGTGCGGCTCAAGGCCCGGCCCTTTCTGGACGGCCTGAGCAACGTCGCCTACGCGCTGCCCCTCGCGCTGCCCGCGCTGACCCTGGGAGAGGCGGTGCCCGCGCTGCCACTGGCCGCCCTGATGGCCTACTCGGTGGGCAAGCACGCCTTTGACGCCGCGCAGGACGTGCCCGCCGACCGCGCCGCCGGGGTGAGGACGGTGGCGACCACGCTGGGGGTGCCCGGCACCGCCCTCTACGCCCTGGCCTGGTTCGGGGTGGCGGGGGCGCTGCTGTGGCCCGTCTCGCGGCTGACCGCCCTGGCCCTGTGGGGCGTGTGCGGGGGCCTCGCGCTCGCGCTGCGCCGCTCTCCCACCCCCGAGCGGGCCGCGCGGCTCTATCCCCTCAGTATCCTCTCGCCCTGGGCCGTGGGCACGGTCGCCGGGGTGCCGCTGGTGTACCTGCTGGCGCGGGGGCTGTGGCCGNCCGTCTCGCGGCTGACCGCCCTGGCCCTGTGGGGCGTGTGCGGGGGCCTCGCGCTCGCGCTGCGCCGCTCTCCCACCCCCGAGCGGGCCGCGCGGCTCTATCCCCTCAGTATCCTCTCGCCCTGGGCCGTGGGCACGGTCGCCGGGGTGCCGCTGGTGTACCTGCTGGCGCGGGGGCTGTGGCCGTGAGAGAACCGGAACCGCGCTCGGTCGGCATCCTCGGCGGCGGCCTCGCGGGGCTGGCGCTCGCGGCGCTGCTGGCCCAGCGGGGGCACGCGGTCACCGTGTACGAGCGGGACCGGGCCGGGGGCAAGCTGCGGCGGGTGGAGGTCGGCGGCCTGACCTTCGACACCGGCCCCAGCCTCTTCACCTTTCCGCAGGTGTGGCGGGCCTTTCTGACGCGGCTGGGCGAGGCGGGCGACCCCCTCGACCTCCAGGCGCTGCCCGGTGGCCTGGGCCTGCACCACACGCCGTTCGGGGCCGTTCCCCTCCCCGTGCCGCCCGGCCACCCGCTGCACGGGGACTGGGAGGCGTACCGCGCCCCGACCCACGCGCTCGCACCGCACCTGGGCACCTTGCTCACCACGCCCCCCCGCCTGAGCGACCCGGCATTCCGCCGGGCGAGCGCGGCCCTGTTC
>NZ_JASNGB010000290.1 GCF_030271215.1 Deinococcus rhizophilus | reverse complement strand
GCCCAGCGCCAGCACCAGCGCCCCGGCGACCGTCACCGCCCGCACGCTGACCCGCCCCAGCGCCAGCCCGACCAGCGGCGGGGCCGACGCCGACCCCAGGAAGTGGGCACTCGCCACCCAGCCCACCACGCCCGCGCCCACCCCGTAGCGCTCCTGAAAGAGCGGAAAGGCCGCCCCGTACATGGCCTGCAAGACGCCCAGGGTCAGAAAGGCGACCGCCCCCGGCGCGAGCAGAGAGGCGGTCAGGCGGGGTGGGGCGGGCACGGCACTCATCGGTGGGGGAGCGTAGCACGTGCCCCGGCCCCGGCGGGGGTCACTTGGGCAGCGTCACCAGGCTGACCAGCCAGCGGCCCTGGCCGTCCGGGGTCCACTGGTAGCCCACCGAGGGACCGACCAGGCTGGGCAGCACGCTCAGGCGCAGCAGCAGGTCGCCGCGCAGGGTGGTCACGTCGCTCTGCCAGGCGTGCGAGAGGCGGGTGCGGACGGCCCCCACCCCGAACGCGGCGTCTCCCGGCAGGCGGTAGGTCGCCCCGGCGTTCGTCTCGTTGTAGCGGCCCAGCCCGAAGGCGGGCACGGCAGCCTCACCCGTCACGAAGCGCTCGAAATGGGTCGCGTCCAGCGTCAGGCCCGGCAGCGGCGAGACATTCAGCACGGCCACGGCGTCCACGCTCCCCTGCGCGTCCTGCTGCACCGGGAAGGCGAAGAGCCGCGCCGCGCCGCCCACATACATGCCCAGCTTGCCGAAGCTGCGGCCGTACCCCGCCGTCGCCTCCGTCTGGGTGTAGGGCACCCCATCCCCATCCACAAAGGCCACGCCCACGTTGCCCAGCAGCCGCGCCCGGTTCTCCCACAACAGGTGCGCGTACCCCGCCGAGAACTTCGACAGGTTCCCCTTCCCCTGCATCAGCCCGCCGTATTGCAGGCCCTTCGCAGGGTCGTGGGTCACCTCCAGCCGGGGCACGTTGTAAAAGACGCCCGCCGCCAGCGTGGTGTCCTGCACCCGCGTGCTGACGTTGTAGTCCCAGGAGGTTGGGGCCTTGACCACCGAGATGCGGACGTCTTGCGACATCAGCAGCGGCAAGGCCCGCACCCCATACCCGGCTTCGGTGGAGATCACGAGTTCGGTGCTGGCGAAGCGCGACAGGTAATTGGGCGGAATCTGAAAACCCATCAGGGAGGACTGGGCACCGGCCGTTCCGGCGGCAAGGAGGCACAGGGCCGCGAGGCGGGAGTGGAGTGACTTCACCCCGCCATTGTGCCCGGTCCCGGCTGGCAGAAGTCTGACCAACTGCGCCTGCGGGCCACGCCGGAGAAGGCCACTCCTCTCCCCTTGCCACGCTTGATGCGGTTTGGAGAGATCAGCGGCTCAGACGAGGTTTTGGTCCCTCATACGGACTGCCGTCCAATTCCTTTCCTTCCGGGACACCACCGGAAGTCCATCCATCTCCCGGAACCCGCCCTTTCTCCTTCTCGCCTCCGCTCGGATGGACTCACTTCGTAGGCGACTCCATCGGAGTCCGTATCACTCCCTGTGGGGGACTGGCACAGCTGCGCAGCAGAGGGGAGTGGCGGGCGAAGCTTCCCGTCTCTCCTACCACTTGTCTCCTACCGCTTGAGATTCACCACGGTCACCCCGTGCCCGCCCTGGTTGGCCTCCGCGTCGTGGAAGGACTCGACCCGCTTGTCGGTCTTGAGGTAGTCGCGCAGCAGGCGCCGCAGCACCCCCTGGCCCTTGCCGTGCACCACCCGCAGCGGGCTTTCCTTGAGGGCGTGCGCCTCCCCGACGGCGGCCCGCAGTTCCTCCACGGCCTCCTCGACCCCCAGCCCGCGCAGTTGCAACTCGTTCTCGAAGCGGCTGGGGGCGGTTCCGGCGAAGGTGGGGCGGGGTGCGGCGACCTTGGGCTCGGGCTTGAGGCGCACGTCGCGGCGGCGCACGCCCACCTTCATCACGCCGAGCTGCACCACGAGGTCGTCGCCGCGCATCTCCAGCACCTGCCCGGTCGCGCCGTAGGCAGGCACGTCCACCCGGCTGCCCACCCGGATGGGGTCGCCCCGGTCCTCGCGGGGGGCGGGCGGGGCGGGGCG
>NZ_JASNGB010000029.1 GCF_030271215.1 Deinococcus rhizophilus | reverse complement strand
GGCTTCGTCCGCTCAAACGTTCCTTTTGCCATGATCATGTCCTCCAAGCGGTGGGTGGGCACGCCAAAGTGACCCTTTGATCGGGCCTGTGGGCGTACTCCCACATTGGGTTGATTCCCGCCAGGGCAGTGTCCCGCCTTGCTGGCACGTTGCGCTGAAGCCTGAGCCCCGGGCGCACCGACTTGTCAGGGTACCCAATCTGAGCCTGGGCCGCAAGTCCCGTGTTCACTCGCCTGCCCTAGCGCCCCAGGTACCTCTGCACCTCGCGGTCGAAGAGGCCGAACAGCATGACCAGCCCCAGCACCGTGCCGAAGGGAAAGACCAGCAGGCTCAGCACCGCGATCACCAGGGTCGACACCCAACCCCAGCGCTGGCCTCCCAGCACGGCCCGCCGGGTGGCATACAGCCACAGCACCAGTGCGGAGGTCAGCGCGAACGACAGCCACAGCACCGTTTGAATTTGCGCCTCACTGATCTGGAGCGCGGGAGCCCCCGTCACGGCGGGAAGATCGGCCAGCACCTGCCGGATGGTTGGGCCGGAAAAGGGCAGGGTCAGCAGCGAGACGGCGTTGTAGATCAGGCCAATCAGCAGGGGCGTGGTCAACAGACCCAGGCGGGCGGGGCGGGCAGCCGGAGAGGGGGTGGGCACACTCATGGGCGCAGGCTAGAGCATCGGCCAGGGTCTGCCAGCTCACCCCCCCACCCAACAATAAAGGAGCGTCCCCGCAGGAACGCTCCTCCCTGTCCAGCCCCGCCGGGGGGCCAGGGGTCTTACTTTTTCATCAGCTGCTGCGCGAGGTTGTTCGGCACCTGGGTGTAGTGGTCGAAGAACATCGAGTAGCTGGCACGGCCCTGGGTCTTGGAACGCATGTCGGTGGCGTAGCCGAACATCTCGGAGAGGGGCACGAAGGCCTTCACGATCTGCGCGTTGCCACGGGCTTCCATGCCCTGAATCTGGCCACGGCGGCTGTTCAGGTCGCCGATGATGTCGCCCATGTAGTCCTCAGGGGTGGTGACCTCGACACGCATCACAGGCTCGAGAATCGCGGGGCTGCCCTTCTGGACGGCTTCCTTGAGGCCCATGCTGCCCGCGATCTTGAACGCCATCTCGCTGGAGTCGACCTCGTGGTAGCTGCCGTCATAGATGGTGACCTTGAGGTCCACGACGGGGAAGCCCAGCATGGGGCCGCTCTGCATGGCTTCTTCGATACCCTTCTGGGCTGGCCCGATGTACTCCTTGGGCACGGTGCCGCCCACGACGGCGTTCTCGAAGATGAAGCCCGCGCCGGGTTCCAGCGGCTCGACGCGCAGCTTGACGTGGCCGTACTGCCCGCGACCACCGGACTGGCGGGCGAACTTGCTGTCCACCTCGACCTGCTTGGTGATGGTCTCGCGGTAGGCCACCTGCGGGGCGCCCACGTTGGCCTCAACCTTGTACTCGCGCTTCAGGCGGTCCACCAGAATCTCGAGGTGCAGCTCGCCCATCCCGGCGATGGTGGTCTGGCCGCTCTCCTGATCGGACTCCACCTTGAAGGTGGGGTCTTCTTCCGCGAGCTTTTGCAGGCCGATGCCCATCTTTTCCTGGTCGGCCTTGGTCTTGGGCTCGATGGCGAGCTTGATGACAGGCTCAGGCACGTCGATGGACTCGAGCAGCACACGGTCGTCGCCGTCGCCGATCAGGGTGTTGCCGGTGCCCGCGTCCTTGAGGCCGATCACGGCGCCGAGTTCCCCGGCCTTGAGCTCGGTGACTTCCTCGCGGCTGTTGGCGTGCATCTTCAGCAGACGGCCCACGCGCTCGCGCTTCTCCTTGGAGGCGTTGTACACGTACGATCCGCTCTGGAGGGTGCCCGAGTAGATGCGCACGAAGGTCAGGCGGCCCACGTAGGGGTCGGCCATGATCTTGAACGCCAGCGCCGCGAGCTTGCCCTCGGGGTCGGCCGGGTACTCGATGACCGTCTCGCCGTCCTCGGCCGTGCCGCGAATGGCAGGCACTTCCAGCGGGCTGGGCAGGTAGTCGATCACCGCGTCGAGCAGAAGCTGCACGCCCTTGTTCTTCAGGGAGGAGCCGCACAGCACCGGGAAGATGCGCTTCTCGATCGTGCCCTTGCGAATCGCCGCCACAAGCTGCTCGGGGCTGGGTTCCTCACCTTCGAGGTACATCAGCATCAGGTCTTCGTCGACCTCGGCGGCCGCCTCGATCAGCTGCTGGCGCATCTCGCGCACCTTGCCCATGTACTCCTCGGGCACGTCACCGACGGTGATTTCGGTACCGAGGTCGTTGGTGAAGGTGTGCGACTGCATCCGGATGATGTCGATGATGCCTCTAAACTCGTTTTCCTGGCCCATCGGGTACTGCACCGGGGCCGGAATCGCGCCGAGGCGCTCGCGGATGTCGTTCACCACGAGGTCGAAGGAGGCGCCCGTCTTGTCCATCTTGTTGGAAAAGGCGATGCGGGGCACCCCGTAGCGGTCGGCCTGACGCCACACCGTCTCGCTCTGGGGCTCGACGCCCTGCGAGGAGTCGAACACCGCGACCGCGCCGTCAAGCACGCGCATGGAACGCTCCACTTCGATGGTGAAGTCCACGTGGCCGGGCGTGTCGATGATGTTGACGACGTACTCGTCATCAGTGCCCGAGCGGGTCCACTTGGCAGTGGTGGCGGCGGCGGTGATGGTAATGCCGCGCTCGCGTTCCTGCTCCATCCAGTCCATCGTCGCGGCGCCGTCGTGCACCTCGCCGATGTTGCGGTTGCGCCCGGTGAAAAACAGGATGCGCTCGGTGGTGGTGGTCTTGCCCGCGTCGATGTGCGCGGCAATCCCGATATTGCGGAAATGCGTGAGGTAGCTCTGCGCTTTGGTGGTCATAGGACTCCCTATTGTCCGGGGTGACGTGTGCCGTCACCGTAAGGTCCGCTGCCGGGTTTCTCCAGCGAAACGGGACAGACGGCATGGGGACCGCTGTCCGGTCAGGGGTACCGGAGGTTCCGGCCCGGCAGGCTCCGTTCCACTCCACACCAAGCCGGAAAACGCCGCCTGATGTTCATCGCAAGGAGCCTGCCTCTTTCCCTTCTCGCTCCGCTCGGGCCCGAAGGCCGGGAATTACCAGCGGTAGTGCGCGTAAGCGCGGTTGGCTTCCGCCATGCGCTCGATGTCGTCCTTCTTCTTGATGGACCCGCCCCGGCCCTGCGCGGCGTCCATGATCTCGCCCGCGAGGCGCTCGATGGCGGTGCGCTCGGGGCGACCGTCGACGGCCGCGAGCATCCAGCGCAGGGTCAGGCTCTGCTGACGGCGGGCGCTGACCTCGACGGGCACCTGGTAGGTGGACCCACCGACGCGGCGGCTGCGAACCTCGACGCGGGGTTTGACGTTGTCGAACGCCTGCTTGAAGACCTTGAGAGGCTCCTGGCCGGTGCGCTCCTGTACGAGGCGGCAAGCTCCGTAGAAAATGCGCGAGGCGAGGTTCTTCTTGCCGTCTTCCATGATGCGGTTGATCATCGCGCTCACCAGCACGTCCTGATACACCAGGTCGGGCTGAACGGGGCGCACTTCTGCTCTGCGGCGACGTGCCATGTTGACTCCTTGAAACTCAGACTCGGGAACGGCTCAGCCCACTTGGAGCTGGCCCGGTGGCCTACGGGAAGGGAAGGAAGCATTCCGGAGAGACGGCCCCGCCCCTTACTTCCGGGGGCTTACTTCTTCTTCGCGCCAGCGGCCGCGCCCGCCTTGGGCTTCTTGGTGCCGTACTTGGAGCGGCTCTTGTTGCGGTCCTTGACGCCCTGGGTGTCGAGGGTCCCGCGCACGATGTGGTAGCGCACACCGGGCAGGTCCTTGACACGGCCGCCGCGAATCAGCACGACCGAGTGCTCCTGCAGGTTGTGGCCCTCACCGGGGATATAGGCCGTGACCTCGAACTGGCTGCTGAGGCGCACACGGGCGATCTTGCGCAGCGCCGAGTTGGGCTTCCTGGGGGTGGTGGTCTTCACGACCGTGCAGACGCCGCGGCGGAAGGGGCTGCCCTTGAGGGCCGGGACCTTGCTCTTCTTCTGCAGGGTGGAACGCCCCTTGCGGAGCAGTTGCTGGGTGGTAGGCAGGGTGAATCACTCCTTACTGGGCACGGTGTTTTGCCACACGTCGTGCAGATGGTCCCACCCACACACCCTCCCCGGAGGGGGAAGGCGGGAGCGGGGACGGGTTGACCTGAAACAGCCGAGGTGATCGACGCGGAACGCCGCTGAAAGCCGTCAGCATCGGCCCAGGAACCGCGCGTGCCGAACAACGTCCCTGGTGCAACCCTGAACCGGGCCGTTGTCAACCGGAGCAGCATACCGCTTGGTGCGGCAGGGGCGCAAGGACGGGGCACCCGCGCCGCGCCAGCTCAGCTCCCGGCCGGGCGCTCCTCCGCGCCGCCATCCTCGTCGATCCACAGGCGGGGCGTGCCCAGGGGGACGGGCAAGGTCAGGCCCGCGAGGTAGGTCTGGAGGTGGTCCGGCAGCTCAGAGACGTGCAGCGGTTGACGCGGCGCGGCCACCAGCCGGTACACGCCAGGCTCGCCGGGCACATGGTCATAGACGTAGGCCCCCCGGCGCTGGGGCGGGGTGAGATGCTCGTCGAAGCCGCCCGCGAGCGCGTTGGCCTCCTCACGCTCGGGGCGGGTGTCGATCCAGACGTGCAGGGCCTCGAGCAGCTCCTCGGAGGCCAGCGCGGCGGCAGGGACGTGGGGATCACCCGCCGCCAGGAACTGCCCGATGCGGCCCCCTTGGTCGGCGGCGAACCAGTCGAACTCGACTCCGGTGATCTCCGCGCGGGTGATGGCAGTGTGTCCTTCGGTCAGGCTCATTCGGCACCCCCGGCTCGGAAGGCAGCGGCCACGACCTCGCGGGCCTCGGCCATGACCTGCCGCAGATGGTCCTCGCCCCCGAAACTCTCGGCGTAGATCTTGTACACGTCCTCGGTGCCGCTGGGCCGGGCGGCGAACCACGCCCGCTCGGTCGTCACCTTCAGGCCGCCGATGGGTTCGCCGTTGCCGGGGGCGCGGGTCAGCTTGGCGGTGATGGGGTCGCCTGCCAGGGTGGACGCCGTGACCCCCTCGGGGCGGAGGTTCGACAGCACCCCCTTCTGGGCGGCGTTGGCGGGCGCGTCCTGACGGTCGTAGGCGGTTTCGCCGTACTGCTCGGTCAGGGCCGCGAAGCGCTGCGAGGGCGTCTGTCCCGTCTTCGCCGTGATCTCGGCGGCGAGCAGGCCGGGGATGAGGCCGTCCTTGTCGGTGCTCCACGCGCCGCCGTCCAGCCGCAGGAAGCTCGCGCCCGCGCTCTCCTCTCCCCCGAAGCCCAGCGACCCGGTCAGCAGGCCGTCCACGAAGTACTTGAAGCCCACCGGGACCTCCACCAGCCGCCGTCCCAGGCCCGCCGCCACCCGGTCGATCAGCGCACTCGACACCAGCGTCTTGCCGACGCCCGCGCCCGCGCTCCAGCCGGGGCGGTGCTGGAACAGGTAGTCGATCATCACGGCGAGGTAATGGTTCGGGTTCATCAGCCCGTCACCGGTCACGATGCCGTGGCGGTCGGCGTCGGGGTCGTTGCCCACGGCCACGTCAAAGTCGTCCTTGAGGCGCAGCAGCCCGGCCATCGCGTAGGGGCTGGAGCAGTCCATCCGGATCTTGCCGTCGCGGTCCACCGGCATAAAGGCGAAGCGGGGGTCCACCGCCCCGTTCACGATGGTGAGGTTCAGGCCGTGCGCGTCCCGGATGGCCTCCCAGACAGGCAGGCTGGCGCCGCCCAGCGGGTCCACGCCCAGCCGCACCCCGCTTCCCCGGATGGCGGCGAGGTCCACCACCTGATCCAGCTCAGCCACGTAGGGGGCCACGAAGTCGAACGGCTCCAGCGCGGCGAGGGCGTCATCGAGGCCCACCCGCCGCACGTCCCGCAGTCCTCCCTCCAGCAGGGCGTTGGCCCGTGCCTGCACCCCCTTCGTCACGTCGGTGTCGGCCGGACCACCCGAAGGGGGGTTGTACTTGAAGCCGCCGTCCTGCGGGGGGTTGTGGCTGGGCGTGATGACGATGCCGTCGGCCATTCCGCCCTGTCCGGCGCGGGTGTGGCTCAGGACCGCGTGGCTGATCAGCGGCGTGGGCGTGAAGAAACCCGGCTGGGCACGCACGCGCACCCCGTTGGCGACCAGGACTTGCAGGGCCGTCATCCAGGCGGGTTCGCTGAGGGCGTGCGTGTCCAGCCCCAGGTACAGCGGCCCGGAGATGCCCGCTGACGCCCGGTGCTCCGCGACGGCCTGCGAGACGGCGAGGATGTGCGCCTCGTTGAAAGAACCGTTCAGGGAGGTGCCCCGGTGCCCGCTGGTGCCGAAGGAGACACGCTGCGAGAGCTGCGCGGGGTCGGGCCGGGTCTCGTAGTAGTGGGCCACCAGACGCGGGATGTTGGTAAGCAGGGAGGGCGGCGCGGGCTGCCCGGCGAGGTCGTGGAGGGTCATGTTCCGCAGTGTAAGCACCCTCCTGCCGCCGGAGCCTGAGCCGGGCGCAGGGTGAATCTTGGCGCACACCCCCTCTCCCCCCCCCTGCTACCCTCGCCCCATGCGCGAGTTCCTGAACGACTGGTGGCGGCTGCTGAAACTGATTGTCGGCTCGCTGGCGGTCCCGGTGCTGCTGTGGCTGCTGCTGGTGTGGCTGGGCGTGCTGCGCTGAGGGGCCTCGCCGGATCTGGAACCGCTCCCGAGGCGGGTTTTCGGTGCGGGCGTGTTAGCGTCCAGCCATGACGGGCAAGCAGAAGGGGCAGGCGGGCACCCAACCGGGGCCGGGCCGGGCAAACAGTTTCGAGCATGCGTTGGTGCTGGAAACCGCGCGGGTCACCGAGGGCGCGGCGCTGGCCGCGAGCCGCTGGGTCGGTATGGGCGACAAGAACGCGGTGGACGGCGCGGGCACCGAGGCCATGCGCGAACTGCTGAACTCGCTGGACATCCGGGGCCGGGTGGTGATCGGGGAAGGCGAGATGGACGAGGCCCCGATGCTGTACATCGGCGAGGAGCTGGGGCGTGGGCAGCACGAGGTGGACATCGCGGTGGACCCGGTCGAGGGCACCAATGTCACGGCCAAGGGCCTTCCCAACGGGCTGGCCGTGATCGCCCTCTCCGAGCGGGGCGGCCTGATGCACGCGCCCGACTGCTACATGGACAAGCTGGTCGTGCCGCCCCCCGCCGCCGGACGGGTGCACCTCGACTGGCCGGTGGAGGCCAACCTTGCCGTGCTCGCGCAGAGCCTGGAACGCGACGTGGAGGACCTGCTCGTCACCATCCTCGACCGCGAGCGGCACGCCGACCTGATTCGCAAGGTCCGGGCGGCGGGCGCCCGCGTGAAGCTGATCGGGGACGGGGACGTGGTCGCCAGCCTCGCCGTGGGCGTGCGCGGCACCGGGGTCCACGCGCTGATGGGGTCGGGTGGCGCTCCTGAAGGCGTGCTCTCGGCGGCGGCGATGAAATGTCTGGGCGCGGAAATCCAGGGCCGCTTCATCGCCGAGGACGACGCCATGCGCGAGCGGTTCGCGCAGATGGGCGTGGACGAGAAGAAGGTCTACCGCACCGACGAACTCGCGCCGGGGGGGCAGATCGTCTTTTCCGCGACCGGCATCACCTACGGCGAACTGCTCAGCGGGGTGCGGCGCTTCGGCGGCGGCGCCCGCACGCACACGCTGGTGATGGGCTACGCCACCCGCGTGGTGCGCTTTATCGACACGGTGCACCTCGAAGACGACTCGGCCCGCGTCACCATCCGCGTCTGATACGGATTCCGGATACTCCGTTACAGCCCCTCCGCTTCGCTTCGGTGCTTCCACTCCTCTCCGTCACCGTTTTTCCTTCTCCTTCCAGTCGGGTTTGCAGTTCTTACATAACTGTTCAACCGGAATTCATATGACCTATCCGGCCAGCGAATCGGGTAATGAATCGCTTAATGTTGAACTATTTGGCTGGGGGGAGTAGGGTGAAGCCATGACGAACCCTGTGCGGATGACGATTCTCTACTACTCGACCTACGGCACCAACTACCAGATGGCGGAAGTGGCGGCCGAGGCGGCCCGTGAGGCCGGGGCCGAGGTGCGGCTGGTCAAGGCCCGCGAGACCGCGCCCCAGAGCGTGGTGGACAGCCAGGAGGCGTGGAAGGCGCAGCAGGAGCGCACCGCGCACATCCCCGAAGCGACTCCCGACGACATGCAGAACACCGATGCCATCCTGATCAGCACGCCCACCCGCTGGGGCGGCTCCGCGAGCCAACTGCGGGTCTTTATCGACACGCTGGGCGGGCTGTGGGCCTCGGGGGCCTTGGCCGACAAGACCTTCAGCGTGATGACGAGCGCCCAGAACCCCAACGGCGGGCAGGAAACCACCATCCAGACGCTGTACGTTATGGCCGCGCACTGGGGCGCGATTATCGTGCCGCCCGGCTACACCGACCCCGCGATCTTCGCCTCGGGCGGCAACCCCTACGGCGCCAGCGTGACCGCCAACGGCCAGCCGCTGAGCGAGGAGGACAAGGCCAGCATCCGCCACCAGGCCCGGCGTCAGGTCGAGGTGACCCGCAAGCTCAAGGGCTGAGCCTCACCCGACTGCCTCCCCCGTCCGCGGACCGGGGAGGTTTTTTGTGTGGACGGTGGGGGACTATCCTCCGTCCCCGCGCACATCGAACGTGCCCGAGCGGAGCAGGGCGGCTTCGCCCTCCCAGAAGGGGCTGTGGGTCTGCGACCAACGCACGGCCGCCTCGATGTCGTAGGGCACGGCGCGAAAGCCTGCGGTCCAATGCCCCCGGCGGCACTCCAACAGAGTCCAGCGGGCGCGGGGGTCGCCGTCCACCTGATCGCTGACTGCGCCCGCGTTGACGACCAGCGTGTCCCCCACCCGCGTCGCGCCGGGACGGTGGGTATGGCCGCACAGGACGACTTCCGCGCCCAACGGCTCAACGAGAGCACCTAATTCGCGGGGCTCGCGGGCACGGTAAAAGCCCCCGCCCGCCGGGTCCGATTGCCAGACCCACAGCAGGCTGTCCCAGGCGCTTTCCGGCGTGCCGTGGCAGGCGAATACGCGGCCGTCCGGCGTGCAGGCGGTCAGGGGCAGGGACGCCAGCCGCGCCCTCGTCGCCGCGTCCAGTTGCGTCTCCAGCCAGTCCCCGTAAGCCCGTGCGAGGGGCGAGCGGCGACCGCCCGGCCAGAACTTTTCCTCGTTGTTGCCGCGCACCTCCAGCGCCCCGGCCCGCGCCAGCTCGTGCTGGAGGTCGGCGGCGCGGGCGGGATTCGCAGAGCCCTCCACCTGATCGCCCAGGTTGACTACGAGGTCGGGCGACTCGGCCCGCAGCTCGCGCAGCACCGCCTCCAGCGCGGGGGCATTGCCATGAACGTCGCTGAGAATGGCCAGCCTCACCCGCGCAGGCTACCCCGCCCCGGCCCGCTAGCATGCGGCCCATGAGCATCCTTCCCGACTGGCGCATCCGCGAGCTGGCCCACGCGGGCATGATCGAGCCCTTCGAGGACCGGCTGGTCCGCACCGCCGAGCAGGGACACGTGATCAGCTACGGCCTGAGCAGCTTCGGGTACGACCTGCGCTGCGCCGACGAGTGGAAGGTGTTTACCAACGCGCACGGCAACACCATCGTGGACCCCAAGGCATTCGACGAGCGGGCCTTTATCGACATCACCGCGCCGGAGATCATCATTCCGCCGAACTCGTTTGTCCTGGCCCGCAGCGTGGAATACATGAAAATCCCAGAGAATGTTATGGTCGTGGCTCTGGGAAAAAGTACGTATGCACGTGTAGGCATCGTGGCAAACGTGACGCCTTTAGAGCCAGGCTGGGAAGGTCACGTCACGCTGGAGTTTTCCAACACCACACCTCTTCCCGCCAAGATGTACGCCTTTGAAGGATGTGTGCAGCTTCTCTTCTTTGAAGGTGAGCGGCCGGAAGTGACGTATGGGGACCGGGGCGGAAAATACCAGGGTCAGCAAGGTGTGACCCTGCCCCGGCTGTGATTCGCCCGCGCACCCCGGCGGACCTTGCCGCGCTGGAGCGGGCGCTGCGGGCGGTCCACGAGGCGGAACGCTACCCCCGGCGCTGGCCCGCCGACCCGGCCGCGTGGTTCCAGCCTGCCGGACTGCTGGGGGCGTGGGTGGCCGCTGCACCGGACGGCGAGGTCAGCGGCCATGTCCTCCTGCGTCCCCCGCCCGCCGATGCCACGGCGCAGGCAGCGATGGTGGCGACCGGACTCCAGGTGGACGGGCTGGCTTTCGCGGCGCGGCTCTTCGTGGTGCCCGCCGCGCGGGGAACGGGGGTGGGAGCGGCGCTGCTGAATACCGCCCGCGAGGAGGCGCGGTGGCTGGGCCTGCGGGCCGCCCTCGACGTGGACACGGCGTCCCTGAATGCCGTCGCCCTATACGACCGGCTGGGCTGGCAGAGGATTGCCACCGTGCCCGACGCGTGGCAGATCGCGCAGGGGACGGACGCCTCCTTGCACGTCTACGTCGCGCCGGAGTGATACGGATTCCGGATGAACAGCTATGGAAGAACTGTGAATCCCGACCGGAGGGAGAAGGAAAGAGGATGACGGATAGGAGTGGAAGCACCGCAGCGGAGCGGAGGGGCTGTAACGGAGTATCCGGAATCCATATGAGGCCACACGCCCGGACCGCGCCATCTCTAAACCCGGCTTGAGCTTTTCTGCGGTCTGCCCCCTGGCTGGCCTGTCAGGCTCAACCCATGCCGGACAAAGACGACAAGAACAAGGGACACACCAGCCAGCCCGGGCAGTACGAGCGCAACAAGCAGGAAGTGCACGACATCGAGCACGACGACAAGCCTTCCTTCAAGGGCGCCAACGACCGCGAGGCGAACGCGGCCCGCAACACCGAGCACGACGGCCACAAGGAGTCCAAGGACGTGGAGGAAGCCCGCAGCGTCCCCGCGAGCAACCAGGGCTGAGCACAGCGCCAGCGCCGACGAAGGAGGGCCGGGCGTCATGCCCGGCCCTTCTCGTGCCGTGTCAGGAGGACCCCCATGACCACCGAATCCCGCCGCCCCGCTCCCGGCGTGTTGGTTCTCGCGGCCCTGTTCGTCGGGGCGGGGGTGCTGCATGTCGTGCGGCCGGAGCCCTTCGACCGCATCGTGCCGCCGGGGCTGCCCTTTTCTGCCCGAACTGCCACCCTGCTCAGCGGCGCGGCGGAGGTCGCGGGCGGGCTGGGGCTGCTGCATCCGGCGACCCGGCCCGCGGCCCGCTGGGGTCTGCTCGCGCTGCTGGTCGCCGTCTTTCCGGCGAATGTCCATATGGCGCAGCACCCGGAGCGCTTCCCCCTGCCAGGGTGGGCGCTGTGGGCACGCCTGCCCCTCCAGCCGCTGCTGATGTGGGCGGTCTGGCGGGCCGGGCGGCGCTGACCGTCCCTGACCGCCACAGGGACGCCACAGGGAAACCGCCCACCCCGGCTGCGGGTGGGCGGTGGTGCTGGAGGGGATTACACGGTGCGCGGAGGCTGGGGCAGGTGCGCGTCACGGACCCCGCGCCTGGGGACACTGACCACCCCGAGTTTCGGCAGGACCCAGCGGTCCAGACCCCACCATCCGGCCACCCGCCAGGCCAGCACCAGCCAGGTCGCCAGGATGAACAGCAGCGGGTTGGTCGAGAGCGTTCCGGCGAACAGGAAGTTGGCGTTCATCAGTCCGCCGAAAAAGGCGGCGACGCCGGTCAGCAGGCCCAGGACCAGCGCGATGCCCACGGCCACCTCACCGAAAGCGACGAGGTAGGAAAACAGGGTCGCGTTGGGCAGGGCGAAGTTCTCGATAAAGGAGCCGTACCAGCCCGAGACCGAGGGCCGCTCGCCGGTGGTCTTGGCCAGGGCGCCTTGCAAGAAGCCCGTCACGGCGGTTCCGGCCTGCGGGCCGACCCAGGCGGGATCGGTCACCTTGTGCCAGCCTGCCTGGAGCCACTGCCAGCCCACGTAGACGCGCAGCAGGGCCCACAGAGGGGCGAGGCGGGTGTCGGCGAAGAGAAGCTGCGAGATGCCGGGCTCGGTCACGATGCGGGTAGGGGCGGGTGCCTGGGCGGTCATGAACGTCCTCCTGAAACCGGGGAGAGGGTCGGCTTGCCGGTGAGGCTGGCGGATTCGGAGCCAACCTGTATGGACAGGGTCGCCCACCCCTATTACGGGGTCATTACGTCCCGGCGCAGAGGGGCTCCAGGGCTGCCCGCAACTCGGGGGGCAGGGACACGGGCCGCCGCGTCGCCCGGCTCACATACACGTGCACGAACTGGCCCTGGGCACAGGCCACGTCCTCTCCTTCCCGGAAAACCGCCAGCTCATAGCGCACGCTGCTGCGGCCCAGGTGCGCCACACGCACGCCGACGCTGAGCAGTTCCGGAAAGGCCGCCGGAGCGAAAAAGACGCAGCCCGTCTCCACGACGAGGCCGATCACGGCCCCCGAGTGCAGGTCGAGCGCTCCCCGCGCGGCCAGATAGGCGTTCACGGCGGTGTCGAAATACGCGTAATAGGTGACGTTGTTGACGTGCCCGTACATGTCGTTGTCGGCCCAGCGGGTCGGCAGGGGGTGGTGGTGGGGATAGTCGGCGCGGGCCTGCGGGGTGGGGCGGGTCATGCGGGCAGCCTAACGCGGGCGTTCCTGCCCCAGGGACAGCCGACCCGCGCCGTGACGCCCCCACGTTAGATTGCCCCCATGAGCAAGGCAGACACTCTGGTCATTACGGCGGCGCGGCGCACGCCCATCGGCAGCTTTCTGGGCACCCTCGCGGACGTGTCGGCGGCGGACCTCGGCGTGACGGCGACGCGGGCGATCTTGCAGGGCGTGAACCCGGACGAGGTCGCGGACGTGATCGTCGGCAACGTGCTGCAAGCCGGGCAGGGCATGAACGTGGGGCGGCAGATCGCGGTCGGGTCGGGACTGCCGCACCACGTGCCGGGTCAGACGGTCAACCGGGTCTGCGGTTCGGGCCTGCAGGCGGTCGTGAGCGCCGTGCAGGGGCTGAAGTCCGGCGACGGCAGGCTCTACCTCGCGGGCGGCACCGAGAGCATGAGCGGGGCGCCCTTCCTGCTGCCCCGCGCCCGGCAGGGCTACCGACTGGGGCACGCGCAGGCGCTCGACTCGGTCCTCTCGGACGGCCTGACCGACGTGTTCCACGACTACCACATGGGCATGACGGCCGAGAACGTCGCCGAGGCGTGGAACCTCTCGCGCGAGGAGCAGGACGCCTTTGCCCTGGACAGTCAGGAGCGGGCCGCCCGCGCGGTGCAGGAGGGCCACTTCGACGCCGAGATCGTCCCCGTCGAGGTGCCGGGCCGCAAGGGGCCGACCCTCTTCGAGAAGGACGAGTACCCCCGCCCCACCAGTCTGGAAGCCCTGGCGAGACTGAAACCCGCGTTCAAGAAGGGCGGCACCGTCACCGCCGGAAACGCCAGCGGCATCAACGACGGCGCGGCGATGCTGGCCGTGACCACCGAGGGCTACGCGCAGGCGAACGGCCTGCCGGTCCTGGCCGAGATTGCCAGCTACGCGGCGGTCGGGGTGGACCCGGCGATCATGGGCATCGGCCCGGCAAAGGCGGTGCCTGTCGCGCTGGAGCGGGCCGGGATGGGCGTAGGGGACGTGGACCTGTTCGAACTGAACGAGGCGTTCGCCGCCCAGAGCCTCGCGGTGCTGCACGACCTCGGCGTGGACCCGGCCAGGGTCAACCCCACGGGCGGGGCGATCGCGCTGGGGCACCCCATCGGGGCGTCGGGCGCCCGCGTCCTCGTGACCCTGATTCACTCCCTGCGCCGCGAGGGCAAGGAAACCGGCGTCGCCAGCCTGTGCATCGGCGGCGGCATGGGCATTGCGATGGTGGTGCGGGCGCGGGCCTGAGACGGATTCCAGAACACTGACCCCAGCTGTTCCACCTGAGCAGGGTGGGAAACCACAGGCAGGTTCCGGGAGGAAGGGGGGCCAAGCAGCACTTTCCGGGTCGAGAACGGCGTGGACCGGGCCCTCCTGTTCCCGTGACGCGAGCGGGGCGGAGGGGCCACGTCCGGCCTGCCTCCGCCCCGCCTGGCCGCCCCACCGGGCGCTGCTTGCCTACTGGTCGGGGCCGCTGAGCCGCAGCCGCAGGGCCAGCCCCGGCGCGGTCCGGCGCAGATGCCCCAGCAGCGCGGCGATCAGGAGGACCAGGGCCGACATCTCCAGCAGTTCCTCGGCGCCGATCAGGAGGGCCATGCTGACCTGCGCGGCCCGGTCCAGGCCCGCTTCCCCCGCGCCTGCCTCGATCCGGGCCTCGAAGAGTTCCAGCCCCAGCGCTCCCATCACGTACAGGCCGCCCGCCAGCAGCAGGGCGGTCCGCAGGCCGGGAGGAAGGTGGCGCAAGAAGCGCACCAGCAGCAGCGCGACCACCAGGACCAGCAGGCCGTAGGGAATCACCCAGGCGTAGTACAGAACGCCTCCCACCCCCAGCAGCTCGCGGATGGGCGCTCCCAGTTTGTCGTGCAGGGCGAAATACTCATCTAGGGTCAGGAACAAGGACAGACCCGCCAGCCCGGTCCAGGTGCGGGCGAAGGGATCGCCCCGCCGCCGCGCCACCCGGCCGGTCAACCACAGCAGCAGCGTGGCCAGCAAGAACAGCAGGGCGTTGTACGCGGAGGGGACGTTGTACTCGCCGTAAAGGTTCGTGCCCGCCGAGAATTCCGGGTGAAAGAACCCGGGGATCAGCAGTGGCCCGAGCTGCCCCAGCAACCCGGCCGCGATGACCAGCACGACCCCCAGCGCCAGGGCGAACACCAGCGGCCGCGCCGGAATCCGGACCTCCACCTCCTCGCTGGCGGGGGGGACGGCGTCCCCGGGACGTGGGGCGGTGGGCAAATGGTCCGAACGACCGATCATGGTTCTCCTTCCGGGCCGGGCGGCCACCCGGGACCCGGGAGGGACTGCGCCCGACCTCTGTGGGCCGGTCCCGACCCGGCATCCTGCCCGAGCATACACAGTCGGCTTCCCGGCTCCGGGCCACCGACGTTTACCCTGTCGCCATGACCCCAGACACCCAGACAGCGCTGTTTCAGGCGATTCACGCGAACAACGAGGACGGGGTCCGCCTGCTGATCGGGGCCGAGCCGCCGCTCTTGACGGCCCGCAGTCCCAGCGGCCTGTCCCCGGTGCTGTTCGCGGCGTACTACGGCAGGCCCCGGATCGTGCGTCTGCTGCTGGAGGCGGGCGCACCGCTGGGCGTCCACGAGGCGGCGGCGACCGGGCAGCTTGCGGCGCTGCGGGCGCATCTGGACGCCGACCCCGGGGCGGCGCACGCCCTGAGCCCGGACGGCTTCCCGCTGCTGGGGCTGGCCGCCCTGTTCGGGCACGAGGAGGCCGCCGCCGAACTGCTGGCACGCGGCGCGGACGTGAACCGTCCCAGCGAGAACCCGGTGCGGGTGCGGCCCCTGCAGGCGGCGGCAGCCGGAAACCACACGGCCCTGGCCCGGCGGCTGATCGCAGCGGGGGCGGACGTGAACACCCCACGGGAGGACGGCTTCACTCCGCTGATGGCCGCAGCGCGAAACGGCAATGCCGAACTGACGGAAGTGCTGCTCGCGGCAGGGGCCGATCCGGTGCCCCGCACGGCAGACGGGCAGGACGCGGCGGACCTCGCCCGCGAGGAGGGGCACGCGGCGCTGGCCGGGCGGCTGACCCGGCCCACCCCATGAGCCCCCCTGCCCACGAGCCTCAAGGAAGCCGGAATAGCGGACAGCGGGGGCGCGGGCGGACACTGGGCCCATGACCGACCCCCGAGACGGCCGCCCCGACGAGGAGCTCCAGCGCCAGACCCCGATGCCCGTGAACGAGCGGACGGGACAGCCGGATTCCCACACGGGCTTTCAGACCCACGACCCCAAGGACACGCATCAGGGCGCCTACACCACCACGCCCACCGAGGACCGGGTGGCGAGCGCCGACGAGGGCAAGGGCGTGACCCTGCCCGCGACCGACCCCGCCGCCGTGACCCACCAGTTCGACCACCTCGCCACCCGGAACCCGGAGGCGATGGCCCACGAGCTGGAGACCCCCGAATTCGCCGGAGCGCAGACGATCGCGGACATCGGTGTCGACGGGGCGCTGCTCGACCGCGTCATCCCGGCGGGCGTGGACGCGGGCGTCAGCGCCAGCGTGGCGACGAACGCGGACCGCCTCGGCGGGGCCACCAACCCCAACCCCGGCTACGTGCCCCCCAGCCAGCGAACGGTGCCGCACGTGGGCGAGCAACCCGGCGACCTGCCGTCCGGCGCTCCTGCCGAACTGCGTGACGAGCTGGACGGCCGCTGATACAGCCTCCGATCGAACCGTTGACGGAGTGGTTCAATCCGAGCGGAGCGAGAAGCGGGAGGGAAGAAAACGGGTTCCGGGCATGGAATTGGTACACCGATACTGTCCCGGCCTGCCAACGAAACAGACAGAATCCGCACGGGCCCTCTGGCACACCAGAGCCCCCGCCGAGCGCTCGGCGGGGGCTTTCCTCTTGCGGACGGACGGTTACAGACTGATCAGGAAGGGGTCTTCCAGCGTCTCGCAGATGAAGCGCAGGAAGCGGGCCGCGTCCGCGCCGTCGATCAGGCGGTGGTCGTAGGTCAGCGAGAGGGGCAGCATGGTGCGCGGCTCGAAGCTCCCCGTCTCCTTGTTCCAGACCGGTTCCATGCCGCCGCGCGACACGCCCAGGATGGCGACCTCCGGGCTGTTCACGATGGGCGTGAAGCCGGTGCCCCCGATTCCGCCGAGGTTGGAGATGGTGAAGGTCGCGCCCTGCATCTCGGCGGGGCTGAGCTTGCGCTCGCGGGCCTTTTCGGCCAGCTCGCCGAGCTCCAGCACGATCTCGGTGATGCTCTTGCGGTCGGCGTCTTTCAGGACCGGCACGAGCAGGCCCTGCGGCGTGTCCACCGCCACGCCGAGGTTGACGTACTCCTTGTAGACCACCTGCTGCGCCCCGAGGTCGAGGCTGGCCCCGAACTTGGGGAACTTGCGCAGGGCGTTCGCCACGACCTTCATCAGGATGTGGGTCATGGTGAGCTTGCCGCCCGCCTTCTCCACCCGCGCCCCGAACTGCCTGCGCGTCTCCTCCATGCGGGTCACGTCCGCCTTGTCAAAGTGGGTGACCATCGGAATGGTCGTCCACGAGGCGGTCATCGAGCGGATGGTCGCCTTGCGGATGCCGCTCATCTCCTCGCGGCGCACGCTGCCCCATTTCTCGAAGTTGGGCAGGGGGGCGCTCTGAGCGGGAGCAGGAGCCGCTGCTGCGGGGGCCGAAGGGCTGGCCGCTGGCTGCTGGGGGCTGGCGGCACTGGCTGCTGGCCGCTGGCCGCCTCCCGCCGCCTGCCGCACGTCCTCCTCGCTGATGCGCCCGGCAATTCCGGTGCCGTGAACGTCGTGGATGTCCACCCCGATCTCGCGGGCCATGCGGCGCACGCTGGGCGCGGCAGGGATGACCGGGCGGCCGTCGTAGGTCTGGGTGTCGTAGGGCCGCTGGGCACCGGGGGCCTGACTGGGGGCCGACTGGGTGGGCGTGCGCTTGTCCGGGGAAGGCATGCTGCCGGCCTGCTCCTTCTGCGCCTCCTGCTGGGCCTGCGCGACCCGGCCAGCGGTCCCTGCCTGCGGCGCGACGGTGGGGGCGTCCGGTTCGGCAGAAGGGGTGGGGGCCGGGGCGCTGGCGGCGGGAGCCTGCCCGCCTCCGCCCAGGGTCAAAATCACGCCGCCCACCTTCACGGTGTCGCCCACCTTCACGCCCACACTCTCGACGGTGCCCGAGGCGTTCGACGGGACCTCCACCACGGCCTTGTCCGTCTCGATCTCGATGACGGGCTGGCCCTCGCTGATCTGATCACCCGGCTGGACGAGGACCGTCACCACGGTCCCCTGCTCGATGTTGTCGCCCACGTCGGGGAGGGTGACCTGAGCGCCCGCCGACGCCCCGCTGCTGGCCGCTGGGAGCTGGGGGCTGGCGGCGGGCGCCTCGCCTCCCCCACCCGTTCCCGCCTGTTCCTTCTGCGACTCGATCTGCGCCTGCGCGACCCGGTTGGCGGTGTCAGGGTCGCTCGCCACCGTCGGCGCGTCCGGCTCGGCGGAGGGGGTGGCGGGCACGGGGGTCTGCCCGCCCTGCGCGTCATCGCCTCCACCATTGCCCGCCGGAGCCGGGGCACCGCCGCCCAGCGTCAAAATCACGCCGCCCACCTGCACAGTGTCGCCCACGCTCACGTTGACGGCCTCGACGGTGCCGCCCGCGCTGGCCGGAACCTCGACCACCGCCTTGTCAGTCTCGATCTCGATGATGGGCTGGCCTTCCTCGACCGTGTCGCCCGCCTTGACCAGCACCGTCACCACGGTCCCCTGTTCGATGTTGTCGCCCACGTCGGGCAGTTTCAGTTCTTGCGCCATGTTGCACGCTCCTTGGCTTGAGGGGACTCTCAGCGCTGGGCCGTCAGCAGAGGCGGCTGGCGGCGCGGCGCTGAGAGCCGGGGCTTAACGCAGGACGGGCGCTTCGCGTTCCGGGTCGATGCCGAGGTCGGCGATGGCCTTCGCCACCACGTCCCCCTTCACCTTGCCGTCGCGTTGCAGCGCGTACAGGGTCGCCAGCACGACATGCTTGGCATCCACCTCGAAGAAGTCGCGCAGTTCCTCGCGGGCCTCCGAGCGGCCGAAGCCGTCGGTGCCCAGCGTCCAGACCTTGCGGTCGAGGTGCCCGTTCAGGCCGTCGGCGCCCAGCTTCACGTAATCGCTGACCGAGACGAGCACGCCGGGCGCGTTGTCCTTGCTGAGCTGCGAGGCCACGTAGGACAAGCGCGGCTCCTCCTGCGGGTGCAGCATGTTGTGCCGCTGGGTCAGCAGGGCGTCCTGATGCAGTTCCTTGTAGCTGGTGACCGACCACACGTCGGCGGCGACGCCGTAGCCCTCCAGCAGGGTGACGGCCTCCTGCGCCGCGCCCATCGCCGGACCACTGGCGAGGAGCTGGGCGCGGAGCTTGGCCTTCGTGTTGGCCGACTTCTGGAAGCGGTACATCCCCTTGAGGATGCCCTCGCGAATCTCGTCGTGTGAGCGGCCATCCTCCGGCATGGGCGGCTGCACCTCGTTCTCGTTGTCGATGGTGACGTAGTAGAACTCGTCGATCCCGTCCACGTACATCCGCTGGATGCCCGCCTCCACGATCACCGCGAGTTCGTAAGCGAAGGCCGGGTCATACACCTTCAGGTTGGGCACGACGTACGCCTGGAGCAGCGAGTTGCCGTCCTGGTGCTGGAGCCCCTCACCCGCCAGGGTGGTGCGCCCCGCCGTCGCGCCGAAGAGGAAGCCGCGTGCCCGCTGGTCGGCGGCGGCCCACACGAGGTCGCCGATGCGCTGCATCCCGAACATGGAGTAGAAGACGTAGAAGGGAATGGTGGGCACGCCGTGGTTCGCGTAGCTGGTCGCCGCCGCGATCCACGAGGCCATCGCGCCGTCTTCCGTGATGCCCTCTTCGAGCATCTGCCCGTCGGTGCTCTCCTTGTAGGCCATCAGCGAGCCGAAGTCGACGGGCTGGTAGGTCTGGCCACGCGGCGAGTAGATGCCGATGCGGGGCACCAGCGCGTCCATGCCGAAGGTGCGGGCCTCGTCGGGAACGATGGGCACGATGTACTTGCCGACTTCCTTGTCGCGCAGCAGTTTGCTGAGGATCTGGACGGCGGCCATGGTGGTGCTCACCGCGCGGCCCTTGCTGCCCGCCGCGAACTCCTCGTAGAACTCGCCGGTGGGGACGGTGGGGTGGGGGTAGTCCACGATCCGCTCGGGGACGAAGCCGCCGAGCGCCTGACGCCGCTCCAGCAGGTACTTCACTTCGGGACTGTCAGGACCGGGGTGGTAGAAGTCCAGGTGCTCGACCTGCTCGTCGGTGAGCGGGAGTTCCAGCAGGGTCCGCAGGGTCTTGAGGGCGTCGAACTCCAGCTTCTTGACCTGGTGGGCCACGTTGCGGGCCTGCGCCGTCTCGCCGAGGCCGTAGCCCTTGACCGTGCGGGCGATGATCACGGTGGGACTGCCCTCATGCCGCACGGCGCGGTCGTAGGCGGCGTAGATCTTGTGGATGTCGTGCCCGCCCCGGTTGAGCAGTTCGAGGTCGGCATCACTCCAGCCCTCGATCAACGCCTGAAGCTCGGGCGTGTTGAAGAACTTCTCGCGCAGCTCCTTGCCGCCGAAGGCCGCATACCGCTGCGACTCGCCGTCCACCAGGGCCTCGAAGCGCTTGACGATGGTGCCGTTGTAGTCCCGGCTCAGCAGCTCGTCCCACTTGGAGTCCCAGACCACCTTGATGACGTTCCAGCCCGCCCCCCGGAACAGCGCCTCGAACTCCTGAATGACCTTGGAGTTGGCCCGCACCGGCCCGTCGAGGCGCTGGAGGTTGGCGTTGAGCACGAAGACGATGTTGTCGAGGTTCTCGTAGGCGGCGAATCTGAGTGCCCCGGTGGACTGCGGCTCGTCCATCTCGCCGTCGCCCAGGAAGGCCCAGACCTTCGCGTTGCCCTTCGGTTTCAGTCCCCGGTTTTCGAGGTACTTGATATAGCGCGCCTGATAGATCGCCTGGATGGGGCCGAGGCCCATGCTCACGGTCGGGAATTCCCAGTAGTCGGGCATCAGCCAGGGGTGGGGGTAGCTGCTCAGGCCCCGGCCCTCCCGGCTCAGCTCGCGGCGGAAGCGGTTCAGGTCGCCCTCGCCAAAGCGGCCCTCCAGAAAGGAACGTGCATACACGCCGGGGCTGGCGTGGCCCTGGAAGAAGATCAGGTCGCGGTCCTGCCCGGCCCCGTGCCCCCGGAAGAAGTGGTTGAAGCCGACTTCCAGCAGCTCGGCGCTACTGGCATAGGTCGAGAGGTGCCCGCCGATGCCGTCGGACTTCTTGTTGGCCTTGACCACCATCGCCACAGCGTTCCAGCGGATCGCGTTGCGGATCTTGCGCTCCAGTTCGGCGTCGCCGGGGTACTCGGGCTGCGCTTCGGCGTCAATGGTGTTGATGTACGGCGTGTTCTGCTTGAACTGAATCGGCGCCCCGTGAAAGTAGGCGTAGTGGTCGAGGTCTTCGAGCAGTTGCGCGGCCCGGTCGTCGCCCGCGTCGGCGAAGACGTAGGCGAGCGAGTCGAGCCACTCCTGCTTCTCGACCTCGTTGAGCTTCTCGCGCTCCTGCGGCGGCAATCCCACGCGCGGGGGACGGTTCGGCGGCGATGTGGTCATGCCGCCAGTCTAGGCCCCCCGATTGCCCGCTTCCAACAGGGCAAAGTGCAGGGACTGACCACCGGGAGTGGTGGGAGGCGTGTAGCCTGTGGCGTGCCCCCTCACCCCGCTGCTTCGCAGCGCCCCTCTCCTGCGGAGCTTTTCAAGTCCGCTTCGCGGCTCTACGAGTCACCCGCAAGGGGCGAGGGGTAAAGGCACCTCCACGGCTTCTCCCTTCCTTTCTCCACGGGCCGCACGCCACCAATCCCTATGGAACTCCGACACCTCCGCCACTTCGTCGCCCTCGCGGAAGAGGGACACTTCGGCCGCGCCGCCGAGCGGGTCTTCGTGGTGCAGCAGGCCCTGAGCAATTCCATCAAGAATCTGGAGGACGAGGTGGGCGTGCCGCTGGTGCGCCGGACCACCCGCCGGGTGCAGCTCACGCCCGCCGGGGAGGCGTTTCTGGTCGGCGCCCGCGAAACGCTTGCGCGGGCCGCGCAGACGGTCGAGCGGGCACGGCGGGCGGCGCGGGGCGAGGTCGGGCGGCTGACGCTGGGGTTCGTGAGCGGGCTGGCCTTCGGGGGATTGCCGGAGATCGTGCGGGTCTTCCGCGACCGCTTCCCGGAGGTCAGCGTGGACCTGCGCGAACTCACCGCCCAGGAGCAGGAGGCGGGGCTGCGCGGCGGGACCATCGACGTGGGGCTGATGCTGCTGCCGGTGCGCGACCCGCAGCTCACCTCGCGCCCGCTGTGGCGGCAGCC
>NZ_JASNGB010000289.1 GCF_030271215.1 Deinococcus rhizophilus | reverse complement strand
GAAGGCGAGCGGCGAGCGCACCGAGGTGGAGCTGGGGCGGCTCGCGCCGGGCCTGTACCTGGTGGCGGCGGCGCGGGCGGACGCGCCCGCCAAGGCGCTGGCGACGGCCGTCTTGCAGGTCACCGACCTCGCCCTGACCACCCTCGCCACGCCGGGCGGGGTGGAGGTCTGGGCGACCCGGCTGGACACGGGCGCACCCCTCCCCGGCGTGCGGTTGAGTGCGGTGGCCCTGCGCCCGCCCACCGACGAGGAACAGCGGCAGGAGGGGGCGTGGCGCTACCGTCCCTCGCGCGTGCTGGCCCCCGTCACCACCGACGCGCGGGGCTTCGCCCGCCTCGGACTGCGGGACGGCGAGCGGCTCTGGCTGCGCGGGCGGGTCACGCTGGGCGGGGTCACGCACCGGGCCGTGCTGGGCGTGGACGACTACGGTCTGGGAGCGGGCGAGCCGGAGCGGGCGCGGGCCTACCTCCAGACCGACAAGCCGGTCTACCGCCCCGGCGAAACCCTGCAGGGGCTGGCGGTCGTGCGCTCGCTGGGGGCAGGCACCCGCACCCCCTGGCGCGGGGCGCTGACGGTGCGGCTGGTGTCGGGCCAGAGCGACGTGCTCGCGCAGGCCCGCGTGACCGCGAACGCTTCCGGCCTCGCCCGCTTCTCCTTCCCGCTGCCGGAGGGCGTCCGCACGGGCGAGTACCGCCTGGAGGCCGAGTTGCCCGCCGCGCCCAGCCCGGCCAACCCCAGGCCCATCCCCGACGTGAGCTCGGTTCCGGTGCGGGTGCAGGCTTTCGTCAAACCGCAGTTCACGCTGGACGTGACGGCCCCGCGTGAGGTTGTCACCGGAAGCAGCGTGCCCGTCACCGCCCGCGCCGAGCGGTACGAGGGGGGCGGGGCGACCGTGCCCGTCGAGTTCACGCTGCTCGGCGGCTCGGACCAGCCCGAGCTGTGGCCGGGAGCCGTTCAGGGCGTGACCGGGCGGCCCGACTTCGAGTCGGTCTCGCCCGACATCTGGCGTTCCCCGGCCTTCCTGACCGTTCCGATGAACCGCGCCCCCACCGCCCGCGTGCAGACCCAGGGCGGGACGGGCACGGCGGCCCTGCGCCCCACCGCGCCGAACGCCCGGCCCCGCGACTACGTGGTCCACGCCCGCGCCCGCGACGAGTACGGACGCGACGTGCTGGCGAGCGTGCCCGTCACGGTGCATCCGGCGGGGGTGCGGCTGGAACTCGTGCGCTGGCCCACCCTGACCGGGGGGAAGGCGAGCGCCACCCTGCGGGTGCGGGCGGTGGGACCGGGCACGCCCCTTCCCGGCCGGGCGGTGACGGCCACGGTGGTGCGGGCCTGGCAGGAGCGGGTGGCGCAGGGTGGCCGCATCACCTCCCGCGAGCGGCAGGCCACCGTGCAGACGCAGACCCTCCGCAGCGGGGCGGGCGGCACGCTGACGGTCACGGCCCCGGCCTCTGCCCCCGGCAGCTACACCCTGCGGCTGCAGGCGAGGGACGCCTCCGGACGGCTGACCCGCTCCTCCGTGAGCCTGGGCTATGTGCCCGAGCCGTCCGACCGGACGCCCGGCAACCGCTTCACCCTGACGCTGGACCCCGACCGCGACACCTACGCGCCCGGCGACACCGCCCGCCTGACCCTGCGGACGAACCTGCCCGCAGGCACCCCGGTACGCCTGACCGCCGCCGCCGAGGGCCGCCTGAGCACCCGCACCGTGCGCGTGACGGGCCGCACCCAGACGCTGACCTGGAAGGTCACGCCGGACCTCTCGCCGGGCTTCACCGTGCAGGCGACGGCGGTGGCGGGGGCCGAGAGCGTGCGGGTGGGAACAGGGCTGCTGTACGTGCCGCGCCCCGACCGGCAGCTCGCGGTGACGGTCAGGCCCGCCCGCGAGCAGGCCCGCCCCGGCGAGGAGGTCACCCTGAGCGTGGACACCCGCGCGGGGGGCAAGGGCACGGCCGGCCTCGTCACGCTGGCAGTGGTCAACGAGGCCGTCTACGACGTGGCCCCCGATCCCAGCCCCGACCCCTGGCGCTTTCTGTGGGGGGCCACCTATCCCCGGCTGGAGGTGCGCTCCAGCGCCGGGGCGCCCGCCGACGGGGGCGGGGGCGGTGGGGGCG
>NZ_JASNGB010000288.1 GCF_030271215.1 Deinococcus rhizophilus | reverse complement strand
AGGTGCGCGGCCCGCAGCGCCATCACGCCGCCCCCGGCGAGCAGGTCGGCCAGTCCCCCGGTGCGGGTCGACAGCCACAGGCCCAGCGGCAGGACCAGCGCCGTCACCGCGGGCACGGCGTTCAGCTCCACCCGGGACTGCAGGGTGGCCCGGTACAGCGGGATCAGGACCAGCGCGGCGAGCAGCGTCCCCCCCAGCGTCAGGGGGGCCATCACCGCCAGCGCCCCCAGCAGCGGCGCGATGCCGCCCCCACCCCGCAAGCGGAAGAAGACCGGGTAGCAGTGTCCCAGCACCACGCCCAGGGTGCCCACCCAGGTCGCCTCCGGCAGCAGCGCCCGCGCCAGCAGGCCCGCCGCGACCCCCTTGAGAACGTCCAGCACACCGACGAGCAGGGCCGCGCGTGGGCCGTACTGCCGGAAGGTGCCGCTGCCCCCCGGCAGGTCGCGCTCCCGGATGTCCTCTCCCCGCGCCCGCGAATACAGCACCCCGGCCACTAGGGAACCGAGGAGGTAGGACAGCACGAGGACGGGAAGCACCATGTCAGCGGGCAGTCTAGTGCTCGGAGCGCTCCCGGTGCCGCCGCCCCGGACCCGTCCCCACTCCACTGTGCCTTCCAGACCCGGCCCACCACCCCCGGCCCATCAGACTCAGCCCACTAGACTTGGCTCATGACGAGCGACCCCCTGACCCGCGAGGAACTGCGCCGCTACTCGCGCCCCCTCCTCGTGCCCGAATGGCTGGACGCCGGAGCGCAGGAACGCCTGAAGGCCGCCCGCGTGCTGGTCGTCGGCGCGGGGGGCCTGGGAGGGCCGGTGGCGCTGCACCTCGCCGGGTCGGGGGTGGGGCAGCTGGTGATCTCGGACGGGGACACGGTGGATCTCAGCAACCTGCACCGCCAAACGCACTTCAGCAGCGCTGATCTGGACCGCCCGAAGGCGCAGGCTGTCGCCGAGCGGGTGCAGGCACTCAACCCCTGGGTCAGCGTGGAGACGGCCCCCGCGCTGGACGAGGCCAACGCCGAGGCCCTGATCAGCAGGGCTGACCTCGTGGTGGACGCCACCGACAACTTTGAAACCCGCTACCTGATCGCGGACACCTGCACCCGGCTGGAGCGCGAATGGGTCTGGGGGGCGGCGAGCGGCACCTCGGGGCTCCTGAGCGTCTTTGGCCCCTCCCTGGGGCTGCGCGACGTCTTTCCCGACCCGGCCGACGCCCCCTCCTGCGCGGAGGCAGGTGTCTTGGGCCCGGTGCCTGCCATCGTGGGGCACGTCATGGCCCTCGAGGCGCTCAAGGTGCTGGGAGCAGTGGGGGAGCCGCTGCGGGGGCGGCTGTGGACCTTCGACGGCCTGACCGCCGGGGTCCGGACCCTGCGCCTGCAGCCGGAGCAGGCCCCGCCCCTCTGCTAAACTGTGAGCCATGCTTCGCTGCGTGACTGTCTCTGGGCCCCGGCCCGGCAGCCACCTGTGCTCAGTCTGAGCCCCCACCGCCCAGCCTCGCGCTGGGCTTTTGTCTGCTGCGGTGGCCGGGGGCGCCGCGTTCTCTCCGCCCAGGGGTGATTCGCCTTGAAAACTGCGTTCTTTCAACCCGGTGACCGCGTCGTCCTCCCGCCTTACGGCCTGGGAGTCGTGCGGGATACCTGCCAGCGCCCGGTCGCAGGTGAGCTGCTGGCCTATTACCGCATCGAGTTTCCCAACACGGCGAGTCAAGCGTATGTCCCCGTTACTGCGCCCCAGGGCACCGGGCTCCGCGCGGCCCTGACGACAGCCGAACTCCCCACATTGCTGGGGTATCTGCAAAATAGCCAGACCCTCAACCTGCCCCGGCAGTGGGCGGCGCGGCACCGCCGGGTCACCGAGATTCTGGCGGGCGGCGACCCCTATGAACTCGCCACCCTGACCTGCGAGTTGCGGCGCTGGAATATCGAGCGCGGCCTGCCTGACCTCGACCGGCAGGCTCTGCGCCGCGCCATCCGCCTGCTGACCCAGGAGGTCCGTGGCCTGGAAGACCCCTGCGCCTGCGACGTGCGCTCCCTGCTGGACCATGCCTGGACTGAGACGCCGAACTGACCGTAGAAACGACGGACAACATGTACAACAGCGCGTCCCCCCGGATTGCTCCGGGGGGACAGGGTCAGG
>NZ_JASNGB010000287.1 GCF_030271215.1 Deinococcus rhizophilus | reverse complement strand
GTCAGCGTGGGCACGGCGCTGTGGCCGCGCGACGCCCGCTCGGCCCGTGCCCTGCTGCACCTCGCCAGCCAGCGCCTCCAGGCAGATGGGCGCCGCACCTCCCCGGCGGCCGGGCAGGGCGGGTAGGAAGGGGGCGGGCGGTCCCCAGGCTGGGACGGCGTGGCCGTTCACCCCCCTCCCCCACAAACGCTTGATGGCAACAGGAGGATCAGCGGCTCAGACGCACTTTTTTGCCCCTCCGCCCTTGCGGGGGGACTCGCAGAGCTGCTGGCAGAGGGCCGGGGACTGGTACAGCTCCGAGGGAGAGGGGCGTGGCGGGCGAAGCTCACCCCTTTCCCAGACGCCAAGAATGCTCTTTCCCGCTCTTCCCCAGCATGCAATGGACATCAAGAATCACAGGGGGAGAGAGGCTTTTGGCGTCCTACACGCGACTCTTGAATTGCGCCACATTGGGAGGGTACGAAACTCTCCGCATGACTGCTCAGTGAGCCTTGCGCCCCGGCCGCAGGTGCAGCGCCCCCACGATCACCGCCCCCACCAGCAGCCCGAAGAGGCCCGACCCCACCGTCTCGACCAGCCACTCGGTGACGCCCTGCGCGAAGGGGACCGCGTTTCCGGCAGTCACGGCGAGGCCGTGGAAGAAGTCGAAGGGACCGCCCACCCCGAAGTCGTCCAGGCCCACCAGGATGATGTGCCCGCCGACCCACAGCATGGCGGCGGTGCCGATCACCGAGAGGGCCGCGAGCACCTTCGGCATGCTGCGCACCAGCCCGCGCCCGAAGCTGCGGCCCGCGCCCGAGGCGCCGTTGGCCAGCCGCAGGCCGAAGTCGTCCATCTTCACGATCAGTCCCACGACCCCGTACACCAGCGCGGTGATCAGCAGCGCCACCACGACCAGCGTGGCGGCCCGTAGCCAGAAGGTCTGGTCGGCCACCTCCGCGAGCGAGATCGCCATGATCTCTGCCGAGAGGATGAAGTCGGTGCGGATGGCCCCGGCGACCATCTGTTCCTCGTGGGCCTGGCCGGTCAGGGCGACAGGTTCCTCGCCGGTGTGGCCTTCCTTGTGGCCGCTGACGGCCTCGTAGACCTTCTCGGCGCCCTCGTAACACAGGTAGGCCCCGCCCAGCATCAGGATCGGCGGAATCGCGCCCGGCAGGAACTGGCTGAGCAGCAGCGCGGCGGGCAGGATAAACAGCACCTTGTTGCGCAGCGACCCCCGCGCGATGCGCCAGATGATGGGCAGCTCGCGGTCCGGGGTAAAACCCGTCACGTAGCGCGGGGTGACGGCCGCATCGTCCACGACCACGCCGATGGCCTTGCTCCCTGCCCTGGCGGCGGCGGCCCCGATGTCGTCGACAGACGCCGCCGCGAGCTTGGTGATGGCCGCCACGTCGTCGAGCAGGGCGACGAGGCCGCCGCTCACGGGCGGGCCTGCGGGCGGGCGGGGGCGGTCAGGGGGGCGGGCACGCGTCTGGGGACCATCAGGGCCACAGCCTAGAGCATTTGTCCGAATTCCGCCGTGAGAGATGATCTTCCTCTCCCGGCTCCATCCTCTCCTGCAGAGCTGTGCCAGTCCGCTCGGTCAACAAGAAGGTCTCTTCTTGGCAAGTGCTCTGGTGCATCGGCCCCCCGCACACCCCGCTCCAGCAACAGCCACCGTATCCTGCCCCCATGGCCCGCCCGCCCGCCCCCNCGAATTCCGCCGTGAGAGATGATCTTCCTCTCCCGGCTCCATCCTCTCCTGCAGAGCTGTGCCAGTCCGCTCGGTCAACAAGAAGGTCTCTTCTTGGCAAGTGCTCTGGTGCATCGGCCCCCCGCACACCCCGCTCCAGCAACAGCCACCGTATCCTGCCCCCATGGCCCGCCCGCCCGCCCCCGTTCCGACCGACTCCCTCCTCGCCGCCGCCGAGGCCCTCGCCGCCGCCGAGGCCCTCGCCGGGGCCCGGCAGCCCGCCGAGGTGGTGCAGGTGCTGCTGGAACATGCCCACGCGGCCCTGCACCTTCCGGTGGCCGTATGGCTCGTGGGGGGCGGCGCAGGAGAGGGCGGCACAGGAGAGGGCACAGGCGAGGGCGCAGCGGAGAACACCGGCGAGCTCGCCCCGGAGCCTGCCGCCCGCGTGGGAGCCTGGGCAGAGGGGAGCGCGGACG
>NZ_JASNGB010000286.1 GCF_030271215.1 Deinococcus rhizophilus | reverse complement strand
CTCAAAACTGCCCCACAACCTGACCCTTTTCAAACACCCTCTCAGAGCCGCGAGGGCAACTCCCCGAGTCCACGACAGGCCGGGACCACACGCCGCAAATCCCCATTTCCAGGAGGAACCAGCGCCGGACCTTCAGTCCTCCTGTAGCGCGGCCCGCAGCACAGCGGGCATCCGGGCCATCCACTTCTCAATGGCCTTCTGTTCTTCAGGCCGCAGGCCACTCAGCCAGCGCCGGCTGCTGAGGCGCTGGCCCAGGCGCTCCACGGCCGTCTGCTCTCCCCTGCCCGACTGTGCCTGCAACCGGGCGATCTCGGCCCGCAGCTCGGCCCGTGACGCCCCGTCGCGGGCCCGCTGGATCAGGTGGGCCTGGGCCGACTCCGGCGCCCCGGCAATCACGGCCCCCAGCGTAAACGGCAGGCCACCTCGCAGGGCGTCGAGCAGCGGGGCGGGCCAGTTCAGCACCCGCAACTTGTTTTTGGCGAAGGTCCGCCAGGACTCCCCCAGCGGTCCGAACAGGGCGTCGAGGTGTTCCGTCTCCAACCCCGGCGCCGCCTTGGCCAGGCGCAGCAGCCGGGCCCGGGCTTCGTCCCGCGGCACCGCGAGGATCATCGCCACCAGTTCCAGTTTCGCGTCCACCTCATCCAGAAGATTGAGATCCTCGCGCTGAAGATTTTCCACCAGGGCCGCGACGCGGGCTTCCTGGTCGGTCATCTCCCGGATGGCCACCGGCACTTCCGTCAGGCCCGCGAGCTGAGCCGCTCGCCAGCGGCGTTCACCCGCCACGATTTCATATCCGCCCTCGACGGGCCGCACCAGCAGCGGCTGCAACACGCCCCGCTCCTGCATGCTCGCCGCCAGAGCCTGCAAGCCGGCCTCGTCAAAAGTGCGCCGGGGCTGGGCCGCGCCCGGCCGCAGTTGGGCGAGGGGGAGCGTGCCTGAAGGCTGGACGGCTTTCCCAGCCTGGGCCGTGCTGGTCAGCAGGGCACTCAGATCCGGGCGCATGGGCGGCCGCTTTCCCTTTCCGGTCATGACCGGACCTCGAAGGGGAGGCCGAGGATGCGCGCGATATCGTCGGTCAGCCGCAAGACGTCCTGGCCCACCGGACTGTTGGGAGCGAACAGGCCCACCGGTTGTCCGGCCAGGCTGCTGTCCATCCAGACCGCTTCGCGCTGCGGGACCGGTTCGGCCAGCGGCGACAGGTACTGCCTCAGCTGCTGCAAGACCTCGCGGTCGTGCGACCGCCGCGCGTCATACATGGTGGGGACGTACAGGCCGACGGTGAGCTCCGGGCGGAGGTTGTGGTACATATTCATGACCGCCTGTAACCCTGGCAGAGCGTCCAGCCCCTTGTGACGCGTGGGGACCGGCACGATCAGGTGGTCGGCCGCGAGGGCGCCCATCGCCGCCAGCTTGCCGACACTGGGGGGACTGTCGATGATCACGACATCGTAGTCGGACCGCACCGCATTCAGGGCCTTGCGAAGGGACATCTCCGCTCCGATGACGCCCGGCATCATGGCCTCGGCCAGGGCAAGGTCGACCCTGGAGGGAATCAACCGCAGGCCATGGACCTCGCGCGGCGGCGGGAGCGGCTTACCGGCGGTGGCCACCACATGAGCCGTGTCCCCAAGATCCACGTCCCCCACGCCCAGCCAGGTGGTGAGGTTGGCCTGGGGATCGAGGTCGATCAGCAGGACGCGCTGACCGGCCTGCGCCAGGGTATAGCCCACGTCGCGCGTGATGGACGTCTTTCCCGCTCCGCCAGCGTGGTTGAACACCGTCACGATCTTCATGGGTTGACCATACTGTTTTTCCGCTTGTCTGGTGCCGGAAGTGGGTGGTCATACCGGTATGACCTGGAACCGGCAGGCTCCCGCGTGGACTGCCCGCAGGACGCCCCAACCACCTGCCGGACACCAGCGGGCACGGTGGGCAGCCGCGGGAGCTCCAGTACGCTCCTCCTGGCCTGGAGCAGCCGAGCTGACAGGGCCGCCGTTTCGAAGGCGGTCTATCAAGCTGAGCCCCGCTGTCATCAGGAGCTCCGCTCTGCCCAGCGTTCAGCCGGATGCCACCAAAACCCCGGAGGAACCTCTCCAGGTGGAGGCCGCGAGCTCTCTAGGGGTCAAAAGTCAGATGGAGGCTTGAGAAGTCGGCT
>NZ_JASNGB010000285.1 GCF_030271215.1 Deinococcus rhizophilus | reverse complement strand
GCTGACCGCGGCGGGCCTGCGGGCGCCCCTGATGAGCGGCAGCGGCGCGACCTGCTTCGCCCTCGCCCCGGACGACGACGCGGCGCACGCGGCGTCGGCCCTCCTGCGGGCGCGGCATCCGGGGTGGTGGGTGGCGGCCACCCGGACGCTGTAGCGCCGCCTATGGCTGATACGGCTTGAACAGTCCCCCGTACCCGGTCCCGGTTCCCAGTCCATTCGTCTTGTAGAAGATCAGGCTGACGGGCAGGTTGCTCCCGCTGGCGGGCACCAGATCGAGGTCGAGGCGGTCACTCTGGGTGCGCCACAGCAGCACGGGCTGGTCGGGCTCGATGGCGTTGCCCGTGCGCGGCAGCTTGATGGTCTGCCCCACCGGGCCGTCCTGCACGTGCATCGCGCCCCGGTAGAGGCCCCCGCGTGGGCTGAAGGCCACCGCCGTGCCGCCCGCCCCGTAGACCTCCAGGTGGTAGCGCACTCCGTAGTTCCCCAGCAGGCGCTGGGGCTGCCCGGTCAGCTTGTCCACCCCGGTGATCGCGGGGTCGACCTGTCCGTCCCCGATCACCAACCGGGCGGGCAGCGTGGTCAGGTTCACCCGCAGGCCGCGCACCGCGTTCTCGAAGGTGCCGCGCTGGTGCTTGCCGTCGTGGGGGAGGTAGGGAAGCTGCTGGGCCACCTGCGCGGTCGCGGGCAGGCCCTCTTCCAGCATCAGAAAGGTGAGTTCCACCCGCCCCGACGCCACGAGGTCCTGCATCACGTTCACCCCGGTGCCGGGGCTCAGGGTGGGGCTGGCGTACACCGGCACCGTCTCGCCGGGCGGCAGGGTCAGGGTGGGGCCGCCCGTGCTGGCGAAATAGTCCAGCAGGGTGACCTGCCCCAGCAGCGTCTCGATGCGGGTGGGCGCCGTCTCGCCCCGGCGCTCGGTGCGCAGTTCGACCGGGCCGCCCTCCAGGTTGCGGGCCAGGATATGCAGCCGCGCTCCGGCCCTCAGCCCGTTGAGGTGGTACCCCAGCAGCCGCACCCGCCCCGACACGCTGTCCTGATACAGAATGCCGCTCTGGGTCGGTACCTCGGGGCTGTTGCTGAAGATCAGGGGATGGTTCTCGCGGGAAGTGGGCTGGGTGACGGCCAGCGGGTAGGCCCGGAGCTGCGGATCGGGAAAGCGGTCACCCGGCTCGGCGTAGCGCAGCGCGTAGGTCAGCGGGGTGTCCACCGCCTGCCCCTCCACCCGGATGGTCCGCGAGAAGGGCGCACTCTGGAGGCCCCGGCTGTTGGTGACCTGCAGGCTGACCGTGTAGGTGCCGGGCTGAAAGAAGACCTCCTGCCGCCCGGTCCAGCGCCGCGCGGTGAGGTCGGCCCCGTCGGGGTCGAAGGCGTACTCGGTGTAGACCACCCGCTCGCCGGGCGCGTAGGTCGTCTTGTCGGTGGCGAAGCGGGCCTGCGGGGCCAGCGGATTGACCCCCTGCGCCAGCGCCGAGAGGGTCAGGGTGCGCCCGTCCGCCCCCACGCTGAGGTTGGCGTTCAGCCCATCGGCCAGCAGGCGCACCGGCACGTACACGACGCCCCCCACGTCCACCACGCTCCCGGAGGGCTGCGCGGCCCCCGACAGGAACGCCGCCGCCCGCCCTGGGTCCACGTTCAGGCGCCCCACCTGAAGCTGCCCGGCCACCTCGGTCACGGGCTGGCCCAGCAGCGCCGCCGTCTCGCGCAGGGGCACCAGCGTGCGCCCGCCGATCAGCCGGGGCGCGGCGGGAAAGGGGGTCGCCACGCCGTTGACGTAGGCGACCGTCTGGTCGGTGGTGACGGTGAGTTGCGCCGCGCCCTGAGCCGCTGCCTGCGCGTGGGCCAGTGGAGAGACCCCAAGCAGCAGGGCGGTCAGGAGGGCACGCGACCTTCGGCGGCGGTCCAGAAGCACGGTTCGGAGGAGACCTTCTTGGCTGAACATCCGGGCAGTATGGCGGGCCAGGCTGATCGCTGTCTGCGGGCCTGTCTGCTGATCTGTCTGTGGGGCGGGGTGTCTCTACCCGGCGCGGGCGGCGCGGCGGCGGGCGCGGGCCTGCCGCACCTCGGCCCCCACGAAGGCAGCCGTGTTCAGGGCGTAGGTCACCGCCAGCAGACCCAGGAGCACCGCGCGGACGGCGGGGTCGGCCGGGTCCAGCGGCGGGG
>NZ_JASNGB010000284.1 GCF_030271215.1 Deinococcus rhizophilus | reverse complement strand
GCCGCCGCCTGCACCGCCGCGAGCGCCGCGTGCTGGTCGCCCACCAGCGCCTGCACCAGCGCGTCCACGCCCAGCCGGTCGAGGTCGGGATGCCCCGGATGAACCGCCTCGGTGCGGCGGGGGTCGGCGGGGGGCGCGGCGGCAGTCACGGGTGGGATGGTCATGCGGGGGTCTCCGGGGGAGGGACGATGTCGATGTCGATGTCGATGTCAGTGTCGGTGTCGGTGTCCGGGGGAGGGGGAGCCAGCAGGCTTCCGGCGCACACGGCCCGCCGCGCCCCGGTCGTTCCCGGCAGCGTGTTGGGCCAGCCCTGCACCCGCGCGTAGCCCAGAAAGGCGAAGGCGGCGGCCTCGCGGGTGGCGTCGGTGAAGCCGTGCCCGGCCCAGCCGACCTCCGCGAAGGTGCCCACGGGAACGGGCGAGAGGGCGCGGCGCAGCGCCTCCAGCAGCACCGGGTTCCGCGCCCCGCCCCCCGCGACGACCACCTCGTCCAGCCCGCGCGGCAGGACCCAGCGCCGGTAGGCGTCCGCGACCGTCCGCGCGGTGAAGGCGGTGGCGGTGGCGGCGAGGTCGGGCACGGACAGGGCGGCGGGGGAGGGGAGACGCCCCAGCGTCCAGACCTCCCGCCCGGTGGCCTTGGGCGGAGGGGTCTGGAGTTCGGGGTGAGCGAGCCACGCCGCCAGCGTCTCCGGGTGGACGGTGCCCGCCGCCGCCAGCCGCCCGCCCTCGTCGCAACTCTGCCCGGCGAGCGCGGCCACCTCGTCCAGCAGGCAGTTGGCGGGGCCGGTGTCAAAGGCGAGCACTCCTTCCCGGTCCTCTCCCGGCAGGAGGGTCAGGTTGCTGATCCCGCCGAGGTTGTGAACCGCCCGGCGCACGCCCGCCTGCCCGAACAGCGCCCAGTCCGCGAACGGCACCAGGGGCGCCCCCTGCCCCCCCGCCGCGAGGTCGGCCGGGCGGAAGTCGGCCACGACGGGCTTTCCGGTTCGCTCGGCGATCACCGCCGCCGCCCCGAGNGCCCGCCTGCCCGAACAGCGCCCAGTCCGCGAACGGCACCAGGGGCGCCCCCTGCCCCCCCGCCGCGAGGTCGGCCGGGCGGAAGTCGGCCACGACGGGCTTTCCGGTTCGCTCGGCGATCACCGCCGCCGCCCCGAGTTGCAGGGTGGCGGGCCGCGCCCAGCCCCGCGCGGGGTCGGGCCGGGGGTGGTGCGCCACCGTCTGCCCGTGCGCGGCGATCAGGTCCGCGTCCCCGGCGAGGGGCCGGGCCGCCTCCGCCAGTGCCTCGCCCAGCCACCAGTGGAGCTGGGTGAGGTCGGCCGTGTCCGCCTCGTCCCGTATCGCCCGCAGGACGGCTTCCCGCAGCTCCAGCGGATAGGGGGTGAAGACGTGCCCCACCACCCGGCCACGCGGCACCCCTCCCGGCAACCCGGGAAAGCGCCCCCCCGCCCCCAGCACGGGCCAGCCCGGCAACTCCAGCAGTGCGGCGTCGATGCCGTCCGCGCTCGTGCCGCTCATCAGGCCCAGGACGCGGGCGGGGCGGGTGAGAGGAGTCAAGAGGCGCCCCCGGCGTGCAGCTCCATCACGAAGTCGTAGCGGTCGCCCCGGTAGTGGGCGCGGCCGTACTCGACCGGGCGACCGTCTGCCGCCCACGACACCCGCTCGGTGGCGAGCAGCGCCGCGCCGGGGGCCACGTCCAGCCAGCCCGAGAGCGGTTCCCCCGCGTTCACCGCCCGCAGGTGCCGCACCGCCCGCACCGGGCTGAGGCCCCGCCCGGCCAGCAGTGCGTAGAGGCTGGCGTCGGTCACGTCGGCCTGGGTCACCCGGCCCACCAGCGCGGCGGGCAGGGTGCTCTCCTCGACGGCGAGCGGCTCGCCGTCGGCGGTCCGCAACCGGCGCAGGCGGTACACCGCGTCCCCCGGCGAGAGGCCCAGCGTCAGCAGTTCCTGCCCGGTGGGGCGGCCCTCCTCGAAGGTCAGGACCCGCGCCCCCGGCGTCCCGCCCCGCGAGCGCACGTCCTCGGAAAAGCTGCTGAGCAGCCCCAGCGGGCGCGGGCGCCGGGCGGGGTCCGGCACGTTGACAAAGGTGCCGCTGCCGTGCCGCCGGGTCAGCAGCTCCCGCTGCGCCAGCCAGTCCAGCGCCCGCCGCACCGTGACCCGCGACACGCCCAGCGTTCCGGCCAGC
>NZ_JASNGB010000283.1 GCF_030271215.1 Deinococcus rhizophilus | reverse complement strand
CGCCTGCACCTCGGCCGGGCGCAGGTCCGCCGCCAGCGGCACGTCGCGCCCGGCCAGCACCCACAGCGCGAGCACCAGCCCGCCGATCAGCCACCCCGCCTTTCACATGGCCCCATTCTGGCTGCCCTGGGGCACAATGGAAGGACCGACAACCCGAGCCCTTTCCCCCGAGGAGACCCCATGAAACTGAACTACAGCGGTCAGGAACACGTCCAGGCGCCCCCGGCGGTGGTGTGGGCCTTTGTGCAGGACCCCGAACGGGTGGCCCGCTGCCTGCCCGACGTGCAGGAAGTGGTGGTCCACGACCAGACCCATATGGACGCGACCGTGCAGGTGGGCGTGGGCATGGTGCGCGGCAAGTTCAAGTTCAAGATCGAGGTGCTGCCCGACGAGGCGCAGGGCCGCGTGAACGTGAAGGTGCAGGGCGGCGGCCTGGGCAGCGTGGTGGACCTGACGGCGGGCGCGAACATCGTGGACAACGGCGACGGCACGACCACGCTGGACTGGACCGGCGACGCGACCATGCGCGGCCCGGTGGCGACCGTGGGCGGCCGGGTGCTGGACGCGCAGGCGCAGAAGCTGATCGAGAAGACCTTCCAGAACATGAGCACCCAGGTGAGCGCGAGCGCCGGAACCCTGGCGTGACCCTTCCTCCGGCTCCAGAGCCGCCCGACCTCCGCGCCGCCTTCCGCGAGCGGGGGTACGTGGCGGGAGACGCGCTGGTGACGGCGCTGCGGCTGGTCGTGGCGCTGGGCAAACCGCTGCTGCTGGAGGGACCGGCGGGCGTCGGCAAGACCGAGGCGGCCAAGACCCTCGCGGCCTCGCTCGGCACCCGCCTGATTCGCCTGCAGTGTTACGAGGGCCTGGACGCGCAATCGGCCCTCTACGAGTGGAACTATGCCCGCCAGCTGCTGCACCTGCGGGCGGCGGAGGCCGGAGGGCGGCCCGTGACGGACGCCGACCTCTATGGCCCCGAGTTCCTGATGCAGCGGCCCCTGCTCGAGGCGATCCGGCAGCCCGCGCCCCCGGTGCTGCTGATCGACGAGGTGGACCGGGCGGACGACGCCTTCGAGGCCTTCTTGCTGGAACTGCTGGCCGAGTGGCAGGTCACGGTGCCGGAGCTGGGCACCCTGACGGCCACCGCCCGCCCCCACGTCCTGCTGACGAGCAACCGCGCCCGCGAACTCAGCGACGCGCTGCGGCGGCGCTGCCTGTACCTGTGGGTGGACTATCCCAGCCGCGCCGAGGAACTGGAGATCGTGCGGGCGCGGCTGCCCGGCATTGACGGGGCGCTGGCAGGGCAGGTCACGCGGGCCGTCCACGCCCTGCGCGAGCTGCCGCTGGGCAAGCCGCCCGGCGTGGCCGAGACGCTGGACTGGGCGACGGCGCTCGTGGTGCTGCACCGCGACTGGCTCGACGCGGAGGCGCTGGAGCTGACCCTGGGCGCGGTGCTGAAGCTGCGCGAGGACCAGCTGCTGGCCCGCCCGCTGCTGGAAAAGATCGCCCGGCGGTGACGGCTCCCCCATCCCAGGCCGACCTCCCCTCCCGCGTGGCGGCCCTGTGCGCCCACCTGCGCTGGGCCNGAGCTGACCCTGGGCGCGGTGCTGAAGCTGCGCGAGGACCAGCTGCTGGCCCGCCCGCTGCTGGAAAAGATCGCCCGGCGGTGACGGCTCCCCCATCCCAGGCCGACCTCCCCTCCCGCGTGGCGGCCCTGTGCGCCCACCTGCGCTGGGCCCACGGCTTCCGGCTGGGACCGGGCGAGACGGCGGCGGCGCTCGCCGCGCTGGGGGCCGTGAACCTGGGTCGGCGGCGCGAGGTGCGGGATGCCCTCCGCGCCGTGCTGACCGCCAGCCGCGAGGAGGGGCGGGTGTTCGACGCCGCCTTCGACACCTTTTTCCGGAGGGGCGAGGCCCCTGCCCCCCCACAGCTCCCACCCCTGCTGCCCCGGACGGAGGCCCCATTGCCGCCGCCTCCCCCCGCTCCAGCAGGTCAGACGGAGGACAGGGGACCGCCCCAACCCTCCGCAGCGGGCCGAGCAGCCACAGGCGAGGACGCCGACACCGCGCCCACCCCCACCCGCCCTGACCCGGAACGTGAAGCGGCAGGCGACCCGGACGCGCCCGCCCCGCTGCTGCACGCCCGCCGCAGTCCGAACGCGGGCGCGGGGGGCGGCGTCAGCA
>NZ_JASNGB010000282.1 GCF_030271215.1 Deinococcus rhizophilus | reverse complement strand
CGGCGAGGAGGTGCAGGTCGCGCCACCCGGTCAGCAGGGGCACCCGCCCGGCCAGCCAGGGCACCGTGGCGGCCACCGCCTCGCGGATAGGCCCCACGCCCGCCGCCCGCGCCTCGGCGTAGCCTCCCTTGCGGATGGAGTAGCCCACCTGCCAGCGCTCGCCGTGGTCGGTCGTCACGATGCAGTGCCCGCCGCGCAGGTGCAGGTCGATGCTGCCGCCGGGATCGCCCGCGTGCCGGGGCAGCGAGAACCACAGCACGTCCTGCCCCGGCGAGAGCCGCCGCAACTCCAGCCCGGCGAGGTCGCGTACCTTGGAAAACCGGCCGTCCGCCCCCACCGTCAGCGCGGCGGGGAGGTCGTGCAGCGCCCCGGCCCGGCGGTAGCGCACGCCCCGGACCTCGCCGCCCTCCTCCAGCAGCCCCTCGGCCCGCGCCCCCATGACCACCCGCGCGTGCCCATAGCGCCCCAGCTCGGCGGCGAGGAAGGTCAGGAAACGCGACTGCGCCATCACCGTGAGGTACGGGTAGGGCGTCCGGAGCCGCGAGAAGTCCGCGATCACCTGCGTCCCCTCCGCCCGGACCAGCCGTGCCCGGTGCGCCCGCGTGTGCGGCAGCCCCAGGACGGGCGCGGCCAGCCCCAGCTCGCCCAGCAGTTCCATGATCGCCGGGTGCAGGGTGTCGCCCCGGAACTGGCGCTGGAAGTCGCCCGCCGCCTCCAGCACCGTCACCCCGATTCCCTGCCGGGCCAGCAGCAGCGCCAGGATCAGGCCCGCCGGGCCTCCCCCCACGATGCACACGTCCTGCGGCCCCGGCGACATGGCGGGCATTCTGGTCCGGCGAAGCGGACCGGGCTGTAAGGGATGCTGCGGGCCTGGGGGATACGCTGTCTCCCGTGAACACCATCACACGTCGGCGGGCGGGCGCGGGGGACGTGGGCCGCCTGCGGCCCCTGCTGCTGGCCGCGGCTCGGGAGCGGACGGCGCTGGAACCGGACCTCTGGCCGCCGCACCCCCAGGCGGAAGCGCGGGTGCAGGCGCGGCTGGAGCGCGACCTGGCGCAGCCGGAACGCTTCGCGTGGTTCCTGGCCGAGCGGAATGGGGAGGCGGTGGGCGCCGTGTCGGCGGGCCTCTTCCCGGCCCCGCCCGTCTACCGGAGCCTGCTCGCGGGGCTGATCGGGGACGACCTGTACGCCCGCACCCCGGAGGTTATGGGGCCGCTGCTGGACGAGGCCGAGGCTTTTGTGCGGGAGGGCGGCGCGGCGGTTCTCAATGCCGCCTGCCCCGCCCGCGCCTCCGAGCGGCNCGACCTGTACGCCCGCACCCCGGAGGTTATGGGGCCGCTGCTGGACGAGGCCGAGGCTTTTGTGCGGGAGGGCGGCGCGGCGGTTCTCAATGCCGCCTGCCCCGCCCGCGCCTCCGAGCGGCTGGGCCACCTCGCGGCGCGGGGCTACCGGCCCCTCACGCTCTGGATGACCCGCCCGGTGGACCCCCAGGCGACCCGGCCCGCAGCCGTGCGCCCCGCGACCGAGGCCGACCTGCCCGCCCTGGTGCGCCTGAACGCCGCCGCGCAGGAGGGCAAACGCCGCGCCAGCCCCCGCTTCTGGACCCCCCACCCCGAGGCCCCGGCCCGCTTCGAGGCCTGGATGCGTCACTCGCTGACCCTGCCCGACCGGGAGGTGCTGGTTCACGGGGGACCGCGGGGGGTGGACGGCTTCGTGGTACCGCAGCCCACCGGCCTTCCCCCGGCGCACGACGCGGCCCGGATCGGGACGCTGGACGACCTCGCGGCGGACGCCTGGGCGACTTTCCGGCCGCTGCTGGAGGCTGCCCACCAGGCCCTCGCCGCGCGGGGGGTCCGCACCGTGCAGGCGATCTGTCCCGCCGGGTGGCCGCAGCGCCGAGCGGTGCTGGAGGGGGCGGGCTTCCGCCCGGCGAACCTCTGGCTCCTCAAGGATTGAGCTGTCTTCAGGCGACTCGGGGGTATCCCCTTCCCCCGCCTCCTACCCTCCCCCCATGACCCGACTCGACCGCCTGGCTCTCTCCGGCATCCGCCTCTACCAGCGGCAGCTCTCGCCGCGCAAGGGCTTCCACTGCGCCCACGCCGCCCTGCACGGCGGCGAATCGTGCTCGGCGGCGGTGGCCCGCATCGTCCGGGAAGATGGACTGCGGCGGGGCCGCGCCCGCATCGCCGCCCGCTTCGGCGCGT
>NZ_JASNGB010000281.1 GCF_030271215.1 Deinococcus rhizophilus | reverse complement strand
GGTCAGCCGCATCTGGGCCGCCGAGCGGGCCGTCGCCAACGCGGGCGAGCGGGCACGCGGCGCGGTGCTCGCCTCCGAGGCCTTCTTCCCCTTCGACGACGTGGTGCGGCTGGCGGCGGAATCGGGCGTCACGGCCATCCTCCAGCCTGGCGGGGCCAAGCGCGACCCGGAAGTGATCGCGGCGGCAAACGCCCTGGGCCTGAGCATGGTCTTCACCGGCTCGCGGCATTTCCGGCACTAGGGGAGAGGCGATGACGACTTCTCTCCTGGGAAAACCCCTCGCGGGGCGGGTGACCCGCGAGGTGCGGGCGGCCCTCGCCGGGTGGGACTTCCAGCCGCACCTCGTCTCGGTGCTCGCCTCCCACGACGAGGCTTCGGCGGTCTATGTCCACAGCAAGGAGCGGCAGGCCCGGAAGCTCGGCGTCCAGTTCCGCGTGCGTGACCTGGGCGCGGGGGCGACCCAGGCCGAGCTGGAGGCCGAATTGCGCGACCTCTCCGCCGACCCGCAGGTGCACGGCATCGTCCTGGAACTGCCGCTGGCGCCGGGACTGGACGCCGACGCCGCCCTGCTGCATATCGCCCCCCGCAAGGACGTGGAGGGCCTGACCCCCGCCAACCTTGCCCTGATCGCGGCGGGCCGCGAGGCCGAGGCCCTGCTGCCCCCCACCCCGCGCAGCGTGCGCTTTCTGCTGCGCGAGGCGCTGGGCGACGATCTGCGGGGGCGGCGGGTCGCCGTGATCGGGCCGGGGCGCACGGTGGGGCGGCCCCTGACCTTCATGCTGAACAACCGCGGAGCCACCGTGACCCTATGCAACGAGCACACGGGCGACCTCACCGGGGTCCTGCGCGATCAGGACGCGGTGGTCGTCGCCGTGGGGCACGCGGACCTGCTGCGCCCGGAGCATGTGCAGCCGCACCACGTCGTCGTGGACGCGGGCATCAACGTGCCCCAGGAGGGGGAAGGGGTGGTGGGCGACGCCCGGCCGGACCTTCCCGTGCGGGCGCAGACCCCGGTGCCGGGCGGCGTCGGGCCGCTGACGGGTGCGCTGATGTTCCAGAACCTCGTGAGGGCGGTCCGGCTCCAGCGCGGGGAGGCGGTGGAGTAGGAGCCGGGCCGTCCAGTCCCGTGCCCCCGCGCCCCCGCTTGCTCTAGCCTGCGCGAATGCGTTCGTCGGCTCCCTCCACCACCCCCGCCCCCACCGTTCCTTCCCCCCGCACCCACATCGCCTTCATGACCGACGCGCCGCGCGTGGCGGGCAGCGAGGTCTGGCTGCTCGACCTGCTGCCGATGCTGCAGGCACGGGGCCTGCGCACGACGATGTTCCTGAGCCTGGAGCCCCGGCTCGACGAACTCGTGCGCCGCTTCGGGGAGGCGGGCGTGGCTGTGCACCGGTACGGGGCGCTGGAGGAGCTGCCCGAACTGACCCGCGACTTCGACCTGCGCGTCCTGCAGATGTGGTACCGCCACCACTACAGCGAGCTGCTGCCGCGCCTCCGGGGGCCGCGCTGGGTGGTCAGCCACGACCAGATGGAGTTCCACTACCCCCAGCCCCTGCGCTTCACCCACCGCGAGGCTTACCCCTGGACCAAGGCCGGACCCTTCCGGCAGGCCGACCGGATTCTGACGGTCTCCGAGTGGGCCGGGGACTTCGTGCGGCGGCAGATGCGGCTCCCCGACGTGCGCGTGCTGCACAACGGCGTGGACCCCGAGCGGTATCGCCCCGCCCACGATGAGGCCGAGCGGGGGGCGCTGCGCGAGGCACACGGCTTCGGGCGCTTCACCGTCCTCGTGCCAGGCCGCTTCGCTCCCGAGAAGAACCAGATGACGGCCCTGCTCGCGGCGCGGGCGGCCCCTGACCTCGACTTCGTCTTTACCGGGGACATGGACTCGCCGCTGGGGAACCTCGTGCAGGGGGCAGCGCGGCGGGGCCGGATCACCAATGCGCGGTTCCTGGGGCGCCGCTGGGACATGCCCGACCTCTACCGCGCGGCCGACGCCCTGCTGCAACCCACCCTGGCGGAGAACCAGTCGCTGGTCACGCTGGAGGCGATGGCCTCGGCCCTTCCGGTCGTGACGACGCCCATTCCGGCGCAGGCCGAACTCGTGCAGGACGGGGTGTCGGGCCTGCTGGTCGGGCCCCGGCCCGGCCTGCTCGCCACGGCGCTGGGTGCCCTGGCCGCCCGCCCCCACCGCGCCCGCGAGTTCG
>NZ_JASNGB010000280.1 GCF_030271215.1 Deinococcus rhizophilus | reverse complement strand
CTGGACGCCGAGTTGCGGGCGCTGACGGACGACCTCGGGGCGCTGGACCCCACGCTGGTCGGCGCGGCCGAGCGCACCCGCACCCGCACGACGGCCCGGGTGGCGCACCTCCAGCGCCTCGCCCTGGGGGCCCTCGCCCGGCAGGAGGACGACCGGACGCGGCAGCTCACCCGGCTGAGGCGGCATCTGCTGCCGAACGGCGTGCCCCAGGAACGCGAGATGAACTTCCTGACGTACCTGCTCAAGCACGGGGAGGCCCCGCTGCGGCAGTTGCTCGCGCTGGAACCGGGCACGCGGGCCGAGCTGCCCATTCCCTGAGCGTCAGGGCACGCGCTGCGGTTCAGTGGCGCTCTCGCCGTAGGCCAGTCCATCCGGCAGCACGGCGAGGGCCAGGGCCTCCAGGGCCGCCTGCCGGTCGGTGGACGTGGGGGCGGTCAGGACGCGGCGCAGGAGGGCGGCTTCGGGCGCTGCGCGTTCCTCCAGGTCCCGCCCCCAGTGACGGGGCTTGACCTCCCACCAGCCCCGCGCCGCGTAGAGGGCACGGATCAGCCGACTGGCGGCACCCAGCGCGACGAGGGCGTGCAGCTCGTCCCCCACCAGGCTGCGGGCCTCCACCACCTCGTCGATCAGGGTGTGCCGCTCGGCGGACGTGGGGGACCGGGGTGCCGGACCCGCCGCGTGGATGNCGTAGAGGGCACGGATCAGCCGACTGGCGGCACCCAGCGCGACGAGGGCGTGCAGCTCGTCCCCCACCAGGCTGCGGGCCTCCACCACCTCGTCGATCAGGGTGTGCCGCTCGGCGGACGTGGGGGACCGGGGTGCCGGACCCGCCGCGTGGATGGCCCGCGCCTGGGCCACCAGCGCGGCGAGGTCGGGGTGGGGCATGACGGCGCGGCCCTGCGCGAACATGGCGACGGTCGCGTGGTCGGGCGCGGCGAACATCATCCGGACCTTGCGGGGCGGGTTGTGAAAGACCTCCACGGGTACGCCCTCCACGGTGAAGCTGCCCCGCCAGCGGTGGTCGCCGGTCACCAGCGCGTGAAGGTCGAGGTCGCTGTGCCCGTCCGCCTCTCCCCGCGCCGCGCTGCCGCACCACAGGGCGGCATAGACGCCGGGCGTGGCCGCGATCCGGGCGAGGGCGGCGGGCAGGGCGGCTTCCAGGCGGGCCTGTGCGGCGGGGTCGGGCATGCGGCAGGCTAGCGCCACGCCGCTCCTGCTCCTGCTTCTACGCGGGGACCGAGTCGGCCTGCCACTCCAGGGCCACGCCGTGCGTCCCCAGCCAGGCGTGCAGGTCGTAGCGGGCGCGGGCGAGGCCCGACAGCACCCCGTGCGCGGCGGTCACGGCGCCCATGCAGGTCTCGGCGGTGACATATCCGGCGCGGTGGGCGGCCAGCAGTTCGTCGGTGTCCACGATCTCGGCGGCGATCCCGTCATGGACCAGCAGATCGAGGTAGTGGTCGCACACGCTCCAGACCTCGCCCCCCCGGGTCACGGTGGCGATGTCGAGGTAATAGTCGTGCTCGCGCGGGCCGTGAAAGTCATAGCGGCACACCACCAGTCCCAGGTCGGGGAGGAGGTGCGCCTGCCAGTGCCGGATGCGCGGGTGGTTCACGAACTCCCGCGCCACATACAGGCCGTGGGCGTGCTCGCGGTACACGCTGACCGGCCGCACCCCGGTACTGGTGTGGTGTTCGCGGGTCCGCAGGTCGTGGCGCTCGATTTTGACCGGCTCGGCGGCTTGCATGGACCACCGTACCCGGTCCGGGAGGGGCGGCGCCATGAGTCGGGGATAAAGCCAGTGTTCATGAAGCTGGAGGTGTCCAGACAGCCTCGGTGGCGCTGGGCTTTCTGGACCCGGTTCAGGAAACCCGTCTGGCGAATGCCCAGACCGTAGCCTGAGCAAGATGAGCCGAACAACCGCATTTCTGGGCCTGGGCGCGATGGGAGCGCCGATGGCCGCGCACCTCGCCCGGCGGGCCTGCGAGACCGGGGGCCGCGCCCTGGTCTGGAACCGCACGGGTGCCAGGGCCGGGGCCCACGCCCGCGAGCACGGCAGCGAGGCCGTGGACCTGTTCGGCGCGGCCGGGGCCGACGTGATCTTCTCCTGCCTGCCCACCAGCCGCGAGGTGGACGAGGTGCTGGCCGTGCTGGGGGGCGAGCTGCGCCCCGGCACGGTCTGGGTGGACTGCACCAGCGGGCACCCCGAGG
>NZ_JASNGB010000028.1 GCF_030271215.1 Deinococcus rhizophilus | reverse complement strand
GGGGCGAGGATTGACCCCGGCTGAGGAAACGGGCGCGGCCCCCTCCGGCGCCCCCCGCGTCTGGCTGGTGCCCACCCCGGTCGGCAACCTCGGGGACCTCACCTTCCGGGCGGTGGAAGTGCTGCGCGGCGCGGACGCCGTGGCCTGCGAGGACACCCGCCGCACCGGGGCGCTGCTGACCCACCTGGGCATCAGCCGCCCCCTGGTGCGCCTCGACGCCCACACCATGCACCGCGCCCCTGCCGTCCTGGAGGCGCACCCCCGCCTCGCCTACGTCAGCGACGCGGGCACGCCGGGCATCAGTGACCCCGGCGCCGAACTCGTCCGGGCGGCGGTGGAGGCCGGCATTCCGGTCGAGGTGTTGCCCGGCCCGACCGCTTTCGTGCCCGCGCTGGTCCTCTCGGGCCTGCCCACCGCCCGCTTCACCTACGAGGGCTTCTTGCCCAGAACGGGCCGCGAGCGCCGGGAGAGGCTGGCCGCCATCGCCGCCCGCCCCGAGACGACCGTGCTGTACGAGAGCCCGCACCGTCTGGTGGGCACCCTCGTGGACCTCGCCGCCGTGTGTGGCCCCGGGCGGGAGGCCAGCGTGACCCGCGAACTCTCCAAGAGGTTCGAGGAGACGGCGCGGGGCACCCTCGCGGACCTCGCCGCCCGTTTCGCTGGGGGGGTGCGCGGCGAGATCGTGGTGGTGGTGGCGGGGCGGCCGGAAGGGACCCTCCTGCCCGGCGAGACGCCCCCCGATCCCGAGGCGCAGGCCCGCGCGTGGGCCGCCGAGGGCCGCCCGTCCCGCGAGATCCGGGAATTGCTGATGGCGGCGGGTTTACGTAAGAATGACGCTTACGCGCTGGCCCTGCGGGTCACGTCGTCCTGAATCCCCCTCCACCCCCGAGGTCTGCCATGTCTGATCTGCCTGCCCCTCCCGACCTCCCCCACGCCGAGCCGTATCCGAACTCGGCCGGAATCAAGCGCCTCGCCGTCCTGACGAGCGGCGGCGACGCTCCCGGCATGAACGCCGCCATCCGTGCGGTGGTCCGCACCGCCACCCACCACGGCATCGAGGTGGTGGGGGTGCGCCGGGGATTCTCCGGCCTGCACCGGGGCGACCTGCGCCTGATCGGGCCGAGGGACGTGGCCAACACCATCCAGCGCGGCGGCACCGTGCTGCTCACTGCCCGCAGCAAGACCTGGCGCACCCCGGAGGGCCGCGCGAGCGGGGCGGCCCACCTGCGCGAGTGGGGGGTCGACGGGTTGATCGTGATCGGGGGAGACGGCTCCTTTCACGGCGGCTACGCCCTGCAGCAGGAGCACGGCGTGCCCATCATCGGCATTCCCGGCACCATCGACAACGACCTGTACGGCACCGACCACACGGTCGGGTATTTCACCGCCGTGGAGACGGCCCTGGACGCCGTGGACAAGCTGCGCGACACCGGGGCCTCGCACGAACGCATCTTCGTGATCGAGGTGATGGGCCGCCACGCCGGGCACATCGCGCTGGAGGTCGCGGTCGCGGGCGGCGCCGAGGAGGTCTTTATCCCGGAGGACCCCAAGCCCGTCGACGGCGTGGTCCAGATCGTCAAGGACAGTGTGGCGAAGGGCAAGGCCAGCTCCATCATCATCGTCGCGGAGGGCTACCCCGGCGGGGCGCAGGGGGTGGCGAGCGCCATCGAGGCCGGGACGGGGCTGGAGACGCGCGTGAGCATCCTGGGCCACATCCAGCGCGGCGGCTCGCCCGTCAGCAGCGACCGCGTGCTCGCCAGCCGACTGGGCGAGGCCGCCGTCTACGCCCGGATGGACGGGGTGGCCGGAATGATGGTGGGCCGGGTGAACGGCGAGGTCGTCCACACCCCCCTGCATGAAACCTGGGAGCGGCGCAAGGACGTGAGCCGCGACCTGTACCGCTGCGCCAAGACGCTGAGCGTGTAGGCCGAGGTAATACCGGGCCGTCAGTGGCGGGGACAGTTTTGCAGCCTCTTCACGTGGCGTGATCAATGAGGTGCGTGCAGGACGACAAAAGTTTCTCTCGCCTTGCGGGGGACCCGCAGAGCTGCTTGCAGACTTGCAGAGCTCCGCAGGAGAGGGGGGTGGACGGCCACGCCGTCTCAGCGCGGCCAGGCTCCACCAAGTTATGGGACCGTCCGCACCACCGATCAATGACAGAGGGGCCACCGGCAGATGCCGTGGCCCCGCCGGTGTGCCGTGCCTCTGTGCCGTGCCTCAGTCCCGGCCGACGTTGCGCAGGAAGGCGGGGATATCGTAGTCCTTGGGATCGTAGGAGCCGCCGCCCTGACCGCGCACCGGGCGCACCAGGGTCTCCAGGCTGGAGTTACGGCCCCCCGGCTTGCCCATGCCCATGCCTGCCGAGAGCGTGCCGGGGAAGGTGCCCTCGCCGAAGCCGGTGGCGATCACCGTGACGCGGACCTCGTCGCCCGCTGCCTCGTCGGGAGTGATGCCGAACAGGATGTCGGGGTCCTCGAAGCCGGTCGCCTCGCGGATCTTCTCGACGATCTCGTTGGCGTCGGTCATGGACAGGTCGAAGCTGCCGGTCACGTTGATCAGGATGCGGCGGGCGCCCTCGATGCCGCGCTCGAGCAGCGGCGAGTGAATCGCGCTCATGGCGGCTTCCTCGGCGACCTTCTCGCCCCGGCCCGCGCCGATGCCCATCAGGACCGTCCCCGAGTTCGAGAGCATGTTCCGCACGTCCGCGAAGTCGAGGTTGATCATGCCTTCCACGTTGATCACGTCGCTGATGCCCTTGACGCCGTAGTACAGTACCCGGTCGGCGATCAGGAAGGCTTCCCGGAAACTCACCTTCTTGTCCACCGCCGTGAGCAATTTTTCGTTGTTCACGACGATCATGCCGTCCACGCGCTCGGTCAGCTTGGCGATGCCGTCTTCAGCGACGCGCTGACGCTTGGGCCCCTCGAACTTGAAGGGCCGGGTCACGATGGCGACCGTCAGGATGCCCATCTCGCGGGCGATCTCGGCCACCACGGGCGCCGAGCCGGTGCCGGTGCCGCCGCCCATCCCGGCGGTGATAAACAGCATGTCGGTGCCGTCGAGGTACTCCTTGATGCGCTCGCGGTCTTCCAGGGCTGCCTTTTCCCCGACCTCGGGGTCGGCCCCGGCGCCCAGGCCGCGCGTCAGGCGGTCGCCCAGCTGAATGCGCACCTCGGCGTGGCTCTTGGCGAGCACCTGCGCGTCGGTGTTGCCCGCCACGAACTCCACACCCTCGAGTCCCGACTCAATCATGCGGTTGACGGCGTTGTTGCCCGCCCCGCCCAAGCCAATCACGCGAATTCTGGCCGCTTGCATGGTGTCTCCTTCGGAGGGAAGCCGCGCTCCCCTCTGCTGTGCTCGTAGCTTACCGTACCTTTATGCTCGGCACGGCCAAGGTGGGGCGGGCGTTCCCGGCCTACATCCAGTCCTTGAAAAAGCCGCGCACCCGGTCCTTGAGGCTGGCCCCGTCCTTGGGCCGCTCCTTTTTGGGGGCAGGCTGACCCGGCGCGGGCGTCACCACCGTGACTGTGCCGGGCTCCTTTTTGGGCTCGGGGCCGGACTTGGCGGCAGCCTGCGGCTGGGGTGCGGGGGGCGGCGGGGTGGCCGGTTCCTCGGGGCGGAAGACCGAGACGGGCACCTTGCCGTCCTGCCCGATGCCGTACAGCACCAGCCCGACGCCCCCGGCGTGCGCTGGGCCGTTCACGATGTCGGTCAGGCCGCCGATGCCGCGCGGCCTGCCCACCCGCACAGGCAGGCGGAAGCGGTCGCGGGCCAGTTCGGGAATCCCGCGCAGCAGGCTGGCCCCGCCCGTCAGCACGACGCTCTGGGCCACGAGTTCCACCGGGCCGAGCGCCTGGTCGATCTCGTCGCGGACCATGCCGAAAATCTCGGTCAGGCGCGGCTTGATGATGCGCGAGAGTTCAAAGGCGCTGATGGCGTGGGTCGAGCCGTTCGAGGTGGTGATCTCCAGCGTGAGGTCGGGGTCGGCGAGTTCGGGCACGGCGGCCCCGTAACGGCGCTTGACGTTCTCGGCTTCCTCGTGCGGCAGCTTGAGAATCTGCGCGAGGTCGGCCGTCACGTGGTCCCCGCCGATGGGAATGCACGCCGAGTGCGCGAGGTTGCCGCGCTTGAAGACGCCCACGTCGGTGGTGCCGCCCCCCATGTCGATCACGACGACCGTCTGCGACTGCTCGGCCGCCTCCAGCGTGGCGAGGCCCGAGGCCAGCGCCTGCAGGACGAAGCCTTCGACCTTCAGCCCCGCTTCCTGCACGCAGCGGCGCAGGTTGAGCAGTGGCCCGGCGGTCCCGGCGACGATGTGGACATCGACTTCCAGCCGCACGCCGTGCATGCCGACCGCGCTCTTGATGCCTTCTTGCCCGTCCACCACGTATTCCTGCGGCAGGGTGTGGATGATTTCCAGGTTGGGGTCGAGCGGCACCGCGCGGGCGTTCTCGATGGCGCGGTCGACGTCGGCCTGAGCGATTTCCTGGTGGCGGCGAATCGCCGCGAGGCCGTGGCTGGTGATCGCCTTGACGTGGTTGCCCGCGACCGACACGAACACGGAGGCGACCCGCACGCCGCTGACCCGCTCGGCCGCCTGCACCGACTGGCGAATCGCGCCGGTGGCCCGCTCCAGATTGACGACGGCGCCGCGCTTCATGCCCTCGCTGGGCACGCTGCCCTCGCCGATAATGTCGACCGAGCCGTCGTCGCCCACCTCGCCGATGACGGTCGTGATTTTGGTGGTGCCGATGTCCAGCCCCACGATGATCGGGTTGTCCTTCATTACTGGACGCTCACCCCCCAGGGGTAGATATGAATCTCTTGATCGGGAAATTGCACGATGGCCCCAGCATACTTCAGCAGGGTAGACAGGTCCCCGCTCCAGGCCGTCGCCGTCGGTGTCGCCGCCGTGAATCCGCTGGGCGTATAGGCGACCGACTGGACATTGTAACGCCGTAAGGCACGCGTCAGGGCCAGGGCCTCGGCGCGGCGGTCCGGTCCCCACCCGCTGATCAGGGGCAGGCTGCTCACATTTCTCGCGCCCGGCAGCACGAGTCCTTCTTCGGCCAGCGTCACGATCATCCCGTCCGGCCTCTTCCAGCGGGCGAAAGGCTCGCGCTCGCGCACCTGCACGGTCACCGCGTCGGGAAAGCGCCGGGTCACGGTCGCCGCCTCGATCCAGGGACTCCGCGCCAGCCCCCCCGCCCGCCAGCGTCCGTAGTACAGCCACCCGAACCCGGGTGTCAGCCCCGCCAGCCCCCGCACCTGCGCCTCCGAGAGCCTCTGGTTGCCCTGCACCGTCACCGTGCGGATGGGCAGGAGAAACCAGCTTGCCGCGGTCACTCCCAGGACCGCCGCCACCCCCAGGGTCCACCACAACGGGCGCAGGTTCAGGGGACGGCGGGGGAGGGGCGGAGGCGGCGGCGGCGGAGCCGCCTGCTCTCCGGACTCGGGAACGGGTGGCTCGGCGGGAACAGGTTCAGGCGCGGGCCTGGGCAGGGGCACCCGGCGGTTGCGTGGCCGGGGGTCGGGATCGGTCATGGGGGGCAGTCTAGCGGGCCGCTGCGGCGCTCACCCCGGCAGCGTCTCCGGCCACAGCTCGTATTCCAGCTCCAGCGGCAGGCCCACCCGTTCGCGGATCAGGCGCAGCAGGGCGTGGACATCGGCGGCGGTCGCGCCCCCCAGATTCACGATGAAATTGGCGTGCTCCGGGGCGATCAGGGCCGCACCCACGCGGGTGCCCTTGAGCCCGGCCTCGTCGATCAGCTGGCCCGCACCCTTGCCGCCGCCGGGATTCTTGAAGGCGCAGCCGGGCGTCTTCATCTTGGGCTGCCCCTTACGGGCCTGGTCCGCGAGGTCCATCTTGGCGAGCACCTCCTCCGGGGTGGAGGGGCGCAGCCGCAGGCGCACGCGGGTCACGATGTGATTCCGGGGAATGCCGCTGTTGCGGTAGCCCCAGGCGAGGTCGTCGGGGGTGACCTGCCGGGTGCCCTCCGGCGTCACGATCTCCAGGGTGTGCAGGCCGTCAAACATCTCGCCGTAGCGGGTGCCCGCATTCATCCACACGGCGCCGCCCACCTGCGCGGGAATGCCGACCGTGCCCTCCAGATTGCTCAGGCCGAGTTTCTGGAGCCTGCGGACTAATCCGGGAAGCGGCACCCCGCCGCCCACCCAGCCCGTGACGATCTGCTCGGGTGTGCCCAGCGCCGGGTCGGGCGTGAGGTCCGCCTGCGCGAGCGGCCCGGTCAGGCGAATGACCCGCTCGGGCACGCCCTCGTCCGCGACCACGAGGTTGCTGCCGCCGCCCAGGATGCGGTACGGAGCCTCCATCGCCTCCGCGAGCTGGGCGTGGTCGGCGACGAACCAGACCTCCGACTCGCCGCCCACGCCCAGGGTGGTGTAGCGGGCCAGGGGCTGGCGCTCGACCCGCGCCCCGGTGCGGCTGGGACTCAGGGTGGTCATGCCTGCCCTCCTGCGGCCAGTTCGCGCGAGAGCTTCCACACGTCGCCCGCCCCCATCGTCACGATCAGGTCACCCGCGCCCGCCGTCTCGCGCAGGTAGCGCACCACCTCGGCGCGGTCGGGGAAGTAGCGCACGCCCGCGTGCCCGCCCTCACGCATCCGGTCGCTGACCAGCGTGGCGTGGATGCCGGGAATGGGCGGCTCGGAGGCCGCCGCGATATCCAGAATCAGCACCTCGTCGGCGGGCATCAGCGCGTCGGCCAGCCGGGGCCAGGACTGCTGGGTGCGCAGGTAGCGGTGCGGCTGGAACACCACCCGCACCCGCCGCCCGGTCTGCCGCGCGGCCTGCACCGCCGCCGCGACCTTGGTGGGGTTGTGCGCGTAGTCGTCCACCACCAGCGCCCCGTTCAGCTCGCCCACCCGCTGCCAGCGCCGCCCCGGTCCCCGGAAGGCGGCGAGTGCGTCGGCGGCGGCCCGGAAGCCCCCGCTGTACAGGTCGGTCACCGCCAGCGCCGCGAGCGCGTTGAGTACGTTGTGGGTCCCCGGCAATCCCACGCGGGCCTCGCCCAGCACCTCGCCCCGGCGGGTCACCGTGAAGGAGGTGCCCTCGGCGTCGGGGCGCAGGTCCAGGGCGCGGTAGTCGGCCCCCTCCGCCTGGCCGTAGCTCAGGCGTTCGGCGGCCCCGCCGCACAGCCCGTCCAGGCCCGGCCAGTCGGCGCAGAACAGGACCCGCCCCGACTGTCCCACGAAACGGGCGAAGGCGGCGTGCTGTTCCTCCACCGTCTCCCAGTAGGTCGCCTGGTTGCCGCCCACGTGGTCGTCTTCCGCGTTGGTGAAGACGGCCGTCTGACAGCTCAGGGCCGCGAAGCCCCGGTCGGACTCGTCCACCTCGGCCACGAAAGGCCCCGCGCCCAGCCGCGCGTTGGAGCCGAACTCGGGCACGATGCCCCCGACAAAGGCGGAGGGGTCGAGCCCCGCGCCCGCCATCGCCACCGCGATCATGGAGGTCGTGGTGGTCTTGCCGTGGGTACCGATCACGCCCACCGAGGGCGAGGCCGAGAGCAACTCGTCCAGCAACGCCATGCGGGGCCGCACCTCCACCCCGGCGGCGCGGGCGGCGACGAGTTCGGGGTGGTCCTTGGGCACCGCTTCCGAGGCGACCAGCACGTCCACCCCCGCCACATGCGCGGCGTCGTGGGCGTGGTCCACCGCGATGCCGTCGCGGACGAGCCCCTCGGTGAGTTCGGACGCCTGCTCGTCGCAGCCGCTGACCCGCACCCCCCGCGCCGCGAGCAGCCGCGCGAAGGCGCTCACGCCGATGCCGCCGATGCCCATCAAGTGATAGTGGGGAGAGGGCGGGGCGCCGGGGGCGGTCGGGCCGGGAGCGGTCAGGGTGGGGGAAGGGTCAGTCATGGTGGGAGGGTGGGGAGGCACGCGGCCGGAGTCAGCGCACATGCCGCAGCACTAGNTCACGCCGATGCCGCCGATGCCCATCAAGTGATAGTGGGGAGAGGGCGGGGCGCCGGGGGCGGTCGGGCCGGGAGCGGTCAGGGTGGGGGAAGGGTCAGTCATGGTGGGAGGGTGGGGAGGCACGCGGCCGGAGTCAGCGCACATGCCGCAGCACTAGGTCCGCGAGCCGCGCGGCGGCCCCGGCGGGCGAGCGCCCCAGGGCCGCTTCCCGCATCGCCGCCCGCGTGCCGGGCTGGGCACACTCTAGCACCGCCCTGCCCAGCGCCCCGGCGAGGTCCGCTTGCGCCACCAGCCGCCCCGCTCCCGCGCTCTGCACGCTCTGCGCGTTGTGGAACTGGTGGTTCTCCGCCGACTCGGGGAGGGGCAGCATCACCAGCGGCACCCCGTGAAAGGCGGCCTCCGCCAGCGTGCCCGTGCCCGCCCGCGTGATCCCGAAGTCGGCCGCCGACCACGCGGCGACCGCGTCCACGTACCCGGTAGGGTGGTACCAGGGCAGGTCGGCCACCCGCGGGGTCACCTCTTCCAGCCAGCGCGGGCCGGTGGAGTGCAGCACCTGCACAGGCTCACCGTCCGGGGTGCGGCCTTCCGGTCCGAACACCGACCGCAGCACGTCAGGCACGCCATTGTTCAGCGCCAGCGACCCCTGAGACCCGCCCATGATCAGTACGGTGAGCCTCCCCCCGCGCAGCCCCAGCCGCGCCAGCGCCTCCGGGCGGGGCAGGCGCTCCTCGCGGACGGGCATGCCGACCTGGGTGGCCTTGTCGGGGGTCAGGCCCACGACCTGCGGGTAGGCCGTGCCCACCGCCCGCGCCCGGCCCACGGCGAGGCGCTGTGTCAGGCCCAGGCGGGCATTTTGCTCGTGCAGGACGGTGGGCAGGCCCAGGCTCTGCGCGGCGAGGACTCCGGGCAGGCTGGCAAAGCCGCCGTACCCGACGACCGCTCCCGGCTGTGCGGCTCGCAGGAAGGCCCGCGCCTCGGCCACCCCCCGCGCCGCCCGCAGCAACTCGCGGGGATCGGGGCGGCCCTGCCCGCTGCGGGCGAGCTTGCCCGCGTCCACCCCACGGAACTCCAGGCCCGAGTCCGCCGCGAAGCGTTCCTCCATCCCGCCGCGCTGCCCCAGCAGCAACGCCTGGTGCCCCCGGCCCATCAGCTCCCGCGCGGTGGCGACCGCCGGGTAGATGTGCCCCCCGGTGCCGCCCGTCGCCATCACGATCAGACTCATCGCAGGGGAGTGTAGCGGGTAGGCTTGCGGCCCGTCGCCTGTGGCGTGTGGAGAAAGCAAGGGGAGGAAAGAGAAAAGGTGGGAGACGTCCCTCGCGTCTCCCACCTTCCTCTACAAGCCACGCGCGGCAGGCGACACGGCTCAGTCGAACAGGTCGCCCAGGCTCTTGCCCACGCCGCCGCCTTCCCCCAGCATCCCGGCCTCGAACTCCTCGTAGGGCTGCACCACCACGAAGCCGTCGCCCTGAAAGACCATCTGGTAGGTCTCGCCGCCGCCGCGCCCGATCATGGAGCGCAGGCTGGAATCCATGCGCAGCTGCGGCTGGAGGTTGCCGCTCCAGGCAATCGTGGCGTTGGGGTCGGTGAAGATCGGCTCCTGCGGCGTGACCCGCAAGGTCAGCGGCTTGCCGTGGCTGAGGATGGCGACCAGCCCCTGCCCCTGCACCCGCACGCTGAACAGCCCGCCCGAGGCCATCCCCGCCACCCGGCGCTGCATGGTGATGTCGTACTGCACGCTGTCCTCGAAGGCCAGCAGGTCGTTGCCGTTCACGTTCAGGCTCTCGCCCGCCAGCCGCAGAATCTGGATCTCCTTGCCCTGGTCCGCGAGGTAGGCCACGCCCCGGCCCTCGATCTTGGCGAGCGGGCTCATCTCCTGGCTGACCGCCCGCTTGAGCGCCTTCATCAGCCCGCCTTCCAGGGTGCCCTCGCGCTTGAAGGAGAGGTTGCCCTTGTAGGCGATCATCGCGCCGAGCTTGCTCCAGACGCGGCCATTGACCTTGACCTCCAGCATCTTGCTGGATTCGAGTTCGAAGACCTCGCCGGGATTGTCGCGCTCGGCGGTCTGGGCCAGAAAGTCGCGCAGCGAGTAGGTGCCGTCCTGTCCGGGATTCATGTTCGTCATACGCCCAGGGTACGGGGCGGGAGGCGCCAGGGTTCCGGGGATCAGCCGAGCACGCCGCCGATGCGCCGCAGCGCCTCTTCCAGCGTGTCCAGCCCTGCCGCGTAGCTCAGCCGCACCCGCCCCGGCGCCCCGAAATCGGTGCCGGGGACGACTGCCAGCCCGCCGCGCTCCAGCAGCAGGCGGCTGGCCTCCAGCTCGTCGGGGTGGAGGCGGGTGGTGTCGGGCAGGACGTAGAAGGCGCCCTGCGGGGTGGGGGTGGGCAGCCCCAGCGCCTTCAGGCCCGCGACGAGAAAGTCGCGTCGCTCGCGGTAGGCGGCCCGCGCCTCCGCCACGAAACGGGCGGTCGCCTCGTGCTCGGTCAGCGCGGCGAGGGCGGCGTGCTGGGACACCGTGCAGGCCCCGGTCGTGCTCTGGGACTGCAGGGCGTTCATCGCCGCGATCCACTCGCGCGGCCCGCCCGCGTAGCCGATGCGCCAGCCGGTCATCGCGTAGGCCTTGCTCGCCCCGTTCACCGTCAGCGTGCGCTCGGGGGCGTACCGGGCGGGGCTGACATGCCCGGCATCGTAGACCAGATGCTCGTAGATCTCGTCCGAGAGCAGATAGAGGGTGTGCCGACGGGCGAGGTCGGCCACCGCCTCCAGCACCCACGCCGGGGAGACGGCTCCCGTGGGGTTGCCGGGGCTGTTCAGCACGATCAGGCGCGTTCTGGGCGTGACCCGCGCCGCCAGTTCCTCCGGGTCGAGGACGAAGCCCGCCTCCGCCCGCGTGGGCACCGGGACAGGCACGGCACCCGTCAGCGCGACCATCTCCGGGTAGCTCACCCAGTACGGCGCGGGGATGAGCACCTCGTCCCCGGGGTTCAGCAGCGCGAGCAGGGCGTTGAAGATCGCCTGCTTGCCCCCGCTCGTGACCGTCACGGCGTCCGGCGCGTATTCCAGCCCGTTCTCGCGGGCGAATTTGGCGCTCACGGCCTCGCGCAGTTCGGGCAGGCCGTTGACGGGCGTGTAGCGGGTGTGCCCAGCCTCGATCGCGGCGATGGCGGCGGCCCTCACGTGCGGCGGCGTGTCGAAATCCGGTTCGCCCACGCTCAGGCTCAGCACGTCCGCCCCGGCCCGGCGCAGCTCCAGCGCCCGCGAGGTCACCGCGACCGTGGCCGAGGGGTTCAGGCCGCGCACCCGCGCCGAGAGGGGAAAAGGTGTGCCCATGCCCCCAGGCTAGGGGCCGCAGCGGAGCCGGGAGCGTGGGCGGGCTAGAGGAGGGTTGAGTTGGTCACACGCCCCCTCACCCGTTGCTTCGCAACGCCCTCTCCCACGGGGGGAGAGGGTCAAAGATATGTCTTTCTATTGCAATAGCCCGATGCTCCGCGCCCGGCTGACCGCCTCGGTGCGGTCCCCGGCCTCGAGCTTGACGTACAGCCGCGCGAGGTGGTCCTTGACCGTGTCCGGGCTGACGCCGAGGTTCTTGGCGATCTCCTTGTTGGAAAAGCCCTGGGCGAGCAGCGGCAGCACCTCCGACTCGCGGGGGGTCAGCCGGGGCACCTCGACCTGCGGCAGACGGTCGATTTCCGGGTGGGCCACGATGTCGCGCAGTTGCCGGGCAAGCGACTCGGGGTCGGTTTCCTTGCTGACGTAGCCGCGTGCCCCGGCCGCCCGCGCCGCCTGCACGATGGCAGGTTCGGTGAAGGTGGTGATCAGCACGCTGACGACGCCGGGATGGGTCTGGCGCAGCCGCTCGCAGACCTCGATGCCGGTCAGGCCGGGCATCTTCACGTCGAGCAGGGCGGCGTCGGGTTCCAGGGTCCGGCAGGCGCCCAGGGCCTGAAGGCCGTCGGCGGCTTCCGCGACCACGTCGAAGCCCTGGTGCAGCAGCGCGTACTTCAGGCCCATGCGGAAAAGGGGGTGGTCGTCGGCAATCACGATTCTCAAGGGGTCACCTCCGGGAACAGCAGGCAGAACGTGGTGGGCAGGGGCGAGGCCGGGTCGCGGCGGTAGTTCAGCGTGCCGCCGTGCGCCTCCGCGACCCGGCGGGCGATGTAGAGGCCCAGGCCCGTCATCCCGGCGGCGTACTGCTGCCCGGCGATGGTGGCGGGTTGTGCGTTGAAGGGTTGGGCGAGTTCGGAGAGGGGCGCACACAGGCCGGGGCCGTCGTCGCGGACCTCCACCCCCTGCGGGGTCACGCGCAGCTCCACGCGGGTGCGGGCGTAGCGCAGCGCGTTGGCCGCGAGGTTGGTCACCGCCCGCTCCAGCACGGCGGCGTCGGCGGGGGCGTGGCCCGTTCCGGTCGCGGTGAGGCTCAGGCCCCGCGCCTCTGCCTGGGGGGTCAGCCGCCGGGCGACCTCTGCGAGCAGGGTGCCGAGGTCGGTGCGTGAGGGCGAGAGCTGCACCTCCTCGCGCTCGAAGCGGTGGGCGTCGGCCATCTGGGCGACCAGGGCCAGCAACCGGGCGTTCTCGCGCCCGACCTCGCCCGCGACCTCGCGGCGCTGCTCGGGACTCAGGGCCCCCTCGCCCAGCAGCCGCGAAAGGTGCCCGGTGGCGATCAAAGGCGTGCGCAGGTCGTGGACCAGCGTCGCCATGAAGGCCCCCCGCCGCTCCTGCTCGGTGGCGAGCCGTCCCAGCAGGCCGGTGAAGGCCCCGCGCAGCGCCCGGATCTCGGCCGGGTCGTCCGCGTGCGGCTGCGCGAAGCTGCCCGCGCCGACCTCGCGCTCCAGCCGCTGCAGCGGGCGCAGCAGCACGCCGCTGAGCAGGTAGCCCACCCCGCCGCACAGCGCCGCGACCAGAACCAGCCACAGCGCCAGCGCCGGGGCCGTGCCCGCCCCCGCTGCCCCCACGCTGAGCACGAGGTTGGGCAGGAACGCGAGCAGGAAGATCGCCAGCGTGAACTGTGCCCGCAACGTCCCCGCCTGCCCCCAGCCCGCCCGGCGGCGCCTGACCCGGCGGTGAACCTGAAAGGCTCCCGGCCCGGCGATCCGCGCGTCTCCTGTGCTCACGGCTCGGAGTGTAAAAATCCCGCTCTGACAGAATCCCCACACCTGTGACGCGCCCGTGATGGCCCGTCCGGTGTGGGGACTGATACGAACTCGGATGGAATCGTGTACGAGGTGGTGGGGGTCCGGGCGGAGGCGAGAAGGGGAAGAAGGAGAAAGGGCGGGTTCTGGAAGGAAAGGAATTGGACGGAGGCCGTATGGGGGGAGAGGGGGCGCTAGCGGCGCCGCGTCAGCACCAGCGCCAGGGCGCCCAGCGCGAGGACCGCCAGCACCCGCTGCTTCAGGGGGTCGGGGCCGACCAGGGGCACGCCCACCGGCACCGGGCGGGTCACGTACCAGCCCCGGCGGGGGCGCCCGAGTTCGTCGAAGTTGCGGGCCAGCCGCGCGAGGTCGGCGCCCATCTCCGGCCCCGACATGGGGTGCCCGTGCCCGGTCAAGACCAGCTGGGGATGCAGCGCCGAGAGCCGCCGCACCGAGTCCCGCGCCTCGTCCCAGTTGGGGGTGTAGTAGGCGGGCGGGCGGTGAATCAGCGTGGGGCGCAGGGCAAACGCACCCGCCGCCGACTCCTGCTTGGTGGTCACGAAGGCGTCCCCGGCGATCAGGGTGCGGTCTTCTTCCCGCCACAGCGAGACGTGTCCGGAGGTGTGCCCCGGCGTGTGCAGCCAGCGCCACCCCGGCAGGTGCGGCACCGCGCCGTCTTCCGGCAGGGCCTGCACGTGCGGCCGGAAATCGAAGGGACCGGGCGCGAAGGCGGGCGAGAGCAGGCTGGTCGTCCCGCCCACCGTGGGGTCGGGAAAGGGGTACGGCGCCTGCCCGGTGACGTGCGGCAGCTCCAGCGGGTGCGCGTAGACGGGCACCGGCCACGCCTTGAGCAATTCGCGCAGCGCCCCGATATGGTCGAGGTGCCCGTGCGTCAGCACGGTGGCGACCGGCGGGCGGCCCGCGTGGTACTCGTCGGCGGCCCTGCGAATCAGTCCGGCGGTGCCCGGCATCCCGGCGTCGAGCAGCACCCAGTCTCCGCCGGGCAGCCCCAGCAGGAAGGCGTTCACCATCGGCAGCCGCACCCGCACCACGTCCGGGCGCAGGACCTGCGTGCCGCCGAAGGTCGGGACGGCGGGCGCGGGCGGGCGAAGGCGGTTCAGGTCGGCGGACGGCTCGTGCGCGTGGGTCATGGGAAGGGGTCCTTTCCGGGAATGGGAAGAAGGGAAGGCGAGGAGAGAGGAGGGGAGAAGCAGGGCAGCCGGGCCACTCTCCATCAGAAAGTGCCCGGCTGCGGATGGCAGAACTTCAGTTGGTCGGGCCGACGTACTCACCCTGGTCGTTGAAGTTCACGTCGCTGCCGGTGACTTCCAGGGTGACCTGGGCCTCGGGATCGCTGCCCGCTTCCGCTCCGGCGGGGCGGACCTCGTAGCGCACGTTGCGCTCGGCGCCCTCACGGCCACCGGGGCGGCTGAGGTAGCTCCAGGTGCAGTCGGGGGTCAGGTTCACGGTGGTGCGGCCGATCTGGCGCTCGCCCCGGAAGACGCGCACCTCGTAGCCCTCGCCGCTGCCCGTGCCGCCGAACCGGAAGGGCGAGCTGACCGACTCGCCGTCGTCGAGGCTGAGGGTCAGCGGCTGGTCGCAGGTGGCCCCGGCCGCTGCCGCCGACACGACGGTCACGGGCAGGGTCGCCACCCGGTTGCCCGCCCCGTCGAGTACGGCATACTCGCGCTCGCCGGTCGCCGCGCCCGCCACGTCCGCCGTCCAGGCCCCGTCCTCGCCGACCTGGAAGGTACCCACGCTCACGCCGTCCTCGTACAGCTGGTAGGTCGCGCCGGGCTGGCCGCCCGTGCCGCTGAGTGCAAAGCCCGTCGCGGGAACCTCCGCGCCGGAGGCCGGCTCGGTCACGTCGAGGCTGGTGCCGTCGCTGCTGCCCGCGCCCTCACCTTCCGCGCCGCCGTCCTCCCCGGCCGCGCCGTCCTCACCCGCGCCGAAGCTGTCGCTGCCCGCGTTGGCCTGGTCCGCCGGGACCACGTTGAGGGGCAGCGTGGCGACTTCCTCGCCCGCCGCGTTCTGGACGGTGTAGGTCTGCTCGCCCTCGGGAGCGGCCTCGTCCAGTACGTCCACGTTCCACAGGCCGTCGTCTCCGACCTCGATGGTGCCGACCTCGGTGCCCTCACGCAGCACCTGGTAGGTCTCACCCGCCGGGCCGGTCCCGCGCATGTTGAAGCCGCTGACAGGCACGTCCGAGCCCTCGGGCGGCTGAGTCACCGCGAACTCGCCCGCAGGCACGCCCTCCGCGTCCACGGCCACCACGGGGAGCTCGCCCACCTGCTCGCCTGCCCCGTTCTGGAAGGTGTAGAGCAGCTCGCCGGGTACGGCGGCGCCGTCCACCACATCGGCCTGCCAGGTGCCGTCGTCGCCCACGGTGAAGGTCCCGAGATCCTGGTCCTCACGCCGGATGGTGTAAGCCTCGCCGGGGGCGCCCGTGCCCGCGATGGAAAAGCCGCTCGCGGTGACCTCGGCGCCGTTTTGCGGCTCGGTCACGGCAAAGTCGGTGGCGACCGGGGCGGCAGCCTCGGGCTCGGTCGCGGCGCCGGGTTCCGGCGTGGCCGTCTCCGAACCGGCCACGGCAGGAGTCGCCTGCCGGTTCTGGTTGAGCGCCCAGCAGCCGCCCAGCGCCAGCAAGGGCAGCAGCAGCGCCCACCACGGAAAGCCCCGGCGCGGCGTGGCGACCGTCTGGGTGGTCGTGGTGGTGGCCGCCGTGGTCGTGGTGGCCGGAGGGGGAGGCGGAGGCGGGGGAGGCGCTGCGGGCCGCGCGGCGACCGGCTCGCCGATCTCCTCCACGACGGTGGGCACGGCCGCCACGACCGTTCCGGTGGGCACCGCGCCCGCCGCTGTCCCCAGGTGCAGGCGCCCCAGCAGCAGCGGCAGGGTCAGGGTGAACAGCCGCCCCAGTTGCCCGGCGTCCAGCCCGGTCGCCTGCGCCGCCTGCCGGGCAGGTCCGGCGGGGTCGAGGCCCGGCACCGCTCCGGCCAGCATCTCCCCGGCCCGGTAGAAATCCTGGTCCCCGGCGGACTCTGAAAAGGCCCCGTCCAGCGTGGCAGGCGCCGGAATCGCCGCCGCCGCCTCGCGCAGCACGTCGCCGTGGGTGGCCTGTGCCCCGCGCAGCGCTTCTGCTTGCAGCGGCAGCCCGGCCTCCAGCGCCCGCCGGGTCTGCTCGGGCGTGAGCGAAGCGGCCTGCGCGAGGCGGCCCAGGCCAGGCTCGGTCAAAAACCATGTCGTGTCAGTCATACAGTCGTCTCCTGGAGAATCGGGACCCCTGGGCGGGGAAAAGGGGGGAGCGGGGTTCGGTCACGCGGCCCCGGTGGGCGGGTCACGCCCCGTCACCACCTCTGACCGTACCCGAGGACCCGGTCCGGCTTCCCCTCCTCTGGACGGACCGTGAAGGGGCCGTCTCATGGTCCGGCACGGGCGGGTGCGGGGGCCCGCGACGAAAAAGCCCCCCATCCGGGGGGAGAGGGGGGGGGGAGGGCTCCTGCGCGGTCGGCCCAGCCTGAAGGGCGCTACTCGTCCGTGCTCAGCACCGCCAGGAACGCCTCTTGCGGCACCTCCACCGTGCCGATCTGCTTCATGCGGGCGCGGCCCTTCTTCTGCTTCTCGAGCAGCTTCTTCTTGCGGGAGATGTCGCCGCCGTAGCACTTGGCCAGCACGTCCTTGCGGTAGGCCTTGACGGTCGCGCGGGCAATGATCTTGCCGCCGATGGTGGCCTGCACGGGGACCGGGAACATCTGGCGCGGAATCACCTCGGCCATCTTGTCCACGATCTTGCGGCCCAGCGAGTAGGCCTTGGTCTCGTGGACGATCACGGCGAGGGCGTCCACGACCTCGTTGTTGACCTGGATATCCACCTTGCGCAGGTCGCCCTCGCGGTAGCCGATCTGCTCGTAATCCATGCTGGCGTACCCGCGCGAGATGGACTTGAGGCGGTCGTGGAAGTCGTACAGAATCTCCGCGAAGGGCACCTCGTACAGCAGCTCGACGCGCTTGCCCACGTAGTTCATGGTGACCATGCTGCCCCGGCGCTCCTGCAGCAGCTGCATCACCGGCCCCACGTAGTCCTCGGGCTGCATGACGCTGAGCTTGATGTACGGCTCCTCGACGCTGGTGATGCGGTCGCGGGTGGGGAACTCGGCGGGGTTCTGGGTCTCGAAGACCTCGCCGTTCGTCAGCGTGACGCGGTAGACCACGGCGGGCGCGGTGGCGATCAGGTCGAGGTCGTACTCGCGCTCCAGCCGCTCCTGAATGATCTCGGCGTGCAGCAGGCCCAGAAAGCCGCAGCGAAAGCCGAAGCCCAGCGCTTCCGACGTTTCCGGTTCGAAGGAAAAGGCCGCGTCGTTGAGCTTGAGCTTGTCGAGCGCGTCGCGCAGCTTGCGGTAGTCCTCGGTGTCGGTGGGGTAGAGGCCCGAGAACACCACCGGCTGCGCGGGCTTGAAGCCGGGAAAGGGCTCGGGCGTGGGCCGGTCTTTCTGGGTGATGGTGTCGCCCACCTGCGCGTCGTGGATGTCGCGGATGCCCGCCGCGATCCAACCCACGCTTCCGGCGGGCAGCGACTCGCCCACGACCAGCCCCGGCGTGAAGGTGCCCACCCGGTCCACATCGAAGGTCTTGCCCGAGTTGAACAGCATGATGGGCAGCTTGGGCGTCAGGGTGCCTTCCAGCACCCGCACGAACAGGATCACGCCCTGGTACGCGTCATAAAACGAGTCGAAGATCAGCGCCTTGAGCGGCGCGTCGGGGTCGCCGGGCGGCGGCGGAATGCGCTCGACGATGGCCTCCAGAATCTCCGGGATGCCGATTCCCGCCTTGCCAGACGCGAACACGGCGTCTCCGGCCGGAATCCCGATGACCTCCTCAAGTTCCCGGGCCGCGCCCTCCGGGTCGGCGGCGGGCAGGTCGATCTTGTTGACCACCGGCACGATCTCGAGGTTGTTGTCGATGGCGAGGTAGGCGTTGACGATGGTCTGCGCCTCGACCCCCTGGGAAGCGTCCACCAGCAGCAGCACGCCCTCGCAGGCGGCCAGCGAGCGCGAGACCTCGTAGTTGAAATCCACGTGGCCGGGGGTGTCGATCAGGTTGAAGACGTACTCCTCGCCGCCCGTGCCGTCTTCCCGCTGCGGGCGGACGTACTTCAGGCGGATCGGCGTCGACTTGATGGTGATGCCGCGCTCGCGCTCCAGCTCCAGCGTATCGAGGGTCTGGTCGCGTTTGTCGCGCTCGCCCATCGCGCCGAGCTGTTCCAGAATGCGGTCGGCCAGCGTGGACTTGCCGTGGTCCACGTGGGCGATGATGGAAAAATTGCGGATGTTGGCAGTCGGCCCTTCGGTCACGCGGAGCAGTGTACGGCACGGCCCCCGGCGACTTTGTTCCGCAGCGGGTCAGCGGGTGGTGGCGGCGCGGAAGGCGGAGGGGGTGCTTGCCCCGCTTGACCCCTCTGCTCCGCAGTTCTGCGGGTCTGCCCCTGCAGAGCACCTCCCCCGGGAAGGAAGGCTTCTGTCAGGAACGTTCCCCCCGTCTCGTGCGCTTTGGAGGCTCCCTTCGGGGGGACCCGTATGAGCGGCTTGCAGGGCTGGCCGCGCGGCGGACTGAGGGTTTTTTGCGGACCTGCGCCCCCGCCCCCACCTCTCACCCGCTACCCTGACCCCATGCCCCGCCGTGCCCTTCCCACCCGTCCGTCCCGCCCGCTGTGGTCGTGGGCGCTGCCGCTGCTGGCCGCCGCCGGGCTGGTGGGCGGCGGCGTCTATCTGGGCACCCGGCCCCAGAATCCGCCGCTGCAGGAGGCGGCGCAGGCCCGCACGGTGGCCGGGGACTGGGCCGGATTGCGGGCATTCGGGCCGCGTCCGGTGGGCGAACCAGGGCACACGCGGGCGCTGGACTGGCTCGCCGGGCAACTGGAAAGCCTGGGCTACCGCGTCACCCGGCAGCCCGTCACGCTGGAGCGGCCCTTCGACCAGGGGGGCACGCTGACGGTGGGCGGCCTGCGCGTCCCGGCCCACGCGCTGTACGGGGCGCAGGGCGGCGAGCAGTCGGGGCGGCTGGTGCCGCTGCCGGGCGGCCTCTCGAAGGGTGAGATGGAGGCCCGGGGCCTGCGCGGGCAGATCGCGCTGCTGCGCTGCCAGGACTGGGACGGGGACCTCTCACGCGGCGAGATCGTGGGCCGAGCGACGCTGGCCGGGGCGCTGGGGCTGGTCTGGGTGCAGGACTGCGCTGTGGCGCGGGTGGAGCGCGTGGCCGCCACGGTGCTTCCGCTGGTGTGGGTCAGTGCACAGGACGGCGAGCGGGTCTGGGCGCGGGCGGGCGAGGAGGCCGAGCTGGTCTCGAAGGTGGAGCGGCGCGAGGTCACGGGCGCCAACCTGATCGCGGCGCGGGTGGACGCGGAGCCGGGGGTCGTCGTCGGGGCGCACCTCGACAGCGTGAACGCCTCGCCGGGGGCCAACGACAACGCGAGCGGCGTGCTGGCAGTGCTGGAGGCCGCGCGGCGGGCGGCGGGAACCCCGCTGGCCGAGCGAACCTGGTTTGTCCTGTTCGACGGGGAGGAGGACGGGCTCTACGGCAGCCGCGCCTTTGTGGACGCGCACCGCTTCGCGCTGCGGCAGACCCGCGCGATGCTCAACCTCGACATGGTGGGGGTGGGCGCCGAGGCGCTGGGGGTCGCCGCCCACGCCGAATTGCGGCCCCTGGCGCGGGCGGTGCGCCCCGGCATCCGGCTGTTCGAGGACGATCCGCCCGAGCGCGAATCCTTCGGGCGGACCTCCGGCGTGACGGGCAGCAGCGACCACGTGCCCTTTATCGGCTGGGGGGTGCGGACGGCCTTTGTCCACCGGGGCGTGGACAGGCACTACCACGCGGCGAGCGACCGCACCCTCTCGCCCGCGCTGGTGACGGACGCGGCGGCCTTCGCGCTGGCCCTGGCCCGCAAGGCGCTGGACGCCCCCTGGACGCCGCAGGAACCCTGCGAGGGTTTCCGCAGCGAGGGGTGCTAGGGGCCCGGCGCCTACTCCTCGCGTAGGGCGTTCGTGTTGTAGCGGTTGGCCAGAATGAACAGGGTGGGCGCCCACAGCCCCACGAAAATGCCGAAGCGTTCGCCGTGGGCGCGTTCCTCGGGGGTCTTGCCCTGCCCACCCTGCGAGGCCCAGATGGCGATGGACCCCAGGATGGAGGCGGCTCCGGCGATGGTGAGCAGCTGGGCGAGGTTGCGGTTGGACATGGTGGACCTCCGTCGGGGGACTTGGCCCGCGCCCCCGCTGCGGCCCAGGCGAAGCTCCGGCCGCCCGGCCCACTGCCGCGCGGCGGTCCTCCGCTGCTCTGTGCCCCACTGTGACCCGCGCCCCGCCCCGACTCTGCATGGTGGGCAACAGGTCGCAGGTTGCCTAAAGTTCTGCTCATGCGGATTCCGGCGGAAAGGTTGACGCGTCAACCTGAACTCCCAGCGGACCTGAAAATCCGAGCGGACCTGAAACGCTGCGAAGCAGAGCGGGAAGGAAAACGACGGGTTCCGGGCGTGGCGTGACCGAACCGGCGTTCTTCCGGCTTGTCGACGGAACAGACGGAATCCGTATCAGGCTGGGTGGCGGCGCCGGGGCTGCTGTGCTGAGATGGGGCCATGAGCAGTCCCCCTGGTGTGCAGCCGCAATCCCGCTGGGACGTTCTGCGCGGTTTTCTCGTGCGGAGTGCGCTTGTGGGCGGAGGTCTGGCGCTGCTCGCTGCGCTGGTGGGCCACTTCCTGATCCGGCCCGGCTGGGAGGGGGTGCGGCTGGGCCTGAACGGGGCGGGGACCCTGATGTGCGTGCTGGCGGGGTCGTTTGCGATGGGGGCGTTTGGCGTGCAGGACGCCACGTCCTACCACCGGGGCCGACTGGGACAGGCCACCGAACGCATCTCGTGGCCCGTCGCGGCCCTGACCATCAGCCTGCTGACCGCCGGGCTGTGCTTCGGGCTGGCGTGGCTGGTCATACGGATTCCGTTCGATTCCTGAACGGTCAGGAGAGCGCTGACTGTTCATCCCTCTCCCGCAATCCGTCCTTTTTCCCTCTCCCTCTGCTCGCGCAGCTCTCCGGGTCTGGCCAGATTTCCGGGTGTTCAGGGCACCCTTCAATCGGAATCCGTATCAGTCGCTGAAGAGGCCGCGCTGAAGCAGCCGCGCGATGGGCGCATACCCGCGCCGATGCACCGGGCTGACGCCCAGCCGCTCCAGGGCCGCGCGGTGGGCGGGGGCACCGTAGCCCTTGTGGGCCGCGAAGCCGTAGCCGGGATACTCGGCGTCCAGCTCGGTCATCACCCGGTCGCGCTCCGTCTTGGCGAGCAGGCTGGCGGCAGCGACCGAGTAGCTCAGGGCGTCGGCCTTCGGGGGGGCCAGCAGGGGCAGGGGGGTGCGCAGGCGCAGGTAGTCGGTCACCAGCGCCTGCGGGGCCGGGTCCAGCCGCGCGAGCGCCCGCGCCGCCGCCGCGTGGGTGGCGCCCAGGATGTTGAGCCGCTCGATCTCGTCGGGCCAGGCGTGCTCGACCGCCCAGCAGACGGCCACCCGCCGCACCTCGGCCGCGAACGCCTCGCGCTGGGCAGGGGAGAGCTGCTTGGAATCGCGGAAGGGGTAGTCCTGCGCCAGCCCCGGCAGGATCACCGCCGCCACCGTGACGGGTCCGGCCCACGCCCCCCGGCCCGCCTCGTCCACGCCCGCCACCCGGAAGTATCCCCGCCGCCAGTGCTCGCGCTCGAAGGCCCAGTCGGGGGTGACCGAGGGAGGAAGGGAGGGCATGGCCAGCACGGTAGCAGGGGTGCGGGGCCGCTGGCGGCTCCCCGGCACCGCCCGGTCTGTGCCACCCTGGGGGCGTGACGCGCAAGCCCAAGCCCAAGGTCCGTTTTTCCCGCCCGGCCCAGCCCCCGGCCCACCTTCCCCCGCAGGCGGAGGTCGGCACCTATTTCGACGTGCGCCCCGCCACGCTGCCGCCCCGGCTCGACGGGTTGCACGCCCGCACCAAGCCCGGCGTGCGCGGCTTTCCGGGAGTGGACGACGCCCAGGCGCTGCTGGCCCAGACCCTGCGCAAGGACCGGGTGCGCGGCGACGTGCTGGACCTTGCGGCCGGGGGCGGGCTGCTGGG
>NZ_JASNGB010000279.1 GCF_030271215.1 Deinococcus rhizophilus | reverse complement strand
GGCCTGGAGCCGGGCCGGGGGGGCGCGTGACGCTGGCCTGCCCCACGGGCCGCGCCCTGCTCGCCGGAGCCCACGTGCCCCCGCCCGCCGCGCTGGATTTCGTGGTGGTGGGCCTGAACCACCAGACCGCCCCGGTGGAGGTCCGCGAGCGGGCCGCCGTCCGCGCCGGGGACGAGGCCGCGCTGCTCTCGCACCTCTCGCATTCGGCGGGCGAGGCCCTGCTGCTGGCGACCTGCAACCGCACCGAGGTCTACCTCGCGGGGCTGCGCGGCGACCCCCGCGCCGTCTTCGGGGACGCCTGGGGCGAGGGGCTGGCCGAGCACCTCTACGTGCACCGGGGCGAGGCGGCGGCCACCCACCTCTACCGGGTGGCGGCGGGTCTCGACAGCCTGGTGATCGGGGAGACGCAGATTCAGGGGCAGGTCAAGCGGGCGTGGCAGGCGTCGCGCGACCTGGGGCTGGCGGGAACGGTGCTGAACAAGGTCGCGCAGGGCGCCCTCGCGGCGGGCAAGCGGGTCCGCACCGAGACGGGGCTGGCCGACCGGGTCGTCAGCGTGTCGAGCGCGGCCGTCGAACTCGCGCACTCGGCGCTGGGGGGGCTCGTGGGCCGCACCGCCCTGATCCTGGGTGCGGGTGAGACCGCCGAACTCACCCTGACCCACCTGCGGGCGGCGGGCGTGGAGGACGTGATCGTGGTCAACCGCACCGCCGAGCGGGCGCGGGCGCTGGCCGAGCGCGTGGGCGGCCGCGCCTGCACCGCCGAACTGCTGCACGAGGCCCTGCCGCTGGCCGACGTGGTGATCGCCTCGAGCGCGGCGCCCCACTACGTCCTGCATCCGGAAGGGGTGGCGGCGGCCCTGGTCGGGCGCCCCGGGCGGCCCATGTTCCTGATCGACATCAGCGTGCCGCGCATCCTCGACCCCGGGATCGGGGGGGTGCCGGGAGCGCACCTGTACAACCTCGACGACCTCACGGCCATCGTGAGCCGCAACCTGCAGTCGCGCCGCGCCGCCCTGCCCCACGCCGAGGCGGTCGTCCGCGAGGCTGTCTCCGACCTGACCCGCTGGAACCTCACGCGGGAGGCCCAGCGGGCGCTGCGGGCCGGGCGCGAGCTGGCGGCGGCGAGCGACTGAGACGGATTCCGGATCGACAGCTCCTGTCACTGTTCAAGACGGGCGGCGCGAGTGGGAAAAAACGGTTGCCGGGAAAGGAGTTCTCGAATCGGCGCTCTCCCGGTTTGGGAGTTTGGGAACCCATCGGACGGAAACCGGAGGACGCTCCCGCCCCAACCCTGCCCCCTGCCTCACATGCCCGCCCCCTTTTCCCGTAGCCTGAGCCCCATGTGGACCCGCCTTCCCTCCAGCGCCCTGCGCCTGACCGGCTCGGACCGGGTGGACTTCGCGCAGGGGCAGATGACCGGCGACCTGCGGGGAGCCCCCACCCCCGGCATGGTCGCCGCCTGCTTCCTGAATGTGCGCGGCCAGATCGAGTTCTTCGCCCGCGTGTACCGGCGTTCTGGCGACGTGTACCTGCATCTCGGGGCGGGGCAGGCCCCGGCGCTGGAAGGGCGGCTGCGGCGTTACATCATCTTCGATCAGGTGGACCTGACCGACCTTTCCGGCGACCTGCGGACCGTGCATGTCTGGCGGGAGGCCGACCTCCCCGGCTGGGACCCGGCGGGCGGCGACGCGCAGGAATTCGGGCTGGCCGGGGCGACCGTGCTGGGCGGGCGCGTGAACCGCACCGGGGAGAGGGGGGTGGACCTCCACGTCCTCGCCGGACAGGAGGCGGCGGTGCTGGAGGCGCTGGCGGGTGCCGAGGTTGCGCTGCCGGCCCTGCACGCCGCCCGCATCCGCGCCGGAATCCCCGACGTGGACGCCGACGGCCTCGCGGGCACCCTGATTCCGGAAGTCGGGCTGGACGTGGGCGGACCCCTTCCGGCCATCAGCTACCGCAAGGGCTGTTACGTGGGCCAGGAGATCATGGCCCGGCTGGAAGCGCGGGGGCAGGCCCGTTATGGCCTGGCGCGATTGCGCGGCGACGGCCTCCCCGAGCGGGCCGAGGTCACGCGGGGCGGGAAGGTGGTCGGGCAGTCCGGCGCCCACGCCGGGGGCCTCAGCCTCGCGCGGTTGCGGCGGGAGCTGGTGCCGGGGGACGCGGTGGAGGTGGGCGGGGTGCCCGCTGCCGTGGACCTGCTGGCGCCCCTGACTGCCGATGCT
>NZ_JASNGB010000278.1 GCF_030271215.1 Deinococcus rhizophilus | reverse complement strand
GACGTGACTTGCCCCGCGGTCCGCCCGATTGGGTTCACTCCAACCCACTCCGCTCACCTCTGCCCGTTCGTCCACGGAGTCCCCATGATCTGTATGGCTGTTTCCCCGCATCGGCTTCGATTCGCTCTGCTGCTGGAGGGCTCGACTGGCGGCTGTGGAACGCCGCAGTGGGGCACCATGTTATGCGTCGTCCTCGGGGCAGGAGTGTCATGGCCACGGTCCTGATCGTGGATGATGACCCGGCCATCGTGGAGGTGCTCACGGCGTACCTCGCGGCGGAGGGCCACTCGGTGGTGATGGAGGAAGATGGCCTGGCCGCCCTCCCGCTACTGGCCCGCGCAGATGTGGCGATCATCGACTGGATGCTGCCGGGCATGACGGGGGTGGAACTGACCGCGTACGCCCGCCGCGAGCACCCACAACTGCCGGTGCTCCTGCTCACGGCCCGGGGCGAGGTGGAGGACCGCTTGGAGGGGCTGAACGCCGGCGCGGACGATTACGTGGTCAAACCCTTCAGTCCGCGCGAGGTGGTGGCCCGTATCCGGGCCCTGTTGCGCCGGGTGGGTGTCCGGGAACGCATTGAGGCTGGGCCACTCACGCTCGATCTGGCCGGACGATCGGCCACCTTGCACGGTCAACCTGTAGCTTTCTCCCGCACGGAATTCGATTTGCTGGTGACGCTCGCGCAGCACCCAGGACTGGTCTGGTCACGGGAGCGGCTGCTGGAGCGGGTGTGGGGGCCAGAGTACCCGGGCGTGGCACGGGTCGTGGATGTCCACATCACGGCGGTGCGCCGCAAACTCAGGGATGATCCGGACGCCCCGCAGTTCATTGAGACCGTGCGGGGGCTGGGGTACCGCTTCCGGGAGGACTGAATGCGCCTGTTTCCACGCTTGCTGCTCAACCACCTGGTGGTCGTCACGGTGACGGCTGCCGTCCTGCTGGTCGCGGCGGAGCTGGCGGCCCATCCGTTCATTCAGCGGCACGTGCAGGAGATGATCGACCTCATCGGCCCCGAGGGGGGAGTGCTGCGGGAGGACCTCACGCACGGAATGCGGGACACCCTGACCCGGGCCCTGATGGCCGCGCTGCCCCTGGCCCTTCTGGTGGCCACCGTCACCGCCTGGGTGGCGGCCCGGCGCGTGACGGCCTCGGTGCGGTCACTTCAAGCGGGCAGTCGGTCCATCGCCAGCGGCGAGTACAGCCGCCGCCTGCCCGAGACCGGGCAGGACGAGCTGGCGGGCCTCGCGCGGAGTTTCAATACCATGGCGGGTGCCCTGGAGCGCGTGGAGCAGACACGGGTGGAATTGATCGGCAACGTCGCGCATGAGTTGCGAACGCCTGTGGCGGCGGTGCGCGGGTACGCGGAGGCCGCTCAGGATGGAGTTTTGCCCTCGGAGCAGGCCCTGAGCGCCATCGCACGGGAGGTGGCCGGCATGGAACGTCTCGTCCACGACCTCAGCCTGGTCAGCCGTGTCGAAAGCGGGCGGGTGGACCTGCACCTCACGGCGGTTCCGGTGAGTGACCTGCTCGTGCAGGCCCAGGAGCGTTTCCAGATGGCCTTTGAGGACCGGGGGATCACGCTGCAGATGAACACGCCACCCCCCGAAATCAGGGTCCACGTCGATCCCCAGCGCGCTCAACAGGTACTCGCGAACTTGCTGAGCAATGCACTCAGGTACACCCCGCCGGGCGGAAAGGCCTGGGTCTCGGCGGCCGTGCAAGGGCGGCACCTGACCATCTCGGTCACAGACACAGGACCGGGAATCGCCCCGGAGCACCTCGAGCGCGTCTTCGAGCGTTTCTTCCGTGCGGACCTTGCCCGGACACGGGGTGATGGGAGTGGCGTGGGGCTGACGATCGCCCGTGGTCTGGCCCGGGCGATGCAGGGCGATCTAAGGGTGAATTCCAGGCCCGGGCAAGGGGCCTCCTTCCACTGGAGAATGCCCCTGAGCCCGGAGCTGCCACACCCGCAGTGAACGCTCGGGGGAGCACGGCTGTTCCCGGCAACTGCGCTTCCCCAGCAACGTCCTTTGCGCGAGAATGCTCACCAGTTCCGCAACTGGAGGAGTTCGCGTCATGACGTCACCCGCTGCTTTGCCCACCATCAGCACGCACCCCGCCTTGTTTCTGGACGGGCTCATCCTAGACGGCGGTTGGCGCGTGACGGGCCGGGCGACCACAGTCAGGGGGGTTCTGGCAACTTAACCTGAGTGAGGCCGGAGTAGCTCAGCA
>NZ_JASNGB010000277.1 GCF_030271215.1 Deinococcus rhizophilus | reverse complement strand
GCCGCCGGAGCCGGTCTGGGGCGAGGCACGGCCCGAGGTGACCGCGCTGGAGGCGGGCGTGCCCTTCCTGATCCGGCCGGGCGGGGACCTCAGCACCGGCCTGTTCACGGACGCCCGGCCGCTGCGGGCCTGGGTGCGGGCGCACGCGCCGGGGGGCGGACGGGTGCTCAACACCTTCGCGTACACCTGCGGCTTCGGTCTGAGCGCGGCGCTGGGGGGCGCGGCCACCGTCAAGAACGTGGACCTCTCGCGCAAGGTGCTGGCCTGGGGGCAGCAGAACTACGCGCTGAGCGGCCTCGCGGCCCCCGACGCCGACTTCCTGTACGGGGACGTGTTCGAGTGGCTGGGCAGGCTGCGCAGGCGGGGGGACCGGTTCGACCTCGTGGTGCTGGACCCGCCGTCGTTCGCGCGGGGGAAAGCGGGGATCTGGCGGGCCGAGCGCGACTATGCGCGGCTGTCGGCGCTGGCGGCCCAAGTGACCGCGCCGGGGGGACAGGTGCTGGCCGTCACGAACCACGCGGGGCTGAGCAGCCCCGCTTTCGAACGGATGGTCGCGGCCGGACTGGCAGAGGCGGGGCGGCAGGCCCGTCCCCTCACCCGGCTGGGCGCGGGCGAGGACTACCCCGGCGCCACCCACCTCAAGGCCGGGGTGTGGGCGCTGGACTGAGCGTCAGCCCCGGCGCGGTGGGGCGAAGGGCGACAGCTCCCCGCCGACGAGGGTGCAGGCCACGTCGCCCAGCGGCACGGCCTCGCCCACGTCACCGTGGAGGGCGACCCCGCCGCGCAGGAGCACGTCCACCACCTCCCCAGACTCGATACAGGCCAGTTCTTCCGGCATGACGAAGCCGCTGAGGGTCACGTTGCCGACCGTGAAGCTGACAAACTCGGTCGCTTCGTCCGTACCTCCAGTCTACCTTCCCCGTCCCTTGTGGACCGGGTCACTTCGTTTTCCAAAGCGGGGCGTATGCTGTCCCCATGACTGCCAACGCGACCGAACAGACCCAGGTGCTGGTGCCCCTGACGACGCCCGAAGAGGTGGACCAGTTCCTGCGGGAGTACCCACTGGCCGCCGTGTTCAAGGCCGGGACCTGCCACAAGACCATGCAGGGCTTCGGGGTGCTGGAGACCTTCCTGCAGCGCCACGACCNTGGCCGCCGTGTTCAAGGCCGGGACCTGCCACAAGACCATGCAGGGCTTCGGGGTGCTGGAGACCTTCCTGCAGCGCCACGACCTGCCGGTGGGCTTTATCCGGGTGGTGGACTGGCGCCCGGCGAGCAACCACGTGGCCGAGATGACTGGCCTGGTGCACCACAGCCCGCAGTTCATCCTGTTCCGGGAGGGCCAGCCGCAGTTCGAGGTGAACAACTGGGACATCACCCCGGAAGCGCTCGGGCCGGTGTTCACCCAGCAGGTGCCCGCCCGTGAGGGCACGGGGACGGTGGCGACCGACGACAACGTGGAGCCCTACCGCCGCTTGATGCGGGCCTTTCTGGCGGGCGAACTGAACGAGTGGGCCTTTCAGGACCAGTACGTGACCCTCTTCCGCGACGACGCCAGCCTGCGCAGCCAGCGCGAGTTCGAGGCGCTCTCGCGCCTGTTCGGGGACCCCGACGCCTACCACGGCGGGCTGCACCAGCTCGGTGCTCCCGGGGAGCGCGGCGACCTGCGCGGGCGCGTTCAGGAGCTGTTGAACGACCTCGGCTGAGCCGCTGTCCCCCGCCCACTGTCCCCTGCCCGCCCGGCCACCTTGCCGGGCGGGTTTGCCATGCCCGCCGGATGATATGGATTCCGGAGAATCCGTGACAGCTCCTCCACTCCTCTGCGTCATCCTTTTTCCCTTTCCCTCTGGTCGGGATTCACAGTGATGGGACAACTGTTCGTCCGGAATCCGGATGAGGGGGATGTAAGTGAGCGGTAAGAGGGCCTGAGGTGTGATGGGCACCCGAGCGTGACGTTCCGCGTGTCCTTCTCCCGCCTCCGAGGTGACCCACCCCATGCCCCAGCCCCGGCTTCCCCTTCCGCCCGCGCCCGCCGTGTACAGCGGCCTGCACACCGACCATTACCCCTGGACCGAGGTCACGACCGATCTGCTGACCCGCCAGGGCCAGGGCCTGAGCGCCGTGTTCGACGCGCAGCAGGGCCCGCACTGGGCCCGCTTCGTGTGGGTTGGCGGGGCGCTGCGGGGGGGCTTTACCGCCGGGGGCGAGGTGGGCTGGCCGCAGGCGATGGCCGGGTTGCCCCGCGCCCGGGTCAGCCTGACGCCGCT
>NZ_JASNGB010000276.1 GCF_030271215.1 Deinococcus rhizophilus | reverse complement strand
CTCCGGGGCCGGGCCAGCCGCCGCGCCGTCCGGGGTCGCCGCCGCATCCTCGCCGACCAGCCCCACCGAGGCGGCGAAGGTGTAGAGCCCCGACTCGCCCTCGCGCTGCACGCTGCGGAAGTTGACCGCGAAGCCGGGGCTGTTCTCGAAGGCGTTCAGGAAGTTCACGACCGACTGCTGGCTGCGGGCCGTGCCCGAGAGGTCGAACTCGCGGACCACGTTCTTGCCCGCGTACACGCCGGTCTGCTGCAACCCCCCCAGCGCGGCGGCGTCCATCGGCTTGACGTTCATGGAGGTCAGCGCCACGCCGCCCCCGCTGGGAAGCTGCGCGGAAAAGGCCGCGAGGTCGTTGGTCCAGTAGCTCTTGCCGTCGCGCAACTGGCCAGCCACCGCCGTCACGCCCTCCAGGGTGCGCTGCTCGGCGACCAGGCCGTCGTGTTCGGTCTTGGCCTCCTGAAGCGCCGCGATCTCGCCCTGCAACTGGGCCTGTTCGTCCCGCAGCTCGGCCAGGCGGCCCCCCACGCGGGCCTCGCCCAGCGCGATCAGCAGCAGCGAGGCGCCCAGCACCCCGGCGGCGGCGTACTTCCAGCCGCCTGGCCCGGTCGAGCGGCGCCCCTCCTGCGGAAGAAGGTTGATCTCAACCATGCGGCACCCCCCTCAGGGCGAGGCCCAGCGGCACCGTGAACTCGGCGGCGTGCTGCTGAAGGTAACCGGGGTCGGCCCCCGCCGCACTGGTGTCCACCGTCAGCCAGGGATTGGCGACCTCGACCCGGAAGCCCAGCGCGTCGCTGATCGCGCCCTCCAGCCCGCGCAGCTTGGCCCCGCCGCCCGCGACGAAGGTCCGGTCGATCACCACGTCGCCCGACTGCACCCGGTAGAACTCCAGCGAGCGCCGCACCTCGGTCACCAGGTCGGCCAGCACGGGCCGCACCACCTCGAAGATGCGGGCGGGGCTGTACTGCTCGCGGGCGAGGTCGAAGTTCAGCAGGTCCTCCTCCGCCTCGGTCGGGGTCGACGCCATCGCGTAACCCAGCTTGATCTCCTCGGCGGCGCCGAAGTCGAGGTCGAAGGCCTTTTGCAGGGCGGTGGTGAAGTCGTCGGCGGCCACCGCGATGTTGCGGGCCATCAGGATGCGGTCGCCGCGCACCAGGCTGATCACGCTGCTGCTCGCGCCGATCTCCAGCACCAGCGCGACCTCGCTGTGCTCGGTGTAGTTCTTGCCCGCCAGCGTCGCCCTGTTCAGGTGCTCGCCCAGCAGGTTGCCGCGCAGCGCCCGCAGGGTGGCGAAGCTCTTGAGGTCCACCACCACGGGTTCGAGGCCCGCGAGCCGCAGCACCTCGGCCTGCCGGGCGACCGCCTCGCTGGGCGCCGCCGCGACCACGGCTTCCATCTGGCCGTCTTCCGGGATCTGCGAGGGGTCGTCGAGCAGGTCGTAGTCGAGGTTGACCTCGTCGATGGGATAGGGGATATAGCGCTCGGCCTCCCACTTGATCGCCTCGTCGAGGTCCTTGCGCTCCATGCGCGGCACCATGATGTTGCGCGTGACCGCCGACTGGTTGGGCACGGCGGTGACGGCGTGGCGGGCGGTGATCCCGTGCGCCGAGAGCAGGCCGCGCAGTTCGGTCGCCACCGCCTGCGGATCGGCCACCAGCCCGTCGCGCATGCTGCCGATAGGCGTCGGGGTCATGACCGCGTGGTGCAGGGCGGGCGGAGCACCGGGCCGCAGCGCCACCACCTTGATGGCGCTGGTGCCGATCTCCACGCCGATGGCCGCCGGGCGCGGTCGGGTGAGGCGTTGTAGCAGGCTTGACATTCTCCCTCCAGGGACGGGGCGGATTTAAGACTTCTCACTGAAACCGGACCGGGGAGGCTTTCCCCACCCCGCAGCGTGGTGCCGGGGCAAACAGCAGCGTCGGTCGATATCGCCGCCCATGCAACCACCCCCCCCGTCACCGAACTCTGACAGCCGGGCAATCGGCGCTGGCACGCTGTTCCCCACCCCACCCCCCGGACCATGAAGACGCGCCCCGCCGGGAGGGGCAGGGCGCGGGGGGCCGGGGCGCCTCAGCGGCGGACCGGTTCCAGCCCCGTGCCGAAGACCCGCACCGCCCCACCGGGCGCGACCGTCACCACGTCCGCCCCGACCAGTCCGACCCGCCCCGGCCCGTGCGGCACGCTGGCGAGGACCCGCCCGGAGGCGTCCAATCGCTGCAGCGCCTCGCCGGTCAGCCGGAAGCGGTCCACCCGCGTGACGGCGGTGGGCAGCGTGAAGGTGGCGGCCCCGCCCGGCGTGGCGGCCAGGAAGGGCAGCGGGCTTGTTTCCACCACCG
>NZ_JASNGB010000275.1 GCF_030271215.1 Deinococcus rhizophilus | reverse complement strand
CCGCCCGCACCGGGGGGAGCACTGGCCCCCGCCACGCCGCTGCCGCCCGCGAGCCGCCACCGCCTGACGTGGCCGCTGCTGGGCGTGATCCTGCTCTCGCTGATTCCGGCGCTGGGGCTGGCCTGGGACCGGGTGAACCACGAACAGGGGGAAAAGACGGTCGCGCTGGTCATGGACTACCCCGCGCTGGCGGTGCAGGCGCAGCGGGTGGGCCTGACCCCGCAGGCGCTGCTGGACCGCTACAAGGCGCTGGGCGTCAACGGGGTCGCCGTCTACGAGGACGTGATTGGCAACCGCGAGCAACGCGGCGAGCTGTACGTGAAGCGGGGCGCGGACCTCGCCGCCGAGAACCCCGGAGAAGACGTCAACCCGCAGTGGGTCTATATGCGGGAGCTGCAGCCGGGGGCGCTGGACGGCCTGCCGGAGCGCTACACCATTCCCACCCGGGAGGTCCGGATTGCGGGGCAGACCTGGCTGGAGTGGCCCACCGACCCCTCCTTCCTGCCCGCCGGGCCGAATACGGAGCTGATCGCGGACCTGCGGGCGCAGAACCTCGTGACCGTCTACCGCCCCTACGACGACGTGGCGGTCCGGGTCCCCGGCGCGGACTGGCCGGACGTGCCCTACGTCGCCTTTACCGGGGACGAGGTCATCGGGGCGCGGACCCCGGAGCGGCTGGAGCAGATTGACCGGGCGATGGCAGGCCGCCTGCCCGCCCTGATCGAGGGCTCGGAGCAGCGCGGCCTGGACACGCTGATCGAGGACCGGGGAGGGGTGCGGACCTTTACCCTCAGTCCCGCGTGGCAAAACCGCCTGCCCCCGGAGGAGGTCGCGAGCAAGTACAACCTCGCCGCGCGGGAACGGGGGCACCGCCTGCTGTACATCCGCCCCTACCCCACCGTGAACGAGACCGAGGACCTGCTGCGCCGCACCTCTGAACTGCTGGAGCGCTCGGGCCTGACGGTGGGCACCCCGGACGTGCGGCCCTACGCGCCGAACGACACCCTGCGCTGGCTGAGCCTGCTGGGGCCGCTCGCCGCCGCGCTGCTGCTGGGGCTGAGTTTCCCGCTGGCGCGGCTGGGGCTGCTGGTGATGGCGGGGGTGACCGGGCTGGCCCTCGCGCTGAACAGTCTGGACGGCTTCCAGCCCTTCGCGGGCGCGGCGCTGCTGGCCGCCGTGACCTTTCCGGCGCTGGGGCTGGTGCTGCGGCGCTCCCGGGTGACCGACTGGTTCCTGGCGACGGGTCTGTCGCTGGTCGGCGTGCTGTTCGTGTCGGCGCTGGGGGCCGACCGCGACAGCGTGCTGGGCCTGGAACCCTTCCGGGGGGTGGGGCTGACCCTGCTGGTCCCGCTGGTGCTGGTGGCCCTGAGCTTCCTGCCCCGGCAGGACCTGCGGAAGACCGCGCGGGACCTCTACGCCTCGCCCATCCGGCTGGGCGACATCGCCGTGATGGGGCTGGGGCTGGCCGTGTTCGCGCTGGTGTTCCTGCGCCGGGGCAACGTCAGCGCGGTGGGCGTGAGCGACGTGGAGGCGCAACTGCGGCAGGGATTGCAGGACTCCATCGTGCGGCCCCGCTTCAAGGAACTCGCCGGGCATCCGCTCGCCCTGGTGGGCCTGAGCGGAGTGCTCCCGGGGTACTTCAGCCCGCTGCTGATTCTGGGCGGCGTGGTCGGGCAGGCCAGCATCCTGAACACCTTCTCGCACTTTCACACGCCGCTGCTGATCAGCGCCGCCCGCTGCTTTATCGGGCTGGGCGCGGGGCTGCTGCTGGGACTGGTCGCCATTCCGGTCGTGCGCTGGCTGCTGCGGCTGTGGCAGACCTGGGGTGCGAGAGGGGCCAGCCGCCAGCCGTCAGCGACCAGCGGGGGGAGCCGGGCATGAGCGGGATTCCGCTCCGTTCCAGACTTCCCGGGAAATCACCGGGAAGTCTTCCACTCCACGAAACCCCGCCTTGCTCCCTCTCCCTTCGGTCGGGCCAGCGCCGGAGGGCACGGCACTGGCCGGAGGTTCTATGAGGGTCGCCGTCAGCGGGTACTACGGCTTCGGGAACACGGGGGACGAGGCCATCGCCCTTGCCATCACCCGCGAGCTGAAGGCCGCCGGGCACACGCCGCTGCTGCTGTCGAACACGCCCGCCGAGACAGCCCGGCTCTACGGGAGCGAGAGTGCGCCCCGCATGCAGCCCGTGGGCCTGCTGGGGGCGCTGGCCCGCTCACAGGTGTTGCTCTCGGGCGGCGGCGGGCTGTTGCAGGACGGGACGAGCGCCCGGACATTGACCTATTACCTGGGGGTGATCCGGCTGGCCCGGCTGCTGGGCAAACGGGCCGTGGTCTTCAACCAGAGCGTCGGCCCGCTGAGCGAGGCGGGCGGGCGGCGGGTCGCGGCGGCGCTGGGGGGCGTGCCCCTGATCGTGCGTGACCGGGGCAGCCTGGAGACGCTGCGGGGGCTG
>NZ_JASNGB010000274.1 GCF_030271215.1 Deinococcus rhizophilus | reverse complement strand
GGTGGCGGGCGGGGGCGTCGGCGTCGGCGCGGGGGCAGGCGGCGCAGGCAGCGTGCTGCACGCGGCAAGCAGCAGAGCGGCCGGAAACAGGAGGGCAGGGCGCGTCATGAATGCCGCATGATGCCGCGCCAGCCTGACGCCCGAATGAAGACGGGCCGACAATCGGCATGTCAGGTGGATGGCGGAGTATCCGTTCCAGCGCCTGCGCTGTGGTGCTTGCACTCCTCTCCGTCATTCCTGTTGCTGTTTCCTTCGGTTGGGATTCACCGTCAGGGCATCCCTGTTCATCCGGAATCCGTATCATGTGGCGGCGCGGTACCGTTTTTCCGCGCCAGGCGGCACAATGCCCCACGTGCCCAGCGGACGTGTCCACAACCTCATCAACATCGCGGCTTACTGCGTCCTCTCGGCCGGTGCCCTGGTCGCTGCCCGGCAGGACCTCCTCACCGTGACGCCCGTGCAGGCGCTCAATTTCTCCGTGGCCTTCTTCGCCGGAACGCTGCTGCTCTCGCCAGACCTCGACCTCGCGGACGGTGGGGGAGTGGACTCCAAGCGGCGCTGGGGGGTACTGGGGGTGCTGTGGGTGCCCTACGGCTGGCTGTTCCGGCACCGGGGCCTCTCGCACACCTGGCTGCTGGGGCCGCTGACCCGGCTGCTGTATCTGGGGCTGTGGGGGGGGCTGCTGCTCGGGCTGGTGCGTTTTCTGTGGCCGGGGGCGCCGCTGCCGGAATTGCCGCAGCCCATCAGCCTCAAGGTGGTGCTGCCCCTGGTCCTGGGCTACTACCTCAGCCAGTGGCTGCACCTGATCGCGGACGGCGTATGGCCGGGGCACGGCTGGCGGCAGGTGCGGCGGCGGGTGGGGGGGCGGGTGCGGCGGCGGGGGTGACGGGTGAGCCTGCCCCATGTCTGCGCCTCCGCTGGACATCACGCTGGCCCACGGCACACCGGGCGAGGAGAAGGTGCGCGGCTGGCTGCTGGACTTAACCCGGCAGCACAGCCTGGAACCCCTGATGTTCTGCCGCCGGGTGGTCATCGGCGAGCAGGCCAGAGGCTGTCAGGCCAGGCTCCAGCACGGTGAGCCGGAGCTCCTGCTGTACACCGAACTGCTGGCCCGCCTGAAACCGTTGGGCTACCGGTTCATTTACCGGGAAGTTGCCGGAAATGCCGAGTTCCTCCGCGACGTGGTTCGGCGGCACGGCTTGACGGTGGGCTGAGCCCGTCCTACTGCGCCCGCGCCCGCGTCTGGAACACCATCACCTCGCTCGCCTCCTCCAGCGGGCCGCCCTGAAACGAGCCGGTCACGCGCGGCGCCTCGAAGCCCGCGCAGCGCAGCAGCCACTCGACCTCGTAGCGGGTGTAGTAGCGCTGGGTGAGGGTAAAGTGCCGCCGCCGCAGCAGCCCGTCGGGGGCGGTGGTGTCCACGTGGTACTCGGTGGTCACGTGCTGCCGCACCCGGTCGCGGCGCTGCACCAGAAACACGTCGGTGCGCGAGCCGTCCGGCCCGTGAAAGGTCTCGCCCTCGTGCCGCAGCGTGTTCATCTCGCCGTAGCGCGGCACGTACAGGTCGAAGGCGAAGGCCCCGCCCGGCGCGAGGTGGGCGCGCAGGTTCTCCAGCGCCGCGAGTTGCTCGGCGGGCGTGTAGAGGTGCATCAGCGCGTTGAAGGGCGCGAGGATCAGCGCGAAGCGGCGTTCCAATCGCACGCTCTGCGCGTCCCCCTGCACGAACTCCACCGTCAGCCCCTGTTCCTGCGCCCTGGCCCGCGCCCGCTCCAGCATCCGGGCGCTGGGGTCCAGCCCGGTCACGTCGGCGCCGCGCCGCGCCAGGAAGGTCGTTACCCGGCCCGTCCCCGCCCCCACCTCCAGCACCGGCCCCCCGGCCCGCTCGCTCAGGCCCGCGTAGAAGTGCAGGTCGTCGCGGTAGAGGTCGTACTGGCGGTCGTACAGGTCGGCGAGGTCGTCGTAGTTCACGGGAAAGAGGGTACGCGGTCAGGGGGTCGGTGGTGGACCGTACCGCTCCAGAAATGCCGCCCGCCCCATCACGCTGAGCTTCGGCTCGGGCGCGTCCGGCGGGCTGCCGTAGGCGCGGCGCAGGACGTTGGCCCACAGGTGCAGGCGGCGGGCGGTGGCGGGCGGGAGATCGCGTGTCTCGAAGCCCAGGGCAGCGAGCAGCGGCGAGAGCGCACTCAGGCAGAAGACCACCTCCGCCTCCCGCAACTCTGGCCGGGTCACGAGGTCGCGGGCCACGTCCCGGAAGTCCTCGCGGGCGAGGCGAACGCTGCGGCGCAGGCCCAGGTCCACCATCAGCGGGTTGTTGACGTGGAACTCGGCAGCGGGGGTGCCGCGCGGGACCAGCGTTCCATCAGCGAGTCGCACGCCCGCGAGCGGAAAGCGCACCCGCCCCACCCGGAAGAGGCCATCGGCCCGCCCGCCCGCAGGCCGTACCCCGCCCAGCCGGTC
>NZ_JASNGB010000273.1 GCF_030271215.1 Deinococcus rhizophilus | reverse complement strand
CCCGCCCGCAGCGGCCCCGCGAGGTCGTTGACCGTCCACGAGGCGACCTGTCCCAACGTGGCGCCGGGCTGCGCTCCTGCCAGGAACGCGAGCAGCGCCGGGTCCCGCGCGACCGTCCGCGCATCCGCCGGGGACGCGCCCAGCCGGGTCAGGCGGGCGACCTCGGCCTCCTGCTCAGGGGTGAGGGGGGCGGCGTGGGATTTCTGGCTGGTGGCCTGCGGAGCCCCGGCTTTCGGAGCAGACCTGGGGGCTTTGGCTTCCGCCTTCGGCGTGTCCTTCTGCGCCTCCTTTGCCCAGGTGTCTTTCAGCGTGATGATTCGCCCGAACACCAGCGCGTCTTCACGGCTGCCCACCGGATCACGCCAGAAGTAGCCCTGCCGCTCGAACTGGTAACGGGTGTCTTCGGGATTGCCCGCCACGCTGGGCTCCACGTACCCACGCACCACGCGCAGGCTCTGCGGATTCAGGAACCGCAGGAAGCCCGCGTCGAGGGGCGCGGCCTCGTTCTCGTGGCCCATGCGCTCGGGGTCGAAGTCGGGGGCGATGTCGTCGGGCCCCTCTCCATCAGTACTGGCGCCCTCGGGATGCGCGACCCGGAAGAGGCGGTCATACAGGCGGAACTCGGCGGGAAGGGCGTGGGCGGCGCCCACCCAGTGGATGACCCCGGCGGCCCTCGCGTCCTCGCCCAGCAGGGTCGCGTGGATGGCCGTCACGTTCCCGGCCCCGTCCGTCTCCACCTCGTCGGCGCGGATGATCCCGGCCCCCCGCAGGCGCACGGTGCCGCCCCGCGTCAGGCGCTTGTAGCCTTTCGGCGGCTCCAGCGCGAAGTCCTCGCGCTCGATGTACAGCTCACGCGAGAGGGGCACCTCGCGCACGGCGGCCTCGGGCGCCACCCGCTCACCGCCGGGCCGGGCGACCAGGCCGTCGGGCGAGTCGCGGATCACGTCGTGGGGCCAGTAGGGGAGCGAGAGCGGGCGCGTCTCCCCTTCCGGCAGGTTGGTCAGGACGATGCGCACGGGGTCCAGCACCGCCATCACGCGGGGGGCGCGGTGATTGAGATCGTCGCGCACGGCGTTTTCATAGATGCTGATATCGACCGTGCGGTTGGTGCGGCTCACGCCGATCTGTGCGGCGAAGGCCCGCACCGCTTCCGGCGTCACCCCCAGTCGGCGCTGTGCCCGCAGGGTGGGCATCCGGGGATCGTCCCAGCCGGAGACGTGGCCTTCTTGCACCAGCCGCCGCAGCTTGCGCTTGCTGGTGATGGTGTATTCCAGCCCCCGGCGCCCGAACTCATACTGGTGGGGGCGCGGATCGAAGCCCAGCCGCTCCATCAGCCAGTCGTAAATCGCGCGGTTGTCCACGAACTCCAGGCTGCACATGGAGTGGGTGACGCCCTCCAGCGCGTCCTGCAGGGGGTGCTGGAAGTCGTACATGGGGTAGATGCACCACGCGTCGCCCGTGCGGTAGTGGTGCCCGCGCAGGATGCGGTAGAGCACCGGGTCGCGCAGCTTCATGTTGGGCGAGGCGAGGTCGATCCTGCCGCGCAGCACGTGTGCTCCGTCGGGGAACTCTCCGGCCCGCATCCGCGCGAACAGGTCGAGGTTCTCCTCGGGCGTGCGCGAACGGTACTCGCTGGGGGTGCCGGGCGTGCTCGGGGTGCCGCGCAGCCTCGCCATCTCGTCGGCGCTCACCGAGTCCACGTAGGCGTCGCCCTGCCGGATCAGCTGCTGGGCGTAGCCGTAGTACCGCTCGAAGTTGTCCGAGGCGTAGTACAGGTGAGGCCCCCAGTCCCACCCCAGCCAGCGCAGGTCGTCCTGAATGGCCTGGGCGAACTCCACGCTCTCGCCCTCGGGGTTGGTGTCGTCCAGCCGCAGGTGGTAGCGCCCGCCGTATTGCAGCGCCGTCTGGAAGTCGAGAAAGGACGCGAAGGTATGCCCCAGGTGCAAGTAGCCATTGGGCTCCGGCGGAAAGCGGGTCACGACCTGTGGGTATTTCCCTTCGCGCAGGTCGCGCTCGATAATCTCGGTGATGAAGTTGGGGGCCACCCGGGGCGCGGTCATGCGGGCAGGATAGCGGCCCAGCGTGCCCGCCTCCGCAGTCGCGGGTGGGGGAGCGGGCGTAGGCTGCCGCCCATGACTGGCCCCCTCACCGTTCGCCGCGTCACCGACCCAGGCGACCCCGCCCTCGCCGCCTTCGGGAAGATTCAGGAACGCAGCTACTACGCCCCCGACATGCTGATCCCGCCCGCCGCCTTCGGGCGCCTGGTGTCGGGCGGAGGCCGGGGAAGGCGCGAGGACCGCATCCTGGTCGCCGAAGACGAAGCCGGGCAGGTGCGGGGCGGCACCGTGTACCACCTGCTGCCGGGGGCGGGCTTCAATTCCTTTCTCGCGGCGGCGCCCGAGGCCCGGGGCCGGGGGGTGGCCCGCGCCCTGCACGCGGCCAGCCTCGCGGAGGTGCGCGGGCGGGGGCTGCCCGGCATCTTCGCCGACAGCGTCTATCCGGGCCG
>NZ_JASNGB010000272.1 GCF_030271215.1 Deinococcus rhizophilus | reverse complement strand
GACCTCTGCCCAGAGGGTCGGCGCTTCCGGGTCGCGGCGGGCGCGGTGGCGGTTCACGGCGGCCACGGTCGCGGCGTCCACGAACTCCAGCCGCTCGGGGGTCAGGCCCAGCCCGCGCAGGGTCACGCTGGTGGCGACCGCGCCCTCCACATCCCCGAAGGCGAGTTGCACGCTGGCCGTCGCGGGGGGCAGGGGGTGAAGCCGCAGGGTGAGGGCGGTGATGACCCCCAGCGTGCCCTCCGAGCCGATGAACAGCCCTTTCAACGCGTAACCGCTGCTGCTCTTGCGGGCCTGGGTGCCCAGGCGCAGCACCCGGCCATCGGTCAGGGCCACCCGCAGGGCCGCGACGTTCTCGCGCATCCCGCCGTAGCGCACAGTGGTCGTGCCGCTCGCGTTGGTGGCGGCCATGCCCCCCAGCGAGGCGTCGGCGCCGGGGTCGACCGGGAAAAAGAGGCCGTGCGGACGCAGGCGGCGGTTGAGATGAACCCGCCGCACCCCCGGCCCCACCGTGACGGTGAAGCCCACCGGGTCCGGCTCTCCCACCGCGTCCAGCCCGCCGAGGTCCAGCGAGATCGCCCCCGGCACGGGCAGGGCGGCCCCCTCCAGGCTGGTGCCCGCGCCCCAGGGGGTGACAGGCACGCGCCACTCGCGGGCCACCGCCAGCGTCTGCAGCGCGTCCCCTTCCGAGCGGGCGTGGACGACCGCGCCGGGCACCCAGGTCAGCGGCGTGCCCTCGTCCCGCGCGCGGGCGGCGAGGTCACCGGGAGCGAGGCTGACACGCCCCCCCAACCGTGACCTCAACGCCTCCTGCCAGCCGGTTACTTGATCATCTTCCACGTGCCGTTCACGACCTGCACCATCACCCGGCTGCGGGCGTCGAGGCCGAGGTGATCGGTCGCGCTCATGTTGAAGATGCCGTGCGCCCCGATCACGTTGCGGGTGCCCTCGATGGCGTCACGCAGCGCCGAGCGGAACTGCGGGGTGCCGGGCTTGGCCTTTTTCAGCGCGGCCGGGATCGCCTTTTGCAAGATCAGGCCCGCGTCCCACATGTGCGCCCCGAAGGTGCTCACCGAATTCTGGCCGAAGTGCCGCTCGTACGCCTGCGAGTAGGCCAGCCCGACCCGGCGGGTGGGATTGGTCGCCGGAAGCTGGTCGGCCACCAGCACGGGTCCGGCGGGCAGAATCGCCCCCTCCACGTCCTTGCCGCCCACCCGCAGGAAGTCGGCGTTGGCGACCCCGTGCGTCTGGTAGACCTTGCCCGCGTAGCCCCGGTCGTTCAGGGTCTTCTGCGGCAGCACGGCGGGCACCCCGGAGGCCCCGATCAGCACGGCGTCGGGCCGGGCCGCCACGATCTTGAGAATCTGGCCGGTGACGCTGGTGTCGCTGCGGCCGTACTTCTCCACGGCCACCACCCGGATATTCCGGGCCGCCGCCGCCCGCTGGAGTTCCGCGAGCCAGCCCTCGCCGTAGGCGTCGTTGAAGCCGATGTAGCCCACCGTCCCCACGCGGTTTTGCGCCATGTGCGCCACGATCGCGGTCGCCATGATCGCGTCGGTCTGCGGCGTCTTGAACACCCAGCGCCGCCGCGCGTCCACCGGCTTGATGATCGCCTCCGACGCGGCGAGGCTGATCATGGGCACCCTCGCCTCGGTCACCACGTCGATCATGGCGAGGCTGGCGGGCGTGGTCGTGGTGCCGACAATCACGTCCACCTTGCCCTCCTGAATCAGCTTGCGGGTGGCGGTGACGGCGGCGGTGGTGTCGGAGGCGTCGTCGAGGACCGTGTAGGTCACCCGCTGCCCGCCGATGGTCTGGGGCAGCAGCGCGACCGTGTTCTTCTCCGGGATGCCCAGGCTGGCCGCCGGGCCGGTCGAGGACACCACCACGCCCACCCGGATCTGCGCGGCGGCGAGCGAGGAGGCGAGCAGGGCGGCGGTCACGAGCAGACGGGCAGGGCGCAGGTGCTTCATGGGTCAACCTCCACGGCAGAGGGGGCAGCCCGGCGGGATCCGGGCAGAGGATGAACTGGAGTTGGTTCATGAAGCTCAGCAGAAGGCCGGGGGCCTAGTTCTCCGCCGCCGGAGCCTCCTCCTCGGCCCCGAACGCGAGGTAGAGCCGGGCCAGCAGCGCGGGGTCACGCAGGGAGCCGCCCAGCACCTCCTCGGCGCGGCGCAGGCGGTAGCGCAGGGTGTTGACATGCACGTGCAGCCGCGCGGCGAGGTCGGGAAGAGGGCCCGAGTGGGCGAGGTAGGCCCGCAGGGTGGCCTCGATCCGGCCCCCGTCCTCCAGCGCGGCCAGCCGTGAGCGCACCTGCCCCCGCAGCGGGGCGAGGGAGCCGTCCGCGATCAGGGCGTACAGGGGGTCCATCGCGTGATAGGTCGTGTATCCCCGCGCCTGCCGGGTGGCGGCGAGGGCGTGCCGCGCTTCCCCCTCGGCGGTGCGGGCGTGGCGGGGACCGGGGTGCGCGGCACTGACCCCCAGCCGCACGTCCTGCGCGGTGCTCGCCAGCAGCGCGGCGTGCAGGTCCCGCGCCTCCCGCTCCAGGTCGGCGGTCTGCCACAGCCACA
>NZ_JASNGB010000271.1 GCF_030271215.1 Deinococcus rhizophilus | reverse complement strand
GGCAGCGGCGCTCCCGGCGAGGCCCCCGAGGTCGGGCGCGACCCCGCCTCCGGCCTGCCCACGGCGGTGCTGTACGGCCTGACCCCGCAGGAGACGGCCCGCCGCCTGTCCGGGTTGGACACGCTGCTGGTGGACCTTCAGGACGTGGGCGTGCGCTTTTACACCTACATCAGCACCGTGCGGGACGTGCTGCGCTCGGCGCGGGAACGGCCGCTGCGGGTGGTGGTTCTCGACCGCCCCAACCCGCTGGGCTTCGGGGTGGAGGGACCGCCGCTGGACCCGGCCTTCCGCTCCTTCGTGGGGGTCACGTCGGCGCTGCCCCTCCGCCACGGCCTGACCCTGGGTGAGGTGGCCCGCGTCCTGGCCGCCGAGGAGGGGGTGCCGGTCGAGGTGGTCGGGACGGACGCGCCGGACGGCTGGCACGCGGACCGGCCCTGGGTGCCGCCCAGCCCCAACCTCCCGGACCTTCAGAGCGTGCGGCTGTATCCGGGCACGGCGCTCGTCGAGGCCCTGGATGCCAGCGAGGGACGCGGCACTGCGCTGCCCTTCCGGCTGGCCGGGGCACCGGGGATGGACGCGCACGCCCTGGCCCGGCGGCTGAATGCCCTGGACCTCGGCGTGACCGCCCGGCCTGCCTTTTTCACCCCGACCACCAGCAAGCACGCCGGGAAGAGGTGCGCGGGCGTGCAGCTTCACGAGACGCGCGGCGAGGTGCGGCGGGCGCTCCCCCTCGGGCTGGCCCTCCTCGCCGCGCTGGAGGAAGCGGGCGCGACCCGCAATCCGGACTGGCTCCAGAAACTCCTCGGTGTTCCGGCGGACACCGTTCCCAACACGCCCGAAGCCGCCCTGACCGCCCTCGACGGGTGGCAGGCGTCGGGAGAACAGCAGGCCCTCGCCCTCGCCCCTCACCGGCTGTACCCGCGAAAGGAAGGTTCCCCATGACCGCATTCCCGACGACGCAGGCCCTGAAGTTCGCCCCGCTGCTGCTGGCCCCCCTCCTCCTGACCGCCTGCGGGGGCGGCCGCCCGCAGGCGGTCCCGGATTCCGGGCTGACCCCGCAGCGAATCCAGACGCCCGGCCCGCACGGGGCCCCGCGCGGCCTGGGCCAGCGCGAGCTGCGCGGCCTGTGGGTGGACGCCTTCGGCCCCGGCCTGAAGACGCCCGCCGAGATCGACCTGCTGGTCGCCGACGCGAAGAAGATGAACGTCAACGTCCTGTTCGCGCAGGTGGGCCGCCGGGGCGACTGCTACTGCAACCATGCCGCGATGCCGCGCACGAACGATCCCGCCGTGCCCGCCGGATTCGATCCCCTCGCCGACCTGCTGACCAAGGCGCACGCCCAGGGCATCCAGGTCCACGCCTGGATCATCACGACCGCCCTGTGGAACAGCGCGGTGGTCGCCCCGCCCCCCGGCCACGCCTTCCACGCGCACGGCCCCACGGCCACTGGGCGCGACAACTGGCTGACGTACAAGGCGGACGGCACGGTGCGCGGCGGTGCCGACTGGGTGATGGACCCCGGTCACCCCGACGCGGCCGAGTACATCAGGAACATGTATGTCTCCGTCGTGCAGAACTATGACGTGGACGGCATCCAGTTCGACCGGGTGCGCTATCCCGATTACAACCCGGTGGGCGGCCCGGTGCAGTGGGGCTACAACCCGACCGCGCTGGAGCGTTACCGCGCCGAGACAGGCACGACCGGCACCCCCGCCCCCGCCGACCCGCAGTGGAGCGCGTGGCGCCGCCAGCAGGTCACCAACCTGGTGCGCGAGACGGCGCTGGCGGTCAAGGCGGTCCGCCCCGACGTGAGCGTGAACGCCGCGACCATCACCTACGGGGCAGGCCCGGCGGACGAGGCCGCCTTCCAGGCCTCGCGCCCCTACGCGGAGGTCGGGCAGGACTGGCTGACCTGGGTGAAGGAGGGGTACCTCGACCTCAACGTGATGATGAACTACAAGCGTGACTTCGTGCCCGACCAGGCGCTGTGGTTTGACCAGTGGAACAGCTTCGCGGCGGGCCTGCTCCAGCGGTACCCCGACGTGGGCCAGGTCAGCGGGGCCGCGATCTACCTCAACGACCAGGCCAGCACCGTCCAGCAGATCCTGAAGACGCGGGCGGCGGGCCTCAGCGGGTGGGCCGGGTACTCCTACCGCACGCCCGACCGGGACGTGAACGCCGGGACGCGCACGAAAGAAGAGGTCCTGCCCGAACTGATCGCCCGCCTCAGCGGCGAGGGCGGCCCCTTCGAGCGCCCGGCGGGCTGGGAGCGTCCCAACCCCGCGCATCTGCGGGCGGTGAGCGGTCAGGTCACGGTGGCGAGTGGTCCCCTGGGTGGCCGGACAGTGCGGCTGCTGGACCACAAGGGTGCCGAACTCGCCCGCACCGAGACGGACGGGAGCGGGCGCTACGGCTTCCTGCGGGTGCCGAACGGCCAGGTGCTGGTCGAGGTGGACGGGGTGAGCACCGAGCGCTTCACCGCCCCGCCCCGCCGGGTGACGGCGCTGCCCCCGCTCGCGCTCCCGTGACCCCATGACGGCGGAGCCCATTGCCCTCGGCCTCGACGCGGGCGGCAGCGGCACGGACTGGGCGCTGCTG
>NZ_JASNGB010000270.1 GCF_030271215.1 Deinococcus rhizophilus | reverse complement strand
CCGACCAGCCGGGCCAGACCCGCCGCCTCCAGCTTGAGGTGCAGCCGGGCGCGGAGGCTGTTGCTCGCCACCGCGAAGGGCAGGCCCGAGTGCCGCAGCGCCCGCAGCGTGTCGGCCGCGCCCTCGATGGCCGGGGTCGCCTGCAAGGCCCGCGCCAGCCGTGCGTCGAGCTCGGGCAGGAAGTCCTGTGACCGCTCCCAGCCGTACTCGGCCCGCAGCCAGTCGAAGAGGGCCGCGTGGGTGCTCCCCACCGCCCGGCGCATGAACAGGGCGCGGTCGAGGGTGAGTCGGTGCTCGGCCAGCAGCTCCACCCACACCCGGTTCGCCAGTTCCTCGCTGTCCACCAGTACCCCATCGAGGTCGAAGAGGGCCGCCTGAAAGGGTTGCAGAATCACAGCACGTCGCTCCCCGGGGCGCTGTCCCACCCGGCCAGGATGTGGACGTGGGTGTGAAAGACCATCTGCCCGGCCCCGGCCCCGCAGTTCGCCACCAGCCGGAAGTCGGCCGCGTGCTGCCGCGCGACCCGCACGGCGGTCAGCCACAGCCTGCCCATCTCGGCGGGGTCGGTGATCTCGTCCGCGCGGGTGGTGACCCTTTTCGGGATGACCAGCAGGTGAATGGGCGCTTTGGGCGCGATGTCGCGGATGGCGAGGTAGTGCTCGTCCTCGTACACGATCTCGGCAGGCAGTTCGCGGGCGATGATGCGCTCGAAGAGGGTGGGCGCGGGCGGGTTGTCCATGCCTTCACTCTAGGGATTCCGGAAGCACGCGGGGGGCACACTCGGGACATGAAGGTATCCAAGCGTCTGCTGCTGGCCGCCGGGGTGGGGCTGCTGAGTGCCCGCCGCCTGCTGAATTCGCCCTTCGACCTGCGGGGCCGCAGTGTCCTGATCAGCGGGGGCTCGCGGGGGCTGGGGCTGGCCCTGGCCCGCGAGTTTGCCGCGNATTCGCCCTTCGACCTGCGGGGCCGCAGTGTCCTGATCAGCGGGGGCTCGCGGGGGCTGGGGCTGGCCCTGGCCCGCGAGTTTGCCGCGCGGGGCGCCCGCCTGACCCTGCTCGCCCGCACCGCCGCCGACCTCGACCGGGCCGCCGCCGACCTGCGGGGCCGGGGGGCCACCGTCCACACCGTCACGGGCGACGTGACCGTGGACGCCGACCTGCGCCGCGCCGTCGAGGAGGCCAACCGCCAGCACGGCCGCCTCGACGTGGTGGTCAACAACGCCGGAATCATCACGGTGGGGCCGCTGGAGAACATGACCGACAGCGATTTCCGCGAGTCGCTGGAGGTCAACACCCTCGCGCCGCTGCGCCTGACGCGGGCCGCCCTGCCTTTCCTGCGGGCGCGGGGTGGACGGGTGTTGATCGTGGCGTCGGTGGGGGCCAAGGTCGGCGTGCCGCACCTCGCGCCTTACTCGGTGAGCAAGTTCGCGGTGGCGGGGCTGGGGCAGGCCATGCGTGCGGAGCTCGCGCGGGAAGGCGTGGGCGTGACCACCGTCTGCCCCGGCCTGATGCGGACCGGCAGCCCCCGCCACGCCGGAGTCACCGGGCAGGCCGAGAAGGAATACGCCCTCTTCGCCACCGTGGACAACGCCCCGCTGATCTCGCTCGATGCGGCCGAGGCTGCCCGCCGCATCGTGGACGCCCTGGTGCGCGGCGACGCCGAGACGATGGTGGGCGGTCCCGCGCTGATCCTGCGCTACGCCCAGGCCCTCGCCCCACAGCTCACCGCCGACCTGCTGGCCCTCGGGAGCCGCCTGCTCCCTGCCCCGGTGCCGGGCGCCCGCACGGTCCCCGGCTCGGAGGCGGAGACGGCGATCACCGAGCGCAACCCCATCAAGCGCCAGGCCGAGGCGGACCTGAACGAGGGAGGCACGACCGTCAGGCCTGAGACGACGTAGGGGAAAGAAGGCAGACCCCCTCACCGCTCGGGAGAGGGGTTTTTCCCATCTCACTGGCCCATCTCACCGGTTACAGCCCGAACACCCCGCGCTGCCCCGGCTGCACCAGGTCCACGTACTCGCGGTGCTCGCGGATAAAGCCCGCCACGAAAGGGCACATGGGCACGACCTCACGTCCCTGGGCGCGGGCGTCGTCCAGGGCGCCGCGCACCAGCCGCGAGCCCAGGCCCTTGCCCTCGTGGGCGGGGTCGATCTCGGTGTGGCTGAACAGCAGGGCCTGGCCCGCCGGGCGGTACTCGGCAAAGCCCAGCACCTCGTCCCCTGAGCGCAGTTCGTAGCGGTTCTCGGCCTCGTTGTGGATCACCTGGGGGTCGCTCGTCATGGCCCAGGGTACAGCCCGCCGCCCCCGCGCAGGGGCGTGGCGGCCAGGATCACCGCCTGCCGCCACACGTCCGCACGGGTCAGCAGGCCGCCCGTCAGCACGCCCACGCTGCCCACGCCGCGCTTGATGCCTGGACTTCCCAGCAGCGCGTCCATCACCGGGCCGAGCTCCTCGCCGCCGCGCACCCGCCGCGCGACCTCGGGGGGCAGGCGCAGGTCGGCGGTGCGGGACCACTCCACCCGGACCCCCCCCGAGTCCCGCCGGGCGACCGCCACCACCCCGAAGAGCCGGGCCACGTCCGCCGTGAGGGCCACGCCTCCCTCCAGCCC
>NZ_JASNGB010000027.1 GCF_030271215.1 Deinococcus rhizophilus | reverse complement strand
CCACCAGCGGGCGGTTGCCCAGGCTGGGCACCAGGCGGTCCAGGGCGGCCTCGGCGCGGTCGAGCTGGGTCAGGGCCTGCTCGGCGCTTTGCGGGCGGGCCGTCGCCGCCGCGTCCAGGCTGCGGGTCAGCTCGCGGTAGGCGGAGAGGTCCTGGGCGGTGGACAGGCCCGACCCCAGCAGGGCGGTCAGCAGCACGGCCCGCCTCACGCCGCGTCCCCGGTCCGGATCTGCCCGAGTTCGGCGAGCAGCCGCCCGACATTGACCCCGGCTCCCGCGACGACCGCCACGCAGTAGCCGCCCAGCGGGCGCATACAGACGGTGCGGTCCCCCATGTCGGCCGACATCAGCCGCAGCGAGCGGGACTGAAACAGCATGGCGGTCGCGGCGACCACGCCGCCCAGCCCGCCGCCGCCGCGCAGGGCCCGCTCGCGCAGCACCTCGCCGCTTGCGCGGCATACCAGCACCCCCTGCACTCCCTGCAGGCGCCCGAGGTCCTGAATCAGGGCCTCCTGGCCTTCCGGCGTGTCCAGCGCGTAGCTGCGGGCGCCCACGGGCGCGGCGTACTCGGGGTCGTCGAATTCAAAGTCGTCGGCGCTGAGGGTGGTGTCCACAGGATCCTCCCAGGTGGGCGCGGTCCACGCCTGCTCGGGGCTGTTCTCGTCCCAGGCGGCGGCGGGCGGCAGAAAGAGGGTGGGCGCCCTGGGATGGCGGGCCTGCACCTCGGCGGCGAGGGCCTGCAACTCGGCGCGGGCGCGTTCGGGGGGCAGCAGCCCGGAGAGCCGTGCGAGCAGGGGGCCGCGCAGGACCTGCTGCATCTGCGCCGCCGTCACGGTTTCGGGGCCGAGGCCGCTCTCGCGCAGCGAGGCCCGCAGCATGGTGTCGGCCGCCCGGTCAGACACGAGGCCGGACAGGGCACGCACGATAAGGGTGTACACGGCATTGGTCATAGAAACCTGCCGGGAGTGTAGGTGGGGGGGGCTTACACTTTTCTTCTGGCTGACCGTCCTGTGTCTACCCGTCCTGTGCCTGCCCGTCCTCTGCTCGCCCGCGCCCTGGCCCGGCTCACGGTCCCCGGCCCGCACCGCCCACTAGACTGCCCCCCATGACCCTCACCCTTCCCGAACGCCTCAGCCGCGAACTCGCGGGCCTGCGCGAGCAGGGGCTGCTGATCTCGCCGCGCGTCCTCGAGACGGCCAACCGCGCCCGCACCCGCGTCGATGGCCGCGACGTGGTCAACCTCGCGTCGAACAACTACCTCGGCTTTGCCGACCACCCCGAGATCAAGGCCAGGGCCGCCGAGTACCTGCACACCTGGGGCGCCGGGGCCGGGGCCGTGCGGACCATCGCCGGAACGCTGACCATCCACGAGGACTTCGAGCGCCAGCTCGCGGAGTTCAAGCACACCGGGAGTGCGCTGGTGCTGGGGAGCGGCTTCACCACCAACCAGGGCGTGCTGGGCACCCTGCTGCAACCCGGCGACCTGGTGGTGAGCGACGAACTCAACCACGCCAGCATCATCGACGGCCTGCGGCTGACCAAGGCCACCAAGAAGATCTACCGGCACAGTGACCCGGACGACCTCGACCGGGTGCTCGCGGAGAACCCCACCGATGGGTTGAAGATGGTCGTGACCGACGGCGTGTTCTCCATGGACGGGGACATCGCGCCGCTGGGCCGCCTGATCGAGGTGGCCCGCAAGCACGGGGCCGTGACCTACGTGGACGACGCGCACGGCTCGGGCGTGCTGGGCGAGGCGGGGCGCGGCACCGTTCACCACTTCGGCTTTGAAACCGCCGAGGACGTGATTCAGGTCGGCACCCTGAGCAAGGCGTGGGGCGTCGTGGGCGGCTACGCGGCGGGACACGCGGACCTGCGCCAACTGCTGATCAACCGCGCGCGGCCCTACCTGTTCTCCACCGCGCACCCGCCCGCCGTCGTCGGCGCCCTCTCGGCGGCGCTGGAGCTGGTGCAGCGCGACCCCTCCTTCATGGAGCGGCTGTGGGACAACACCCGCTTTTTCAAGGCCGAACTCGCCCGGCTGGGCTTCGACACGATGGGCAGCCAGACGCCCATCACGCCCGTGCTGTTCGGGGAGCCCGAGGCCGCCTTCGAGGCCAGCCGCCGCCTGCTGGACGAGGGCGTCTTCGCGGTGGGTCTGGGCTTTCCCACCGTGCCCAGGGGCCAGGCCCGCATCCGCAACATCGTGACCGCCGAGCACACGCGGGACGATCTGGAGCACGCGCTCACGGCTTACGAGCGGGTGGGCCGGGCGCTGGGCGTGATCGGCGGTTGACCGACGGGCGGGTCGGGGCTGGGGTGGATTTCGTGGCCCTGGGCCGCTGGGTGACGGCGCATGGCTGAGAGAGACTCATCGGCTTTGTGGCTGTGGCCTGGGACGGCGTCGCCCTCCACTCCCCCCTCTGCTGCGGAGCTGTACCCGTCCCCAACCCCCAACCCCTCTGCAAGCACCTCTGCGAGTCCCCCGCAAGGGGAGAGGGGGTTCTCGCGTCTTGCACGCCATTCTTTGGCCGCGCCACGTCAGAAGTCAGAAGTCAAAAGGGCGCAACACGGTCTGCAACGTTGCTCACGTGGATTTTGAGCCCCACCTGGCGGGCTTCTACGCCGCCTGCGCTTTCCGGCCCACGGCGGCGGGGCTGCTGCGGCTGACCTTGCCCCGGCCTGCCTGTCCCGGCTCCACCCGCCTATCATCGGCCCCATGACCAGCCGCCCGCCCGTGGGAGACCGACAAGACCGGGGGCGCGAGGTGCAGGCGATGTTCGCCTCCATCGCGCCCCGCTACGACCTTCTCAACCGCGTGCTGAGCCTCGGCGTGGACCGGGCGTGGCGCCGGGAGGCGGCGCGGGAAGCCCTGGCCCTCTCGCCCCGGCGGATTCTCGACGTGGCGACCGGAACCGGGGATTTCGCGCTGGAGCTCAAGGCCCGCGCTCCGCAGGCCGAGGTCGTGGGCAGCGACTTCGTCCCCGAGATGCTGGAGATCGCCCGGGAGAAGGCCAGGGGACGGCACCTCGACCTGCGGCTGGAGGAGGGCGACGCCCTGAACCTCCCGTACCCCGACGGTTCCTTCGACGCGGTGACCTGCGCGTTCGGCTTCCGCAACTTTGCCGACTACGCGCGGGGCCTCTCCGAGCTGTGGCGGGTGCTGACGCCGGGCGGACGGCTGGTCATCCTGGAGTTTCCGCCGCCCCGTCCGGGCCTCTTCGGAGCGCTGTTCCGCTTCTATTTCCGGCAGATTCTTCCGCGCGTGGGGGCGCTCGTCAGCGGCAACGCGGGCGCCTACACCTACCTCCCCGAGAGCGTGCTGGCCTTTCCCGACCCCGGGCGGCTCGCCGGGCTGATGCACGCGACGGGCTTCCGCACCCGCTACCGATTGCTGACCTTCGGCATCGCGGCGATCCACGTGGGGGACCGGGGGTAAGGGGCGCGTGGCTCGCAGCGCGTGGCGAGGAGATGCCTGCCCCTCGGCAAGCCGCATGCCATAAGCGACAGACCGCAAGCGACAGGCCATGAAAAAAGGCTCCCACCAGGGGAGCCTCTCTCACCTCCTGCTGCTCAGACCGCGAGGACCTGACGGCCGTTGTAGGCGCCGCAGCTGGGGCAGATGTGGTGCTGGAGCTTCTTGGCGTGGCACTGGGGGCACTCGACAAGGTTGGGGGCCACCAGGGCGTGGTGGCTGCGGCGCATGTCGCGCTTGCTCTTGCTGGTCTTCTTCTTGGGGACGGGATGCTTCGCCATGATGTTTCTCCTCGCTCTCGCCACTCGGCGCTGGGGGGACTGGGGGAACGCGCCGGGGCCATCTCTTCGGCCTGGCCGGACCGGGGACGCGGCCAGGCGCGAGACAACAGCCGGGAGTATAGCACGCGCTGCGGGGCCGCCGTCCATCCTGCCCGCGTCTCCCGTAGCATGGCGCGTGATGGTGCCAGAACTCGCGTTGCCGCCCATTTCCCCGGCCACCCTGGAAACGGGCCTGCGGGTGCTGGACCTCACCGGCATCCTGGCCTTCAGCCTGTCGGGAGCGCTGCTGGCGGTGCGCAAACGGTTCGACCTGTTCGGGGTGCTGGTGCTGGGATGCGTGACGGCAGTGGGCGGCGGCGCGATTCGCGACACCCTCACCGGGCAGGCGCTGCCCCTCTTTCTGCGCGACGAGACGTACCTGTGGGTGGCGCTGGCGGGATCGGTGACCGCCTTCGGGTTCGGCGAGCGGCTGGCCCGCTTCGAGAAGGCGCTGAGCGTGTTCGACTCGGTGGGGCTGAGCCTGTTCGCCGCGTCGGGGGCGCTGGGGGCCATCGCCGCCGGGCTGGGGCCACTGGGGGTCATTTTCGCGGGGATGCTCAGCGGGGTGGGGGGCGGCATCATCCGCGACCTGATTGCCAACGAGGTCCCCGAGGTGATGTACCGCCGCGACCAGCTGTACGCGACCGCCGCCGCTGCCGGAGCACTCACCGTCTACCTCGTGTCTCCGCACGTCACCCCCTTTCAGGCGCAGCTCAGCGGCGCCGGGGCCGTGCTGCTGCTGCGCNCGACCTGATTGCCAACGAGGTCCCCGAGGTGATGTACCGCCGCGACCAGCTGTACGCGACCGCCGCCGCTGCCGGAGCACTCACCGTCTACCTCGTGTCTCCGCACGTCACCCCCTTTCAGGCGCAGCTCAGCGGCGCCGGGGCCGTGCTGCTGCTGCGCTGGCTCTCGCGCCGGGGCTGGGCGCGGCTCCCGGTGCGGCGGCTGCCGGAGGGGTGAGGGGGAGCGGGAACACCCCTCCGGCAGCCACCGCTGACAGCTCCCCTCAAAGGGGGCCTTTTAAAAGGGAGCCCCGAAGCGCACGAAACTGGAGGAACGCTCTCCACCAAAGCCTCCCTTTTCAGGGGAGGTGCCCCCGGAGGGGGCGGAGGGAGAGCTCACGCGGCGCTGCCTTAAATCACCGCCTGCCCCCGTGCCCTAGACTCTTGCCATGTCTACACAATCCGACCGGCCCGCCGGATTCCGCACCCGTGCCGTCCACGCGGGGCATGGTCTCGACCCCGTGACAGGCGCCCACGCGGTGCCCATCTACGCGACCTCCACCTTCGGCTACGGCAGTGCCGAGCGCGGGGGGCGGCTCTTTGCGGGCGAGGAACCGGGATATTTCTACTCGCGGCTCTCCAATCCCACCGTGACCGCCTTCGAGGAGAAGGTCGCCAGCCTGGAGGGGGCCGAGGCCGCCGTCGCCTTTGGCAGCGGCATGGGCGCGGCGAGTGCGGTGGCCCTGACGCTGCTGGGGACCGGGGACGAGGTGGCCTTCGTGGGACCGCTGTACGGCGGCACAGAGGGGCTGCTGCGCGACATCCTGGGCAATTTCGGGGTCACCGTCCACGAGGCGGCGGACGTGGAGGCGCTGCGCGGCGTGGTGAGTGAGCGCACCCGGCTGGTCTGGCTGGAGACGCCCACCAACCCCACCCTGAAGGTCGTGGACCTCGCGGCGGCCTCGGCGGTCGCGCACGCGGCGGGGGCGCTCGTCGTGGTGGACAACACCTTCGCCACCCCGTACCTGACCCGGCCGCTGGAGCACGGCGCCGACCTGGTGATGCACTCGGCGACCAAGTACCTGGGCGGGCACGGGGACGTGGTGGCGGGCGTGGTCGTGGGAGCGGCCGACCTCGTGACCGAGTTGCGGCTGCACGGGCTGCGGCATGTCGGCTCGGTGCTCGGGGCATTCGAAGCGTACCTGCTGCTGCGCGGCCTCAAGACCCTGCCGCTCAGGATGGAAGCCCACTGCGCGAATACGGCGGCGCTGGCGGGGGCGCTCCAGGGCCACCCCGCCCTGAAGGCCCTGCACTACCCCGGCCTTCCCACCCACCCCGGCCACGCGGTCGCGGCGCGGCAGATGCGGGCTTTTGGCGGCCTGCTCAGCCTCGACCTGGGCACCCGGGAGGCGGCCTTTGCCTTCCTGAACAACCTCCAGCTCTTTACCCAGGCGGTCAGCCTCGGGGACGTGGAGAGCCTGTCGTGCCACCCGGCCAGCACCACCCACCAACTGCTGGGCGAGGAAACGCTGATGCGGCAGGGCGTGACAGAGGGCCTGGTGCGCCTCTCGGTGGGCATCGAGGACGAGACGGACCTGATCGCGGACGTGCTGGGAGCGCTGGAGCGGGTGCCGGTGGGCGCGGCGACGTAGGCCTTCCCGACCGTTCCCCCTCCCCTTCCGGTGAGTGATGTGTGTAAAGCACTCACCGGAAGGGGAGGTGCTATCTTCACTCCGGGCCATCCGTGTCCGGCTCACCCCAACAGGGCAGCGCAAGGTCAGTCTCTTCTCATCGAGGGGCAGAAGACGAGGTGGAGGTCAGCGAGCATTTCTGCGGATGCCTCCAGGCCCCGGCATGGGCCTACCCGGCCGCGATCTGCGGTGAAGCGCGGCGATAAGCTTCTGCGGCGACGCAGGGATAAGGCCGCGCAGTGCGAAGTCAATCCAACCCAGACACTGCCCGCCCTGGCTTCCTGCCGGGCGCGGGTAAAGGAGTTCTCATGTGCGGAATCGTCGGATATATCGGTGGGCGGCAGGCGCAGGACGTGCTGATCTCGGGGCTCGCCAAGCTGGAATACCGGGGCTATGACAGCGCGGGCGTGGCGATCGCGGACGGCGGCCAGATTGAGGTGAAGAAAAAGGCCGGGAAACTCGCCAATCTCAGCGGGGAGCTGGAGCACGCGCCCTTGCCCGGCACCCTGGGCATCGGGCACACCCGCTGGGCCACCCACGGCCTGCCCAACGACACGAACGCGCACCCCCACGCCACCGAGGACGGGCGCATCGTGATCATCCACAACGGGATCATCGAGAACTACCTCTCGCTGAAGGCCGGGTTGATCGAGCGCGGGCACACCTTCAAGTCCGAGACCGACTCCGAAGTGCTCGCCCACCTGATCGAGGAGGCGTACAGCGGCGACCTGGAGGGCGCGGTGCGGACGGCACTGGGGCAGGTGCGCGGTGCCTACGGGATCGTGGTCACGCACGTGGACCACCGCGAGATCGTGGCGGCCCGCACCGTCAGCCCGCTGGTGATGGGCGTGGGCGAGGGCGAGATGTTCCTGGCGTCCGACGTGCCCGCGCTGCTGGCCTACACCCGCGACATGGTCTTCCTGCACGACGGCGACATGGTCGTGCTCAGCGACGACGGCTACCGCATCACCGACCTGACCGGGAACCCGCAGGAGCGCCCCATCGACCGCATCGACTGGGACGCGGAGGCGGCGGAAAAGGGCGGCTTCGACACCTACATGCTCAAGGAGATCTACGAGCAGCCCACCGCCCTGACGAACACCCTGATCGGCCGCCTGCACGACGGGACGGGCGAGGTGAACCTCGACATCGGGCTCGATCCTGCCTCGTTCAAGCGCATCTCGATCATCGCCTGCGGCACCGCGTACTACGCCGGGCTGGTGGGCGAGTACCTGATCGAGCAGCTCGCGCGGATTCCGGTCGAGGTGGACGTGGCTTCCGAGTACCGCTACCGCAATCCGCTGGTCAGCGAGAACACCCTCGCCATCGTGGTGAGCCAGTCGGGCGAGACCATCGACACCCTCGAAGCGTTGCGCGAGGCGAAGAAGGGCGGAGCCAAGACCCTGGGCGTGATCAACGCCAAGGGCAGCAGCATGACCCGCGAACTCGACGACACGCTGTACATCCACGCCGGGCCGGAGATCGGGGTGGCGAGCACCAAGGCGTACACGTCGATGGTGGGCGCGTTCGTGATGCTCTCTCTCTGGCTGGGCCGCGCCCGCGGCACCCTCAGCGACACGCAGGCGCAGGACCTGCTGCACGCCACCCGCGAGCTGCCGCGTCTGGTTGAGGAGGCGCTGAATCCCGCCCGCGTCGCCGAGATCAAGCGGGTCGCCGAGAAGTACGCGCAGGCCCGCGACTACCTCTTCCTGGGACGCGGCGTGAACGCGCCGACCGCCTTCGAGGGCGCCCTGAAGCTCAAGGAGATCAGCTACATCCACGCCGAGGGCTACGCGGCGGGCGAGATGAAGCACGGCCCCATCGCCCTGATCGACTCGAACCTGCCGGTCGTGGTGATCGCCACCGAGAGCCACCTGCTCGAAAAGACCATCTCCAACGTGCAGGAGGTCCGCGCCCGCTCCGGCAAGGTGATCGCCCTGCTCAGCGACGGCGACACCGAGAACGCGCAGCACGCCGACGACGTGCTGTACGTGCCCCGCGCCCACGAGATGGTCAGCCCGGTGGTGAACGCGGTCGCCCTGCAACTGCTGAGCTACTTCACGGCCAGCTATCTGGGCAAGGACGTGGACAAGCCGCGCAACCTCGCCAAGAGTGTGACGGTCGAGTAACGCCGTCGGTCGGAATCAGGGGGGCAGAGTCCACGTGGCTCTGCCCCCTTGGCGTGCTGTCCTGGCCTCCATGAAGGCTGTCTTCTGGCGCGGCTACAGGACGGCGCCCCCGGACCCCTCAAGATGAACGGGTGACCCGGCCCCGCCCCTCCAGCCCGCCCCAAGGCGAACCCTCCCGGCGCGAGTGGTTCAGCGAACTGATCGGCCGCACCCGCTTCGTGGTCCTGATCGCAGTGATCGCCGTGCTGCTCGTGGCCTTCAGCCTCTTCCTGCAGGGAACCATCCTGGCGCTGAACACCATCTACCAGACCTGGCGCGAGATGTTTACCCAGGGCATCGACAGCCAGTCGGGCACGCTCGCCGTCGAGTTTCTGGAGGTCGTGGGCACCATGCTCAAGGCGGTGGTGTTCTACCTGATCGGCGTGGGGCTGTACTCGCTGTTCATCAAGCCGCTCAACCTCACGTCGGCGCTGGGGGTCGAGAGCCTGTCCGACCTCGAGCAGAAGGTCGTGTCGGTGGTGATCGTGATTCTGGGCGTGACCTTCCTGGAGCACTTCATCCGCTGGGAGGAGCCGGTCGAGACGCTGTACTTCGCCGGGTCGCTCGCGCTGGCGGGCGGGGCGCTGGTGCTGTTCCAGCAGGTTCACAAGGGCAGTGGCAGCGACCTGCAGCAACCCGGCTCCAAGCTCAAGGCGCGGCGCGACCTCTTCGAGCGCGACAGCGAGCAGCGGCACATCGACGAGGAGGACGTGGAGATCGCCAAGCAGGCCACCGAGGCCAAGGCCGAGGGCAAGGTGCCTGCCGGGGGCGGCAGCGAGTAGGAGGCCGGGGGAGGGACTGCTCCGGAGTCCGGGTCAGCCGTGCTGGCCTGTTCATCCAGATTCCCTAGTCCCCCCCCACCACCCGCAGCAGGTGGCGTTCCATCTGCCTCACGCTCTGGCGGGCGGCCTGGGCGCTGTTCATCCCCAGCGCGTGGACGTAGAGCGAGCCCCGGTCGGGCGAGAAGGCCAGCGCGACCGTACCCGGCAGCAGCCCCGTCAGGGACGCCAGCAGCGTGAGGGGCAGGTCGCCCTGAAGGCGCAGGGGAACCTCCACGATCATCGGATTGAGGCGGGGGCGGGGATGCAGGGCCATCAGCGCCATGTGGATGTTCGCCCGCACCAGCTCGGCCAGAAAGGAGACGATCAGTCCGGCGGTGGCTCCGATGCCGCGGGTGTAGGCCGTCACTCCCAGGGAGCGGCGAAACAGCGTCAGGATCAGGAACCCGATCACCCAGCCCAGCGCCAGCGTCCGCAGGCTGACCTCGCCCAGAAAGAGCGCCCAGACCAGCCCCAGCAGCAGGTTGAAACCCGCGCCCCTCATGGTCCGCCGCCCCCACTGGAACAGGCGGCCAGGTCCGGGGAGCAGACGGGGGGCACAGGAAACATGCGGTCAGAATACGGGGTATCCGGCGGCGGCTCCGTGGGCGCCGGTTCCTGCCCCCGTCTGCTCGTGCTCGCTCTGGCTGCACCGACGGTCCGGACTGAGCCGTGACGGACACTGCCGGGTCGGAATTCCTGCCATACGGGTTCCGTCCAATTCCTTTACTTCCGGGACCCGTCGTTTCTCCGTCTCGCATCCGCTCGGATTGAATCACCTCGTAAACGATTCCATCGGAGTCCGTATCAGGACACCGCGTCGGGCCAGCTTGTCAGCCGGGCGCGGGTCCAGAACTCCAGAAAGCCCTCGACCTGCGCCATGAACTCCTGAAAACTCAGCGACTTGATCAGGTAGGAACTCGCGTGCAGCGTGTAGGCGCGGGTGATGTCGTGGTCGTGGTTGGAAGTGGTCAGCATCACCACCGGGATCTGCACCAGCCGGGGATCGGTCTTCAGCGCCTCCAGCACCTCGAAGCCCGACATGCCCGGCATATTCACGTCCAGCAGCACCACGTCGGGCAGGGCGGTCCCGGGCGTCCGCAGGTGGGCCAGCGCCTCCTGCCCGCTGCCCACGGTCGTGACCTGGCACAGGTGCGCGTATTCCGCGAACACCTCCTCGGCGAGGTGGCGGTCTATCAGGCTGTCGTCGACGAGCAGCAGGCGCAGGGGACGGCTCATGGCCGCACCCCCCCCTGAGCACAGGTGGGCCAGATCAGGGTGAGGAGCTTGAGCAAACGCATAACTGAGACTCATGTTAGCGGGTTGCCGGAGCCAGAGGGCCGCACACCTGCGCCCCGCTCCTTAAGACGGCTTGAGTCCTTTCGGGGGCCAGATCTGCATCTCCTCAACAGGCGCTCAAGATGGGAGGAGCACCCTGGAAGGGAGGCGGGGCCGCGCTAGCCTGCGGTTCATGACTGGCCTGTCTCCTTCCCCCCGGCCCCGGATCCTGGTCGCCAACGACGACGGCATCTTTTCGCCCGGCATCAAGGCGCTGGCGCTCGCACTCGCGGAAGTGGGCGACGTGGTGGTGGTCGCGCCCGACGTGGAGCAGTCGGCGGTGGGGCACGGCATCACCATCCGGCGCCCGCTGCGCTTCAAGCACACGGCCTCGGCAGGCTTCGGGGCCCTGCCCGCCTACCGGGTGGACGGTACCCCCGCCGACTGCGTGGTGCTGGGGGTGCACCTGCTGGGGCGGCCCGATCTGGTGGTCAGCGGGATCAACGTGGGGCCGAACCTGGGCGACGACCTGACCCACTCGGGCACCGTCGCGGCGGCCATCGAGGGGCTGGCGCTGGGGCTGCCGTCGGTCGCGTTCAGTGCGCGGGCGAATGGAGACGGCGAGTACGGCTTCGCGGCGGGAGCGGCCTACGCCGCGCGGCTGGCCCGCGAGGTACTGGCGCGTGGACTGCCGCCCCGCGTGCTGCTCAACGTCAACTTTCCGGCGGGCACGCCGCGCGGGGTGCGGGTCACCCGGGTGGGCGAACACCGCTGGGAGGATTCTATCGTGACCCGGCAGGACCCCGAGGGCCGCGAATACCACTGGGTCGCGGGCCAGAGCACCGCTCCCGACGCCGACGACCCCGCCACCGACTACGGGGCGGTGGCGGCCGGATTCATCAGCGTGACGCCGGTGCGGCTGGACCTGACGGCGCGGGACCTGCTCGGCGAGGTGGGGGGGTACGTGCCGGGGGTCTAGCCCGGTCTGCCGCCGTGCCCCCGGCTGCGCCGCACCTCGAACTCCCAGGCCCGCGCCCCGTCCGGCACTGTCAGCGGCGGCACCTCACCCGACCAGCGGCTGGCGACGAGGGCCAGGCCGGGTTGCGCCGGGCTGGTCAGCAGTTCAGCGCCCAGGAAGCCCGGCTGCTCCGGCAGCGTGCCCAGCCACGCGGCGAGGTCGCGTTCGGCGGTGTCGCCCTTCGCCTCGGCGTAATGGACCCGCAGCGGGGCAGGGGGGGCGCTCACTCGTAGAGACTCAGGGGGTCCTTGGGATTCCAGCGCAGGTAGGTGCCGTAGTGCAGGTGGGTGCCCGTGCTGCGGCCCGTATTGCCCACCCGCCCGATGACCTGCCCCTGCGCGACCGTCTCGCCCGCCCGCACGAGGTTGGCGCTGAGGTGCGCGTAGCGGGTGATCCAGCCGCCCTCGTGCTCCAGCACGACCGTCCAGCCCCAGCCGCGCTTGAAGTCGGCCCGCGACTCCAGCACCCGGCCCGAGCGGGCGGCCCGCACCGGGGAGCCGTGCGGGGCGAGGATGTCCACCCCGTAGTGCATCTCGCGCTCGCCGTCCAGCACGCGCTGACCAAAGTCGCTGCTGATGCCCGCATACCCCGCCACCGGCCACAGCCACCCGCGCGAGGAAGCGGGCGCGGCGTTGACCCGCACCGACGCCGACCGCACCACCGCGCCGCCCGCCCGGGCCGGGGTCGCCTGCAGGCGCGAGGCCACCGTGCGCGGGGGAATCCTGACCGCCGCGCCCACCCGCAGCACCCTGCCGCCCCGGTAGGCCGGGTTGGCCCCCAGCAGCCGCGCGAGACTGATCCCGTAGCGCCGCGCGATCACGCTGAGGTTCTCGCCGCCCCTGACCCGGTGGGTGCGTCCCGCCAGCACCCGGTCGGGAATCCTCAGCACTTGCCCGGCCCGCACGTAGTTCGCGTTCCGCAAGGCCGGGTTGGCCGACTTCAGCGCCGAGACGCTCACCCCGGCCCGCCCCGCGATCACCGTGAGGTTGTCGCCCGCCTTGACCCGGTAACTCCCCGCCGCCTCCGCCGCGCCCCCAGGCAGGAGGCCAGGCAGCAGGAGGGCGGCGGCAGCCAGCAGGCGCCGCGTCGCCGGGCCAGAGAAGCGCCGGATGAGAGTGGGGTTCACGGCACTTAGTGTAATGGTGGGGATGGGGGCCGGATGTGAACAATCCCGCCCCGCGTTACCTTGCGGCCATGTCAGTCCCCTCCTACGCCCCGCCCCCCGGCTTCCGGCGACTGCGATTGCTGCTGGCCTGGGACGGTGCAGGCTTTGCCGGGTGGCAGTCTCAGCCCCACGCGCCCAGCGTGCAGGACACGGTCCACGCGGCCTTTGCCCGGCTGGGAGCCACGGACGCCGCCCGCCCGGTCGCTGCCGGGCGCACCGACGCCGGGGTCCACGCGGAGGCGATGCCCGCGCACACCGACGTGCCGGGGGGCTTCCGCGTCCCGACCGAGAAACTGGCCCGCGCCCTCAACGCCCACCTTCCAGAGAGCGTGGCCGTGCTGGAGGCGGACGAGGCCCCGCCCGGCTTCCACGCCCGTTTCTCCTGCACCGAGCGGCGCTACAGCTACCGGCTGCTGCACGCGCCCCAGCGCCATCCGCTGTGGGCGGGCCGGACGCTGCACGTGCCGGGGCCGCTGGACGTACCGGCGATGAATGCCGCCGCCCTCTCCCTGATCGGCACCCACGACTTTGCCGCCTTCGCCACCCAGGAGGACCGCCAGACGGTACGCGAGCTGCGGGCGCTCGTGGTCCGGCCTGGTCCCACGGTCCACGGCGGGCAGGTCTGGGAGGTCCACGTCGCGGGCGAGAGTTTTCTGCGCCACATGGTCCGGGGGCTGGTGGGCACGCTGCTCCTCGTGGGGCAGGGCAAGCTGCGTGGGGAAGACGTGCCCCCCATCCTCGCCGGGCGCGAGCGGGGGCGGGCCGGGGCGAACGTGCCCGCGCAGGGGTTGACGTTCACGGGGGCGAGTTACGGCGCCCCGGCGAGCACCACGTAGCGTTCCTCGCGGTAGCTCAGGCCGCGTGGGGTGGCCCGTTCCTGCCAGTCCTCCAGCCTCGCCTCCTCCCCCATCCACTCGCAGCGGGTCACCCAGGCTTCCCAGGTGGGTGCCCAGGCCTGCACAGACACGCGCCACTCGCCCAGAATGTCCCAGTCAACGGCGTGCAGGCGTTCGGGCACCTGAGGCACGTCCAGCCTCGGCCCCACGTACAGAAAGTGGGCACCCGGCGCGGCGAGTTCGGGCAGCCGCAGGATCACCCCCGTCGGCCCCCGCCGCGACACGATCAGGTCGAAGGGGCCGCGCAGGGGGTCGGGCACCGTTCCCTTGCCGTTCCAGAGGTGGAAGTCGGCGTGGGGGGCGTTCGCTCGGGCCTGCTCCAGCAGTTCCGGCCCCGAGTCATAGGCCACCCAGCGCCCGACCTCACCCCCGAAGCGGGCCGCATCGGGGCCGTGGCCGCAGCCTGCCTCCAACACCCGCACCCCCGGCCCCAGCTGCTCGGCCAGCAGCACGTCGAAGGTCAGCTCGGGGTCGGGGCCGTCCAGCTCGCGGGTCCAGCCATGACGGTACCCGCCCAGCTCGCGGGCCAGGCGGGCATACCACTCGCGCGAATGGGGACGGTCGGACATCCGCCCAGGGTAAGGGCGCTGGGCCTCAGTCCCGCCGCGTCACCCCGTCCGTCGTCATCAGCACGCCGTACAGCTCCGGGCGGCGGTCGCGGAAAAAGCCCATCCCGGCGCGGAACTTGCGGGCCTCGGTCAGGTTGAGGTCGTGGGTCAGCGGCCCTTCCTCGGTTTCCCCGAGTTCCGCCACGATCTCACCCGTGTAGTCGCTGATAAAGGAGTGCCCGTAGTAGGTCTGCTCCAGCTCGCCCACCCGCTCGGTGCCGATGCGGTTGGAAGACCCCACGTAGGTCGAGTTGCTCACCGCGTGCCCCACCATCGCCCGCTGCCACATCTGGTAGGTGTTGGGGGTCTCGACCTCGGCGGGCTCACTGCCGATGGCGGTGGGGTAGAGCAGGAAGTCGGCGTTCATCAGCATCATCGCGCGGGCGGTCTCCGGGTACCACTGGTCCCAGCAGATGCCCACGCCCACGCGCCCGAAGCGGGTCGGCCAGACCTTGAAGCCGGTGTCCCCGGTGGCGAAGTAGTACTTTTCCTCGTAGCCGGGGCCGTCGGGGATATGGGTCTTGCGGTAGTTGCCCAGCAGCGAGCCGTCGGCGTCGATGCACACGAGGCTGTTGTAATGCGCCTGCCCCGCCCGCTCGAAGTACGAGAGCGGCAGCACCACGCCGAGTTCCTGCGCCAGATTCTGAAAGCGCCCCACGAAGGGGTGACCGTCCAGCGGGTGCGCCAGCGAGAAGTAGTCCTCGCGCTCGACCTGGCAAAAATACAGGTTCTCGAACAGTTCGGGCAGCAGCACGACATTGGCCCCCTGCCGGGCGGCCTCCCGGACATGCTGCTCGGCGCGGCGGAGATTGTCCTCAAGCTGGTCAGTCATGTGCATCTGCACGACGGCGAGCCGGACGGTGTCGGGGGTGCGGGTCATGGCCCCAGCGTACCCGGCCCGCGTGCGGCGCAGGGTGAAGGGGGGCGGGTTCACCGGGGAGTCCAGGGGGGCGTGTTAGCGTGCCCGCATGACCGCTTCCCCCTCCGGCACCACCGAGGTCTACGTCGATTTCCTGTGCCCTTACGCCTGGCGCGGCGTGGAACTGGCCGCCGTGCTGCGCGAGGGGGGTGAAGCCTTCAGGGTGCGCCACTTCTCGCTGACCCAGGGCAACCACCCGGAAAACGCCGGGCAGGCCACGCCCGTCTGGTGGCTGACCGATCAACCGCTGGGCGAGGGCGACCGCTTTCAGCGCTCTGGCCTGCCCGCGTTCCTCGCCGCGCAGGCCGCCGCCCGTCAGGGAGAGGAGCAGGCGTGGGCCTACACCCTCGCGCTGTTCCGCGCCCACCACGACGGGAAAAGGCCGCTGGAGGAGGCCACCTTCGTTCAGGCGGCCGGGGAGGCGGGCCTGGATATGGACCGCTGGGCGAGTGACCGTCAGGACGAGTCCGGCCTGCGGGCCAGCCTGCGCGGGGACCTCGCGGAAGCCGCCGACATCGGCGTGTTCGGCACCCCCACCTTCGTCCTGCCGGACGGGAGCGCCGCCTACTACCGCTTCGAGAACCTCGCCCGTGACCCGGAGACGGCCCGCCGGTGGTGGACCCTCTACCGCGAGGTGCTGGGCAGCGGGGCCGGAATAGCGACGATCAAGCGGGCGAAGAACCGTCCGGCGAACAAGGCCTGAAGCCCCTGACAGAGGAACGTGGTCACCCTGAGCGCAGCGAAGGGTCTCGTGGGCGGGACTCAGGGAGGCTTCGCTGGCCCTCGGCATGACCCTTCTCGTGTCAACTGCTCTCATCGCCCAGGGTCAGGCCCAGCCGCCGTGCCACCTCGCCCACGGGCCGGGTCAGCCCGCTGCGAACGTCCATGTACTCGCGGTACACGTCGTCGAAGGAGTGGATCAGGACCGCCATCAGGCCGTGGTGGTTGACCTCCAGCCCCTGAATCCGGAAGCCCGCGCGGAGTTTGGGCACGATGACCGCGTTGTTGGTGGCGTGGTGGTGGCTGCGGACCAGCGTGTAGCCTGCCGCGCGGAAGGTGTTCAGCAGGTGCGGCAGCAGCCGGGTATACAGGCCCTGGCCCCGGTGGGCGGGCAGCAGCGCCGTGTTGCTCATATACACGGTGCGTTCGTCCCAGCCGCGTGCCGAGTGCCAGCCGACCACCTCGCCGCCGCGTGCGATCAGCCAGGCGAGGGCGGGGGCCTCGGGCCGGACCAGCCGGGGCGTGTCGGCCCAGTCGAAGCTCCCGGTGTCGTAGGCGGCGTCTTCCAGCCGGGCGTACACCTCGCGGTAGGTCCGGCTGGAAACGGGATGGGCCGCGTACCCCCGCCCGAGGTCGAAGGCTGGCCCGTCCGCCGGTGGCAGCGGGACAGACGGCACCGCGACTGGCCCGGCCCGCCGCGACTCCACCACGTCCAGCCCCAGCCGCCGCGCCGTTTCCCCGTCCGCCTGCCGCAGGCCGCTGCGGACGTGCATCGCGTTCCGGTATACGTCGTCCAGACTCAGCGTGAGGGCCACGTTCAGCCCGCCCTCGTACAGGTTCAGGCCCTGCACGAGGAATCCGGCCCGCAACTTGGGCACGATGACGCGGTTGTTCGTCGCTCGGTGGCGGCTGGTGACGAGGGTGTATCCGGCCTCCCGGTACACGTCCAGCACGTGCGGCAGCAGCCGGGTGTACAACCCGCGTCCCTGATGCCCGGGCAGAATCCCGGTGTCGGCCATGGAGACCGTGCGCTCGTCTTGCCCGTGGGCGTGGTGCCAGCCGATCAGCTCCCCGCCGTGGTAGAGGCCCCACTGGAACGTCTCGCCCAGCGGCGGCGGGGCCTTGGTGGGCGGGCCGAAGGCGTAGCCCCAGTTCTCCCCGAAGATGCGGCCCTCCAGCCGGGCGCAGGCGTCCCGGTAGGTTTCCAGGCTGACCGGACGCGCCTCGTAGCCGTCTCCCAGTGGGATTACTCGCCCGTCCACAGCGTTCCGGCGGGCTGCTGCTGGGTCAGGCAATGGAAGGAGCCGCCGCCCTCGATGATGTGGCGGCTGGGCAGACCAAGCACCTCACGGTCCGGAAAGAGGGGCCGCAGCACCTCCAGCGCCCGCGCGTCGTTGGGATCGCCGTACATGGGCACGGCCACGAAGCCGTTGCCGATATAGAAGTTCGCGTAGGTGGGCGGCAACCTCCCCTCGGCCCCCTCCAGCCGCTCGGCGGGCAGGGGCAGCTCCACGACGCGGAAGGGCTCGCCGTTCAGGTCCGTCATCCCGCGCAGCTCGGCCAGATTTTTCGCCATGACGGCAAAGTTGGGGTCTGTCTCGTCCTGGGTCACGCTGGTGACAACCGTCCGCTCATCCACGAAGCGGGTGATGGTGTCGATGTGGCCGTCGGTGTGGTCGTTTTCCAGGCCGCCGTCGAGCCACAGCAGCCGCTCGATGCCCAGCGTGTCGCGCAGCAGCGCGGCGTAGTCAGCCTCGGTCAGGCCGGGATTGCGCGTGTCGGTGAGCAGGCACGAGCGCGTGGTCAGGCCCACGCCCGCCCCATTGACCTCGATGCCGCCGCCCTCCAGCACCTCGGGGCGGTCCCAGTGGGCGAGTCCCAGGTGGGCGGCGACGTGCTCCGGAATCCGGTCGTCGTTCTCCCACTCGAACTTGCCGCCCCACGAGTTGAACCGCCAGTTCACCAGCGAGACGCGGCCCTGGCCGTCCTGCACGAAGATCGGGCCGTTGTCCCTGATCCACGAGTCGTCGAGGGGCACCCGGTGCAGTGTGACCGGGAAGGGGGTGACATCAGCCCCGGCCAGCCGCCCCTGCGCGTCCGCCTCGCTCTCCTCGTCGCGGACCAGCAGATGCACGGGCTCGAAGCGGGCGATGGTGCGCACCAGTTCGGCGTAGTCCTCCCGCACCCCGGCGAGGTGGCCGAACCACAGCTCGTCGCCTTGCGGCCAGCTCATCCACGTCGCGGCGTGTTCGGCCCACTCGGGCGGCATGGCAAAGCCCAGGTCGCGCGGGGTGGGGTCTTCGGGGGAGAAGTGCTGCATGGCGGGTATTAGAGCAGACCCGGCCGGGGAGGCTGGGCCTCAGCGACCGTTCCTCAGCGGAAGTTCAGGCCCACCCGCAGCCCCGGAGAGAAGAGATTCAGGCCCTCGCCCTCGCCGGGCAGCAGGAAGCTGTAGCCCAGGCTGCCCTCCGCGAAGGCTGTCACCGAGCGGGCCACCCGCACTTCCCCGTTCAGCAGCAGGTGGGGCCGCACCACCGTCAGGACGCCGTTGTGCCGCTCCAGGCCCAGTCCGGCCCCGGCCTGCACCCGGCTCGCCGTGTTCGGCGTGCCCACGAGCGGAAACAGCACGCCCACGTCTGCCCCGAAGCCCAGGGTGTAGCCCACCAGACTGCGGGCGTCCACGCCCCCCCGCAGCGCGTACCGCTCGGCGTCGTAGGTGGCCTGCACGCCCACGCCGAAGTCCAGCGGCGTATCTACCGAGAGCCGCACGCCGAAGTAAGTCGTCGGCGCCGCCTGCGCCACGCCGAAAGCCAGGGCCAGCAGGCCGCCGCACATCAGGAGTTTATTCACATTCCCAGCCTAGGGCGGGCCCAGGTGTCATGGGACCGCACATCGGCGGTGCGTCAGGACGGACCGTCGGTGAAGGTCGGGCGCGGCAGCCGCTCGGAGGTCGCCGCCCGCAGCCGCACGGAAAGCAACCAGCCGTCAATGGCCGACGTGACCCGCAGCTCCGGCAGCGTCATGCGCAACAGCGCGAGTCGGTCTTCCCGGCGTACGAGCACAGGCGCTTGCAGCTCGCCTGCCTATATGCACTGCACGTTCGGGCGGCAGCGGCTGTCCTGCACCCGCAGCACGGTCAGGGTGAACCCCCCCAACCGCCCCGCTTGCCCCGGCCGAAGCTGGAGGGTGGCGGCACCCGCCGTGCCCACGAGGGCCAGGAGGAGGGCAGACAGCAGGCGGCGTATGGGCCGCAGTGTGCCGGGGCGACCTGAGGGGGGGCTGGCCCTCAGCCCAGCAGCGGCCCGCTTTCTGTGCAGGCGAGCGCACGGAAGTGCCGGGCCTTCTCGGGCAGGCCCATGGCGCCGTAGCACTCGGCCAGTTTGAGCGCGAAGAACTCCACGGCGCGGCAGTCCTCGCGGCGCTCGGCAGCCTCCAAACACTCGCGGTAGTGCAGCACGGCGAGGTGGTACTGCGCTCCGGAAGCAGCGTGTTCGGCTCGGCAATGGCTCATCCGGAGGGACACGATGTCGGTCTGGGCGCCGTTCATGGGCCTGAGTGTAGACATGCCCCCGGGCAGATGAATGAAAGATGAAGCAGATTCGGCGGTGCAACCGGCGTTGCTTGAACTGGGTCAAATCCCACCAACGGCAGGGCCGGAGCGCGTCTGGCCCCTACCCGACGATCCGCGCCCGCACGCTCAGCGCGGGCAGATTCACGCCCTCCAGCCGCACCTTCAGCGCCGTGCCCGGAGCGGCGGGGGTGCTGACCGGCACGTCGAAGGCCAGGTCCGGAATCAGCAGCGTGGCCTGCGGTCCCCGGCGGTCCACGACCACGGCGTCCCACTCGCGCTCCGGCTGCGCGGCGATCAAGCGCAGGGTGTGGTGCCTGCGGCTGAGGCGCTCGGCGTGCCGGGTGGCGTCGGCGTTCATCCCGGCCTGCGCGACCCGCCCCGCGACCGCCTTGCCGTTCATGGCCTCCCCCCCCGTCAGGTGCGCCCGCAGCTGCTGATGCACCACCAGGTCGAGGTAACGGCGCATCGGGCTGGTCGCCTGCGCGTAGAGGTCGAGGCCCATCCCGTGGTGCGGCCCCGGCGCAGGCTGAAAACGGGTGCGGGCCAGCGTCTTGCGCCGCGCCCACTGCGCGGGCAGGGTCTCGCCGCGCACTTCCCGCGTGGGCGCGTCCTGGGTGGCAAAGGGCAGCGCGATGGCGTGGTCGTCGGCATAGATGGCTGCCCCCCACCCCGCCAGCGTCATGCATTCCTGCACCACGAAGCGCATCTCGGGCTTGGGCAGGGGCGAGACGGTGGCGCCCTCCGCGTCGGCCTTGACCCGCACTTCGGGCAGGTCGATGGACAGCGCCCCTTCTCCCTCGCGCAGCTCGCGGCTGGCGCGGGCGAGGCGGGCCAGCGAGACGAAGGGTTCCTCGCCCGCCTCCAGCCGCTCCTGTGCCCCCAGGTAGGTCAGCCGGGTGACCCGCACGGTGGTCAGATGCACGTCCACCGCGTCGGCGTTGCCGTCGGCGTCGAGGTCCAGGGCGATGGACAGGGCGGGCGAGGTCCCGTGCAGGCCCAGGCCCGCCCGCCCCACCACCCCGTCCGGCAGCATCCCCACCGTGCGGTCGGGGAGGTAGAGGGTCGCGCCCCGCGCCCGCGCCTCCTCGTCGAGCGGGCTGTCGGCCGGGACGAGCGCGGCCACGTCCGCCACGTGAACCCACAGCCGGGTCAGGCCCCCGCCGAGGTCCTCGAGGCCCACCGCGTCGTCGGGGTCGCGGTTGCCCTCGTCGTCGATGGCGAAGGCAGGCAGGTGGGTCAGGTCCAGCCGGGGTTCCGGGGCGAAATCGGGCACCGGCAGCGCCACGTCTTGCAGCGCCGCGCCCAGGCGGTCGGCGTAGGGCGTCCGCGCCTCGTCCCACAGCCCCAGCCGCAGCAGCAGCGCGTGGGCGGCCTCCGGCGTCTCCGGCTGGCCGAGGTCGCGCAGGGTCCGGCTCTTTTCCGCCTTGCCCCGCGCGAGCAGCTCCACCTCGGTGCGCTGGGCAGGCGTGAGGTCCGGCAGGGCAGGGGAGGGGTTGGTCATGGGGATGAGGATACGGGGCAGAGGCCCCGAGAGCTGAATAGCAAGCCGGGGTTGCCAAAGCCGCAAAGCAGGGTTGGACCGGGTACAGACGTCCCGCTTGGGCCACCAGATCAGGAAGCCAAAACTCACGTCTCAGACGGTATCCATTCCCTGACGGTCCCAGGCGATCACTGCAAGGCTATAAAACCTGACTTGACATTTAGGCAAGAGGGTGTTTCTATTCTCTGGAAGGAGGCGCATATGAATGAACAGGCGAACGAGGGTTTTCGCGCACAGGTGGAGCGTCTGGTGGCCGAGGGCAAACTCACCCCCGAGGAGGGGCAGGAGCTGCTGGGGGAACCGGAGGCCGGGGACGAACCGGCGGCCCCGGAGGTGCCGGACGCTGTCCCTGCGGTCTGGGCGCCGGAGCAGGTCCCCCCGCACCTGATTCTCGATGTGGGGGGCTACACGCTGCGGGTCGTGGTGGACGGGCGGGTGCCCGGGCCGCACCTGAACGCCAGTGAGGACGGCCGCCTGACGCTGGAGGCGACCCCCCGGGGCTGGCGGGTGGGGCGGCAGGGCCATGAACGCTTTTTCGGCTGGAGCACCCTTTCCGCCATCCTGACCGTGCCGTTTGAGCCGCACGACGCCCAGGTCAGCGTGGGTGGGGGCAGCGTGAGCCTGCCCGAACTGCGCGGGAGCGCCCACCTGCGCATTGGCGGGGGCAGCGTGAGTCTCGGCGGGGCCGCCACCCTCCAGGCCCACATCGGGGGCGGGAGCCTGCGGGCGGGGGACATCGCCGGACCTGCGGCCCTCAAGGTCGCGGGCGGCAGCGCCCAGCTGGGCGACACGGGGGACCTCGTCGGTACGGTGGCCGGGGGCAGTCTGGCCTGGAGTCCACGGCTGCTGGGCGGCGAGCACACCCTGAGCGTGTCGGGCGGCAGCGCCCGCATCGACCTTCAGCCGGGCAGCAGCGTGAACCTCAATGCCCAGGCCACGGCGGGCAGCGTCAAGGCCAGCTTTCCCCTCCAGAAGTCCGGCCAGTACGCCACCTACACCTACACCGGAGTCCTGGGGGACGGCGGCGCTTCCCTGCGGGTCAAGGTCGCGGGCGGCAGCTTGGCGGTGAACGCATGAGCCCGGTCACCTGCCAGACCACGGTCATCCAGAAGGGGGGCGTTTCACGATGAGGGAAAAGGTCCGGAGGATTCTCGACCTCGTGCGGGCGGGCAAGCTCACGCTGGAGGACGCCGCCCCGCTGCTGGCCGCCCTGAATTCCAGGCTGGCCCTCGCGGGCGCCGACCGCGAACTCGTCGCCTCGCTGCTCTCGCGCGGCGAGCTGGACAGCGCCCAGGTGGCCGAACACCTGCTGCTGCTGCGCGGGGTGCGCGACCTGCCCCCGCCGCCGCCGCCCCGCTCGCCGCAGTTCTCGGGCAACTGGGTCTGGGATGGGCGCGGGCGCCGTGGCCCCGCCGGGGTCGATGTGGAGGACATCATGGACAGCGTGAATGCGGCGCTGGGCGGCGTGGGCGAGGTGGTCGGCAGTCTGGTGGGGGGCAGCCCGGCCCACCGTCCATCCTCCCCGGCCACGCCGCGCATCCTGCGGGTGGAGGTCGAGTCGAGCGAGGGCGACGAGTACGCGGCGAACCTGCCCGTCAGCCTCGCGCCGCACCTCGGCAAGCTGATTCCGGCCCACGGCCAGCAGGCGCTGGAACGCGCGGGCCTGAGCGTGGAGGCGCTGCAACTGCTGCTCGAGGCCGCCCCGCCCCCCGGCGAACTGATCAACGCCGAGGACAGCGAGGGCAACACGGTGCGAATCTCGCTGAAGTGAGGGCCGGGGGAGAGGGTGGGGTGCGGCACTGGCCTCCCCCGCCTCCCCCCTCTCCCCACGTACCCTGACCCCATGTCCAGACCCCTGCCCCTGCCCTTTCCCGACGAGACGGAAGCCCCGCTCGTCACCGAACTGCGCTTTCCCACCAGCGGCGTGACGGTGCGCGGCGTCTTCGACCTCAACGAGTTCGCCACCCTGTCCCCCGAGAATCTGGAGTTCCTGCGGCTGTACATCCGCGTGCGCGGCAACCTCAAGGAAGTCGAGCGGGTGCTGGGCCTGAGCTACCCGACCGTGCGGGCCCGCTTCGACACCCTGCTCCGCGCCATCGGCTACGAGCCCGAACCCGCCGACCCCCAGAGCGAGGTGCTGCTGAGCCTCGAGCGCGGCGAGATCACCCCCGACGAGGCCGCCCGCAAGCTGCGGCGCTGAGCTCCGCCGCTTTCCGCGCATAGGCCGCCGCGTGCGGGGCGTGGCTGGGCACGTGGGC
>NZ_JASNGB010000269.1 GCF_030271215.1 Deinococcus rhizophilus | reverse complement strand
CCCGCGCGGGACCGCTCTGGCCTGCGTACGGCCCTGCGGCTGCTGGGCGGCTGGGCGCTGCTGGGCCTGCTGGCCTACCTGATGTGGACGCCGGGCGCGTGGCCCGCGCTGCTGGTCGCCTGGGTGCTGCTGACCCTGCTGGCCGACGAGTTCGGGGGCTGGTTCGGGTATCTCGGGGTGCTGCTGGGCGGGCTGGCCTTCTTTGCGCCGACGCCGGAGCCCGCCGGGTGGAGCGTGATCGTGCCACTGGTGGGCGGAGCGCTGCTGGCCCTGCTGCTGGTCAAGCACTCCGGGGGGCCGTTCGTGCTGCCCTTTGCGGCGGCGGTCTTCGCGCTGCCGCTGCTCGCGGTCGCCCGCTTCGGAACCGAGCTGGACCCCGGGCTGAAGCTGCCGGGCGATCCTGCCTTTCTGCGGGGTGCCCTGCTCGCGGTGGCCGTGGGACTGGGCGTCAGCTTGATTCGCCAGGTGACCCAGGCCCTGTTGCGGCGCCGTGCCCGGCAGCGGGCGGCGACTCTGGCCGCGGGCGTGCCCCTCGCGGCCGTGACCTTTGACTTTCCGGACGCTCTGGCCTCCGAGGGCCACGACGCGCCGCGCCCCGGCTGACTCTCTTTCCTGCCCCAACGCCCCGCCGCTGACCCCGGTGGGGCGTTTTGCCTGCCGGGGTTCGGCAACTTGAACTACACTTCAGGGGTGACCCGACTGCAAGGCAACAACCAGAACCGCACGGTGCTGGTGATCGGTACGCTGATCGCCGCCCTCCTGATCGCACTCGCCGTCTACGCGGTGCGCGGCAACTCCGGGGACAGCGGCGACACCGTCACCTTCGACCTCGCGGACCAGCCGGTGCTGGGACAGGCCGGCGCGCCCGTCACGGTGGTCGTCTTCGAGGACTTCAAGTGTCCCAACTGCAAGCGGTTCGAGGAAGAGCACCTGCCCCAGATCCGCTCCCAGTACCTCGACACCGGCAAGGCCAAGCTGGTTTCCATGAACTTCCCCTTCCTGGCCGAGTCCGCCCGCCTGCCCGAGGATGACAGCAAGTTCGCGGCCCAGGCCGTGGAGTGCGCCTTTGTGCAGGGCGGCAGCGAGGCTTACGAGAACCTCAAGCAGATCATCTTCCGGGCGCAGGGGTCCGAGGGCGAGGTGTGGGCCAGCAAGTCGCGCCTGAAGGACCTCGCGGGCAACGTGGAAGGGCTGGACCAGGCCCGCTTCGGCACCTGCCTGGACGAGGACGAGACCGCCGCTGCCGTCGAAGCCGACGAGGCCCAGGCCCGCCGGGCCGAGGCCACCGGCACGCCCGCCGTCTACGTGAACGGCACACTCGTCGAGAGCTACGACGCCGCGACCGTCGGCCGGGCCATCGACGCGGCCAGCAGCAACTGAGGCCCCCCGTGACCCGCGACAACCGCCTGTATCTCGCCTGGGTCGTCTCCCTGGTCGCGACGCTGGGGAGCCTGTACCTCAGCGAGATCCGGGGCTTTGCCCCCTGCGTGCTGTGCTGGTACCAGCGCATCGCCATGTATCCGCTGTCGCTGCTGCTGGGAATCGCGGCCCTGCGCGGCGACCTGGGCATCCGCGGGTATGCGCTGCCGCTGGCGGGCATCGGCGGGCTGACCGCGCTGATTCAGAACCTGGAGGACTGGGGCGTGATCCCGGTGCTGCGGGTGTGCAGCGCGAACAACGCCGTGCCCTGCGACGTGCCCTGGCCCGTGTGGGGCGGTCCCCTGGCGGGCCTGAACTCGGTGCTGACCATTCCGGTGCTGTCCATGATCGCCTTCACGCTGATCATCGGACTGCTGGCCTGGCGGCGCGAGAAGACGCTGTAGCCCTCGTTGGTGGGGACCTGACACGGACTCCGTATGCAGCACCTGTCAAGAAGGGACCTTCTCGCCGACCAAGCGGACTTGCCAGGCCCCGCAGGAGAGAATGGCGGCTCCCGGGGAAGGGCGCCCCAGGTGCCTCCCCGAATGCCCAATGCTCTTCGTCAATTCGCTCGCTCTGCTGCGCAGCTTTGCCAGTCCGCTCGGCCAACGCATGAGGACACCCACCGCATTCTTATGGCAAATGCTCTAAACCGGCCTTCCCGCCATCATGAAACTGGCCGTCATCCCGCCATCGACCGGAAGAATCACTCCGGTCAGGAAGCTGGCCTCGGGGCTGCCCAGGAAATAGACCGCCTGCGCCACCTCGCGCGGTTCGCCCAGGCGGCGCAGGGCGTGCAGGTCCTCGTAATCGCGGCGGGTCTGCTCGGGGTCGCCAGACTCTGCGATGGCGGCCAGGACGCTCTCGGTGGCGACCGCGCCGGGGGCCACGGCGTTGACGCGCACGCCGCGCGGAGCGAGGTCGAGGCTCATGGCGCGGGTGAGGTTGACCAGCCCACCCTTGCTGGCGTTGTAGGCGGCGTTGTTCTGCTCGGCGAGGAGGCCCTGCACGCTCGCCACGTTCACCACCGCACTTCCGGACCCCATCAGGTCGATCAGCGCCCGCGTCAGCAGCAGCGGGGCCGTCAGGTTCACGACCAGGGTGCGGCTCCAGCCCCGCTCGCTGACCTCCAGCACGCTGCCGGACGCGCCCTGGAAGGCGGCGTTGTTGACCAGCACGGCGACCCCGCCCTCCTGCCGCGCCGCCCGCACGATGCGCTCGCGCCCGG
>NZ_JASNGB010000268.1 GCF_030271215.1 Deinococcus rhizophilus | reverse complement strand
TCGGCCCTGGGGACCGGAGCCGCCGAGCGGCCCGTGACCCGGAACCGGGGGGCGTCCCCCGGCAGCCCCACTGGGCTCCCGGCGGGTGGCAGGGCCGGCAGCCTGGCCGCACGCAGCACCACCAGGTGCTCGGCGGCTTCACGCCGGATGGCGTCGCCGATCTGGACCTCAGGGCGGCGCAGCTCCTGCAACAGATGTTCCGAGTGCTCGAGTTGCTCGCGCACCCGGGCCAGCTCGTGACGCTGCTGAACTTGGCTGCCGAGGTCGCCTGGAGCCGCCTGTTTCACGGCGCCCGCCAGACGCCGTTCCAGCGTGCGCCGCTCGTCGTGTTCACGCTGCAAGCCGTCGAGCAGGGTCTGGTTCAATGCCGTCAGATGCTCCACCTGCTCGTGGCTGACGGCCTGCAGGCTGGTCAGGCGTTGCTGGAACTCCACTTCGAGCTGCGCAAGGGCGGCCTGCCTTGCCGCCTCGGTGACCACTGGCGGCAGGGCCACGTTCCCCAGGTCGAGGTGGCGGTGGCTCACACTCAACTCGAGCCCGGTGACCTCGTGCGACGTCTCCGGTTCCAGCACCAAGCTCAGGTGGGCCCCCAGCGGCGCCATAAAGCGGAACCCGCCGCGGAAATCGCTGTGCAGCGGCTCGTCGCGCCCGGGCACGTTGATCCGGACGCCGCGCACGGGCTGGCCGGTCTCTCCGTCCACCACCCGGCCGGTCACGTTCCCGAGCTCGATGGGCGTGAGCCCGAGCCGCCCGGGCAGTTCCCCATACTCGTCGGGCGACCACACGGCCTTCCAGTTGTAGGCCCGCAGCGTGTCCTTCAGCGCGTCCGAGCCCAGCGCGAGCTTCACGTTGCTGTGTTCGGCGATCTCGCACTCCGGGTGCGCTTCAGGAATCAGGACCATGGGATAGACCCGCACCCGCTCCCGGCGTAGGCCCAGCACCCGTGCCAGGCCCCAGGCCAGGTCACCCCCACTGTTGGCCGCCTGCTGATAGGGATTTTCGGTGACCCCAGCCTTCCGGTTCGAGAAGACGTTGAGTCGCCCGTCATCCTCGGTCGCCCAGGGACCGTCGGCGGTGCCCCTGACCGGGTTGCGCTTGTGCTTGATCTCGATCAGGTCCACGCCGCCGGCGCTGACGACCGCGCAGTCAATCTGCCGGTGGTGTCCACCTGGACTGGTGAACTCGAGCAGGGCGAAGGCGTCCGGGCGGCCCTGCAACAGGAACTTGAGCTCCTCGTACAAGCTCTCTGGAATGTCGGCGACCGTGTGCGCCGACCCCGCGTAGATGGTCAAGGGGCCACCCGGGTGGTGATGAAGTTGGGCCGGTTCTCGAAGGTGCCCCAGCGGCCGTACAGGGTGGCCCGGCCGCCGCGCAGCTGGTCGAGGGCCGCCGAGTTCCAGGTGCCCGCGTACATGACGCCCTGGTAGGTCTTGCCCTCGGCCACGAAGGTGTAGGTCACGTGCCGGGCCTGGGACCTGGCGGTGAACTTCTGCACGCTGCCGGGCGTGATCACGGCGCCGCGGATGCGCAGCAGCTCCGCCGAGGTGCTGTTCGGGGAGGCTGCGCCCTGGGTCCCCGCGGCGACCGCGTGCTTGAGGGTGAACGACGGCGCACCCTGAAAGGTGTCCCAGACGCCCGCAGCATCGACGCGGCCCGACTCCAGGCTTTGCCGCATGGCGGGAGTCCAGTCGTTCTGGTAGGCGATCGCCGAATAAGAGCGGCCTCCACTGCTCAGCCGGAAGCGCAGATGGGTGAGCCCGGCTTTGCTCTGGAACTGTTCCAGACTGCTGATCTGGGCACCGCGAATCAGGACCAGGCGGCTGGCCTCGCCGCTGCGGAGCTTGAGCGTGGTGCCGAGTTGCGCGGGCGTCGTGGAGACGCCGGGGAGGGTGGCCGTCAGGGCCAGGGCGACCGTCAGGAACTTGAACATCGGTTCCCTGTCTAGCAGGTCGTGACGGTCGGTGCCGACGCAGATGCGCGCGGACCGCCTCCAGCCTTCAGGACCCCGGGAAGGCCTCCCACCCAGGCCGCAGATCTGCAGGCCTGTTCCTGCCCCCGGTGGCCTACCCTGGGGCATGCGGATTTTCGTCGGCGTCACCGACGATGGGTGGTACCACTTCCTCGCCGAGCAACGTGGCCTGACCGAGGTGAATTTCTGGCGGCCCAGCGGTCAGGGCTTCGGGGCCCTCGGGGAAGGCGAACTCTTCCTCNTGGGTGGTACCACTTCCTCGCCGAGCAACGTGGCCTGACCGAGGTGAATTTCTGGCGGCCCAGCGGTCAGGGCTTCGGGGCCCTCGGGGAAGGCGAACTCTTCCTCTTCAAGCTGCACGCCCCGCACCACTTCATCGTGGGCGGGGGCTTTTTCGCCCGCGCCGTGCGGCTGCCGCTCACCCTCGCCTGGGACGCCTTCCGGGAGGCCAACGGCGTGCCCGACCAGGACGTCATGCGCCGGCGCATCGCCCACTACCGCCGCACGCCCCTGGAGCCACACGCCAACCCGGAGATCACCTGCCTGCTGCTCGCCGAGCCTTTTTTCTTTCCGCGCGAGCAGTGGATCCCGGTTCCCGAGTCCTTCAAGAGCCACATCGTCGTCGGCAAGGGCTACGCCACCGACGAGGCCGATGGCCGGGCGCTGTTCGACGCGGTGACCG
>NZ_JASNGB010000267.1 GCF_030271215.1 Deinococcus rhizophilus | reverse complement strand
CTTACCCCCGCTACCCCTCAGCTCCCCGGAATCCAGGAAGAGCCTATGGCAAATGCTCTAGGCCAGCGTCGGCGCCGCCAGCATCGGGGCCAGCGCCGCCGCGAAGCGCTCGTAGCCCGCAAAATCGAGCTGCTGCTCGTTGTCGCTGAGCGCCGTGGAGGGGCTGGGGTGGACCTCGACGTGGATGCCGTCGGCGCCGACCGCCAGGGCCGCCCTTGCCAGCGGGATCAGCAGGTCGCGGCGTCCGGCGGCGTGGGTCACGTCCACGATGACCGGGAGGTGCGTCTCCTGCTTGGCGAGGGCCACCGCCGAGAGGTCGAGCGTGTTGCGCGTCCACCGCTCGAAGGTGCGGATGCCGCGCTCGCAGAGGATGACCTCGGGGTTGCCTTCCGAGAGAATGTACTCGGCGGCGTAGAGCCATTCCTCGACGGTGGCGGCCAGACCGCGCTTGAGCAGCACCGGACGGCGGGCGCGGCCCACCTCGCGCAGCAGGGCGAAGTTGTGCATGTTGCGCGCGCCGATCTGGAGGATGTCGGCGTGCTCGGCCACGACCTCCACGTCGCGGGTGTCCATCACCTCGGTCACGAACAGCATCCCGTGGTCGCGGGCGACCTGCCCGCCGATCAGCAGGCCGTCCACGCCCATGCCCTGAAAGCCGTAGGGACTCGTGCGCGGCTTGTACGCGCCGCCGCGCAGCACCCGGACCCCCTGTGCGGCCAGGAACGCGGCCGTCTCCTCCATCTGTCCCGCCGACTCGATGGAGCACGGCCCCGCGATGATGACCGGCGGCGCGTCCCCGCCGATCCGCACCCCGTCGATGTCCAGCACGGTGTCGGCGGCCTGCATCTTGCGCGAGACCAGCAGCTGCTTCTTGTCGTTGCTCTCCTCGAGGTCGAGGCTGGCCTTGAAAATCTCCTTGAAGATCGTCTTGACTGCCGCGTGTGAGAAGGGACCGGGGTTGAGGCGCTCGAGCTCGCGCAGTTGCTGTTCCTCGCGGGCGGGATCGTAGTGCTGCGGGCGGCCCTCGGCGGACTTGGCGTGCCCGATCTGCGCGACCACCTCGCCCCGGCGGGAGAGCAGGGTCAGGAGGTCGCGGTTGATCGCGTCCACCTCCGCGCGGAGGTCGTCGATGCTGCGCTGAGAGGTCATGCGGCCAGTGTAGGGGGGGGACCCCTGGGCCGTCCGTGACCCTGCTAGTCAATTCCCGCCGGGTGGGTCCCGCTGGATGAGGCCCCCGGCTCCGGGGCGTTGACCATATGGACCGCCACCCGCGCGAGTGCCGCGTACAGCTCCCGCGCCTCGGCGTCCCCGATCTCGGGCGTCTCGCGCAGGGCCGCGTTCATGCAGGCCAGCCACGCCCGGCCCCGCGTCGGCGTGATCTCGAAGGGCAGGTGCCGCGCCCGCAGCCGGGGATGCCCGTACCGCTGGTGGTAGAGGGGCGGCCCGCCCAGAAAGCCCGACAGGAAGGCGAACTGCTTTTCCGCCGTGTGGGTGAGGTCGCCGGGAAAGATCGGCGCGAGGTCCGGGTCGCGGGCGACGTGGGCGTAGAACCGCCGCACGAGCAGGCTGAGCGCCTCCGGCCCGATGCGGTCGTAGAGGGAGCCGCCCTCGGCGAGAGAGAGGGGTGCAGTCATGGGCCGAGCGTAGAGCCCCCGGCCCCCCGCCGTCAGCGGCAAAAAGCCCCAGCGTGGGCTGAGGCTTGGGGGGTTCTAGCTGGCGACTGGCCGCTGGCCGCTGGCGGCTCTCAACTCCACTGCCACACGGCCGGTTCGTACTCGTAGCTGCCCAGCAGCCGGAGACCCTGACGCCGCAGGTGCCCGATGGCGTGGAAGGGAAAGTGGTAACCCGTGACCCACAGCCCCTCCTCGACCGCCTCGTTGAAGATGCGCTGGCGGGTGCGGGCGGCGAGGGGACCGTCGGTGTCGAAACCGATGTAGGCGCCCCGGTGCCGCAGCGAGAGCAGGAAGTGGCCCGCCGCGTCCCCGAAGACCATCAGGCCCGCGTTGCCGCTCCCCGCCCGCACGCTGAGGTGGCCCAGCGTGTGCCCCGGCGTGGCGACGGCCGTGACGCCCGGAACGATCTCGGCGCCGGGCTGAATCAGCGTGAAACGGTCGCGCAGGCCGATCAGCCCCGCCTGCACCGCCGCATTGGGATTGGCCTGGGTGGTCCAGAACTGGAACTCGGCCGAGCCCATGACGTGCCGGGCGGCGGGAAAGGTGGGCTGGCCGCCCGTGGTCAGACCGCCGATGTGGTCGCCGTGCCCGTGGGTGATGAACACGGTGTCGATGCTGGCCGGGTCGATGCCCGCCCGCCCGAGGTTGGCGACGAGTTGCCCGCCCGTCCCCCCGCGCCCGGTGTCGACCAGCACGCGGCGCCCACCGACGTCGAGCACCACCGGGTTGAAGTGGTTGACCGTGTTCGTGGCGGGCACGTGGTAGTCGGCCAGCGTCTCGGCGAACTCGGCCTGACGGTCGGGATTGGCGCCCCAGGTCGGCAGCACCGCCGCGAGGGGCGCGGTGCCGTCGCTGACCACGGTGGCGGTCATCTCGCCGATGCGCTGGCGGTAAAAGCCGTTGCCGTTGAGAGGTCCGGCAGGGGCCTGGGCGGTCTGCGGCTGGGCCGGTGCAGCGGGCGCGGCGGGCGCGGTCTGGGCGCGGGCCAG
>NZ_JASNGB010000266.1 GCF_030271215.1 Deinococcus rhizophilus | reverse complement strand
GGCCAGGGCGCGGGGCTGCGGCTCCCGGCCGAACCCAGCGTGCGCTACGCCGCCGTGGTGGGCCTCGCCGCCCGCGCCGCCGATGCGGACGAGGCCTACCACGCCTTTACCTGGCTGGCCGACGCCGCCGGGCCGGAGTGGTTGCAACTGTATGTCGCCACCCTGGTGAGCAAGTTCCAGGCGACCGGGCAGCTCGGCGACCTCGCCGGGCTGCTCTCGCGCGACGAGCGGCTGGCGGGGCTGGTGGCGGGCACGCTGGAACTGGCCGGAGGATGAGGGCCGCCCCGTGACCTCCCCCGACCTCCAGTCCCTGATCTCCGGCTCGCGGCTGCGGCTGCGCGGCAAGTCGGCCTTCTTCGCCACGCTGCTGCTGCACGCCGAGTTCGTGCCCTCGCGCGAGGTCGCGGCGGCGGGCACGGACGGCGAGCGGGTGTACGTGAATCCGGAGGTGGCCGCCAGCCTCCCGCCCGACGTGCTCGACGGCCTGCTGCTGCACGAGGTCCTGCACGCGGCGCTCTCGCATGTGCCGCGCCGGGGACCGCGCGAGAAGAAACGCTGGAACCGCGCCGCCGACACCATCGTGAACGGGATGGTCGCCGCTGCCGGGCTGCCGCTGCCGCCGGGAGCCGCCCGCGACGAGCATCTGGAGCGCCTCAGCGTGGAGGAGGTCTATACCTCGCTGGAGGGCCGCGAGGGGCAGGACGGCGAGGACGAGCCGGGCGACCTGCTCGACGGTCCGCCCTCCGACGCCCCGCCGCGTGAGGGCAAACCGGGAGGGCAGGCGGCGCGGCAGTGGCAGCAGGCGCTCGCGCAGGCCCGCAGCGTGGAGGCGATGGCGGGCCAGGGGCACGATCCCCTGGGGATGCACCGCGAACTCGCCCGGCTCTCGCCCGCGCGGCTGGACTGGCGGGCACAGCTGTGGCGCTTCCTGGCGCGGACCCCGGTGGATTTCGGGGGCTTCGACCGCCGCTTCGTGGGGCGCGGGCTGTATCTGGAGGCGCTCGACGACGAATCGCTCACCGCCCTGGTCGCCGTGGACACCTCCGGCAGCGTGGACGATGCGGCGGTGCGGGCACTCGTGGCCGAGGTGCAGGGGGTGCTGGGCGCGTACCCGCACGTCCGGGCGACCCTCTACTACGCCGACACCGAGGCCTACGGCCCCTTCGAGTTGCGGCCCGGCGACCCCATCCCCCCGCCCCAGGGCGGCGGCGGCACCGACTTCCGGCCCATCTTCGCGCTCTCGGAGACGCACGAGCCGGACGTGCTGATCTACCTCACCGACGGCTACGGCGATTTCCCGGAACAAGCCCCCCGGATGCCGACCCTGTGGGTGGTGCCCCCCGGCGGCCTGGAAGACGAGGGCTTTCCCTTCGGGGACGTGCTGCGGCTGGCCGAGGAGGGCGAGGGCTTTACGGCCTGAGGCCGGTGCGCACCATATACGCCTCGGCCCCACCGTCCGGGGCGTGGTCGGTGGCCCACTGCGCCGCCGCCTCGGTGTCGTAGGGCACCCGGCGGAAGGTCACGTTCCAGACCCCCGCACGGCGCTCGAGCAGCACCCAGCGGGCCACCGGGTCGCCGTCCTTCTGGCGCGAGACGGCGCCTGCATTCACGAAGGTCACGCCCCGCTGGGAAACGATCTGCTCGGTGTGGGTGTGGCCCACGACGACGACCCGCGCCTCCGGCCACTCGCGCACCCGAGCGAGCCGCTCCCCCTCCGGCAGGGCGAACAGGGCTTCCCAGGCGTCCGCCGGGCTGCCGTGCGCGAGCAGCACCTCGCCCTCCCCAACCACAGCGGTCAGCGGCAGGACTGCCAGTTCAGAGGGCGCCCCGCCGAGCTGCCCTTCCAGAACCTCGCGGTAGGCCCGCGTCCCGGCCTCCAGCTCGGCAGGGTCGGCCCGCAGAAACTCGTCGGTGTTGCCCCGTACGGTGGGCGGCGCATGTTCGCGCTGCAAGGCCCACGCCCCCGCCGGGTCCGCCATGCCCCACACGGTGTCCCCGAGGTTGTAGACGGCGTCGGGAGTCACGGCGTGGATGTCTTCCAGCACGGCTTCCAGCGCGAAGCGGTTGCCGTGGACGTCGGTCAGGATGGCGAGGCGCATGGGGCATGGTGGCACAGCCCCGCGCCCCGGCATCTGGCATCATCTGCCCCATGACACGCCTTCCGTCTGTTTCGTGGACAACCCGGAAGGGCACCGGGTCGCCCACTCCACGCCCGGAACGCGCCCTGCTCCTCTTCCCTTCAGCCAGATTTCATCCTGCTGAGGGCAGGATTCCACCGGAGTCCCCATGACGGTTCCCGAACCCGACTCGCGCACGCTGGCGGCCCTGTCCCCGGAAGCGGCCCTGGCGGCGGCCCAGGCGCCCGGCGCGACGGCGGGCACGCTCTCGGGCCTCGCAGGGCATCCCGACGCGCGGGTGCGCTCGCAGGTGGCGCGGCATCCCAACACGCCCGCCGAGGTGCTGGGCACGCTGGCCCCCGCCTTTGCCCGCGAGGTGCTGCAAAATCCCGGCCTGCCGCTGATGCGCCTCGCCCGGCCGGGGCTGCTGAACCTCTTTCCGGCCGAGGGGGTCACGGCCCTGCTCGCGCTGCCCGAAGCCCCAGCCTGGGTGGTCGACGGCGCGGCGCGGCACGAGGACTTCGGGGTCAGGACGGCGCTGGCCGCCCGGCCGGGCCTGAGTGCCGAGCGGGTGCAGGCCCTCGCCGCCGACGCG
>NZ_JASNGB010000265.1 GCF_030271215.1 Deinococcus rhizophilus | reverse complement strand
CGAAGTGCCTTGCCTCTCGGTCCGCTCCTGGGGGGTCAGTCCACCGGGCATCCTGCTGTGCGGGTCAGCGGCGGCAGGGTCGCCCGCCTACTCACCGTGCTTTAGCAGCAAGTGAGCGTAAGCGACGGCCCACAGAGCAGCGGCGCGTTCGGCGGGCATGAAGATGAAGAGAGGGACGAGCGTGGGCGTGCGCATAAGCATGGGAAGCCTCCTGCACCTAGCGGGTGCGGGAGGCCTCTCTTGGCCTATTGCCGGAACGCGGTCGGGTGGATGGTGTGGGGACAGGGGAGCGCATGCGCTTAGGCCAGGGGCGCTATGGGAGCGGCGGCAGCCCCAGCTCCTTCAGGAACCCGTTGTGCTGGGCGGTAGCCGCCTGAATTCGCTCCTCAATGGCGCTTAGCGTCTCGTGGACACTGCCCAGGTCAATGTCCTCCTGAGCCTGGTCGGTGCTGACGTAACGGGTGATGTTCAGGTTGTAACCGTTCTGCGCGATCTCGTCCAGCGGCACCCGGCGCGAGTAGTGCGCTTCCTCGCGGCGTTCCCGGTAGGTGTCCAGAATCTTGGTGATGTCCTGGGGACGCAGTTCGTTCTGGCGCTTTTTCTTCCCGAAGTGCTCGCTGGCGTTGATGACCAGCACGTCGTCAAACTTCTTGCACTTCTTCAGCACCAGAATCGCCACCGGGATGCCCGTGGAATAGAACAGGTTGGAAGGCAGACCGATGATGGTGTCGATGTAGCCGTCTTCCAGGAGCTTGCGGCGAATGCGTTCCTCTGCGCCGCCCCGGAACAGGACACCGTGCGGGAGGATGATCGCCATCGTGCCCTCCTGCGAGAGGTAATGAAAGCCGTGCAGCAGGAAGGCAAAATCCGCCGCCGACTTGGGGGCCACGCCGTAGCTCTTGAAGCGGGTGTCTTGCGCCGTCGCCTCGCCCGGCTCCCAGCGCAGGCTAAAAGGCGGGTTGGCGACCACCGCGTCGAACTGCGGCTTCCTGGCTGGGTTCTCGTCCTTGAAGATGTCCCAGTCGTTGCTCAGCGTGTCGCCGTGGAAGATCTCGAACTCGGTGTCCTTGACGCCGTGCAGCAGCATGTTCATGCGGGCGAGGTTGTAGGTCGTGATGTTCTTTTCCTGGCCGTAAATCTTGCCGATGCTGCCGCCGTGCGCCTCCACGGTGCGCCGCACGTTCAGCAGCAGCGAGCCCGAGCCGCTGGTCATGTCCAGCACGCTGCCCAGCCGCTTCTTGTAGCCCAGCGCCGGGTCCTGGCTGTCGAGGGCCACGATGCCCGAGAGCACACTGGATACCTGCTGAGGCGTGTAGAACTCGCCCGCCTTCTTGCCCGACCCCGCCGCGAACTGCCCGATCAGGTACTCGTAGGCGTCGCCCAGCAGGTCGGAATCGGTGGAGAAGCCCCTGAGGCCCTCGGCGATCTTGCCCACGATGGTCGTCAGCTTCTTGTTGCGCTCGGCCTGGTTCTTGCCCAGCTTCTCGGAGTCCAGGTTGATCTCGGAGAACAGCCCGGCGAAGTTGTTGCCGAACGATTCCTCCTCGATGTACTTGAAGCCCTGCCGCAAGGTGGTCAGCAGCTCGGGGCTCTGCTGGCGGGCCAACTCGGCAATGTGGCTCCAGAGTGAATCGGGCCGGATCACGTAATGCACCTTCCGCCGCATCAGGTCCTCGAACTCGCCGATGTCGTCCGGGTTGGCGTCGTAGAAGGCTTGCAGGGCATTGCCGCCCGGTTCCACCGTGGGCCAGTCCTCGCCCAGCTCTCGCCGCGCCGCTGCCTCGTAGTTGTCGGACAGGTAGCGCAGGAACAGGAAGGCCAGCATGTAGTCGCGGAAGTCGTCGGCGTTCATGGCCCCGCGCAGCCCATCGGCAATGCCCCAGAGCGTCTTGCCGAGGTTGTTCATCGTTTGGTCGGTCATTCGGCGGCCTCCTGGGTCGCGTGGAGGTCGGCAGAAGAGGCAGGAAAGAGGCCCTGCATCAGCCCCCGCTTGAACGCTTGCAGCGCCGCGATGTGCTCGCCCTGCGCGGCGATGAGGTCATCGAGGGAAGACAGCGCGGCAGCAATGCGGGTCTGCTCGGAGAGGGTGGGGGGGAAGGGAACAACCCAATTCTCAATGCCTGATTTTGTAATGTGGAAAATGCCCAAGCCATTTTTGAGACTTGCTTTCATTTCGTCAGTGATTTTATCTAGCAAATGGAATAGAAAGATTGGTTCATTCTGCTGTTTAGCAACTACCTTCCAGATATGATAATGATAGATTGCTCTTGCTTCTTTCCATATCCTTGGGCCAAATGAAGCAGACCAAGCGTACAGCAAGTCTCCAGAGTCGCAATATTTTGCCTCTTCTAATTCTAAGTCTGAATAATACCAGTGATTATTGGAAAAGAAGTTTCCAACCCTCAGAACTTTATATTTTCCTTGCGCTAGCAACTCATCTTTTGAGTAGGCGCGTCCGTTTAGGAAAGTTGCCACTTCCCCCAGCTTCTTCTCTTCCCACTCCCCAGCCCCCTCGAACTCGGGGAAGCGCAGGCGGGGCACCCGCTCGCCCCCCGCAGGGAACAGCCCCGCCATCAGCCCCCGCTTGTGCTGGCGCAGGGCGTCCTGCTTGCTCTGGTGGGCCGCAATGACGGCATCCAGGGAGGAGAGGGCAGCGGCGATGCGGGTCTGCTCGGGGAGGGAGGGGAGGGGTAGAGCTCTCTAGGGGTCAAAAGTGGCGAGGAAGTCGGGAAACGCGT
>NZ_JASNGB010000264.1 GCF_030271215.1 Deinococcus rhizophilus | reverse complement strand
AGGTCGCCCGCCGCGAGGCCGCCCTGGGCACCCTCGACGAACACGAACTCGCCCGCGCCGAGGCCGAGCGGGAGGCCGCGACCCAGGCTTACACCTCCTTGATCGGGGAGCAGAACCGGGTCCGCGCCCGCCTGGAGGACCTGCGCCTGCTCGTTGCCCGGCGCGAGGGGAGTCTGGAACCGCTGCCGGACGGGTGCAGCCCCCCCGGAACCCCCCGCGAGTGGACCGCCGAGCTGTCCCGCGTCCGGGCCGAGCTGGAGCGCCTCGGTCCCGTCAACGCCCGCGCCGAGGCCGACCACGCTCTGGAAGCCGCCGAGCTCGAGCGGCTCTCCGCCGAACTCGGGGACGCCGAGGCTGCCGCTGCCGAGTTGCAGGCCCACCTGACCGAACTGGAGGGGGCCGAGGAGGGGGCCACCCGCGCGGCCTTCGGGCGGGTGAACGCCGCCTTCCGCGAATACTCCGGCGAACTGCTGGGGGGCCAGGGCGACCTGGAAGCCGAGGAGGACGCGGCAGGCCGCCTGACCGGGCTGCGCCTCGCCGTGCAGCCGAGGGGCAAGCGCACCCGCTCCATGACCCTCCTCAGCGCGGGCGAACGCACGATGGCGGGGCTGGGGTTCCTCTTCGCGCTGAACCACGCGGGCGGGGAGGGCGGCGCGGGCGGCCTGCCCCTCGCCGTGCTGGACGAGGTGGACGCGCCGCTGGACGAGGCGAATATCCGCCGCTTCACGGCCTTTCTGGAACGCTTCTCCGCCCGTGGCGCTCAGTTCCTGCTCGTCACCCACCAGAAGGCCACCATGGAGATCGCGCACGCGCTGTGGGGCGTGACCACCGACGCATCCGGCTCAAGCCGCGTCCTGAGCATCCGTCAGGGGGACGAGGCGCCCACGGCGCGGCCCTCGGCGGTTTGAGGGGGATGCGGGGATGCCTCTCGTCTCCTCCCCGCGCCCTCCTGACCCATTGGCAGCGGCGGGAGTCTGGCAAACTCGCCCGCTGGCTCCCCGCTTCCGGTGCCCGGTCTGGCCCCTGGCACACGCCGCCGACGGGCCGGGAGGTCAGGGCCGCCCGGCTGCACTCCCTCCGCCAACGCCGTCGCGGACCTGTTCTGCGTGGTCGGCGGCGAGCTGGAGTAGCAGCGCCGCTCCCGGATGGTTCACCTCGGCCCCGAGGGGTTGTGGGTGCCGCTCGTGGGCTATGCCGTGCCGTTGCCGCCCGGGGCCTGCGGGCCTGGCCTACTCCCGAACGTCCTGCCAGTTCAGCCCTTCCCCCGCCGTGCACAGCGGGCACTCTGCCGCCGTGAAGGTCCGGAAGGGCGGCTCCGTCAGCGTGACCAGCCGCTCTCCCTCCAGCCGCGTCCGGCTGAGCCACGCGCTGACGCCGAGGACCGTGTGGCCCTCGCCGCGCAGGAAGGCCAGGACCGCGCGGGCGTCCGTCCCGGTGCAGATCAGGTCGTCCACGTAGACGACGCGCTCGCCGGGCTGGGGCACATGCATCCGGTGCCAGCCGGGTCGCTCGCCTGTCAGCACGTAGGCGACGGGCAAGCCGAGGTGCCGCGCCACAAAGGAGGCCAGCACCGCCCCACACGCGGGCGCTCCCACCAGCAGGGTCGCCCCCGGGAACGCGGCCCGCAGCGAGTCGGCCTGCACCGCTGCCACCGTGTCCAGCGTGGCCGGGTCGCGGACGAGCTCGCCCTTCTCGGTCCAGCCGTCCGCGTGCAGACCATTGCGAAAGGCGGTGTGGCCGAAACGTAGGGCGCCGCGTTCATCCAGCAGCCGGGGGAGGTCAGAGGTCACGTCCAAGCGCCCCTTCCAGCACTGCCCGTCCCAGCGGCCCCGCTACCCACGGCAGGAAACGGGCGACCTCGGCGGGGAAGACAGCGACCCGGTAGCGTGTCTCAAACGCGGGTGTGAAGGTGTCCAGCCGCACCCGCGCCTGGAAGCGCAACTGGAGATACGGCTCCGGCGTCAGCCCCTCCACCCGCACGGCCCCCAGCAGACGGCACGCCAGTGCGTCGGCCAGCATCCGCCTCACCCGTCGAGCCGCTGCACGCTGCTTCCGGCGACGCTCTTGGTGACCAGCAGGCGACTCGGCAGGCGCTCGGAGAGGCTCTCCACGTGCGTGACCACGCCCACCATGCGGCCCTGGGTGCGGAGGTTCTCCAGCGCCCCGGCGACCGCCTCCAGCGCCTGCGGGTCGAGGGTGCCGAAACCCTCGTCGAGAAAGAGCGCCCCCAGCACCTTGTTTCCGGCGAGGTAGTCGCTCAGGGCGATGGCGAGCGACAGGCTGGCGAGGAAGGTCTCGCCGCCCGACAGGGTCTTGACCCCGCGCGTCTCACCCGCGTTCCAGAGGTCCTGCACGACGTACTCGCCGTTTTCCAGCGCGAGGCGGTAGCGGCCGTCGCTGATGTCGTAGAGGAGTGCGCCTGCCCCGGTCAGCAGTTGCGCCTCGACCTCCGAGAGCAGGTAGCTCTGGAATTCGTTGGCCTTGAGGGTGTTCGTGAGGGTCTGCCAGGTGTCGAGCTGCCTGGAGATCTCCCCCGCCTGCCGCTCGATCTCGGCCTTGCGTTCCAGCCGCTCGCGGGCGACCCGCTCCTGCTCGGCGAGGCTCCCGGCCCGCTCGCGGGCAGTGGTGAGCGCCGCGTCGGTGGCCGTGAGGTCGCGCTCGGCCTGGCGCAGATTCGCGGGGTCGAAGGGCTCCAGCCCCAGCTGCCGCTCCAGTTCCGCGAGCTGGGCCCGCAGGTGCCCCACCT
>NZ_JASNGB010000263.1 GCF_030271215.1 Deinococcus rhizophilus | reverse complement strand
ACACGCGTTTCCCGACTTCCTCGCCACTTTTGACCCCTAGAGAGGGCCGCGAGACACCCGCCGCCCGGGTGGGGGAGACGGTGGGTGCTCGCTTCTGCCCTCACGCCCCGACGTTCCCCGGGCCCCCGCCGCTCTCCAGTCCTCCGACGACACACCTGAGCGATTCGGCCCCGTCACCGACGACACACCTGAGCGATTGGTCCGTTTCACCGACGACACACCTGAGCGATTGGTCCTGTTTCACCGACGACACACCTGAGCGATTCGGCTGCCTGCCAACGACACACCTGAGCGATTGCCGACGACACACCTGAGCGATTGCCGACGACATACCTGAGCGATTCGGCTGCCTGCCAACGACACACCTGAGCGATTGCCGACGACACACCTGAGCGATTGCCGACGACATACCTGAGCGATTCGGCTGCCTGCCAACGACACACCTGAGCGATTGCCGACGACATACCTGAGCGATTGCCGACGACATACCTGAGCGATTCGGCTGAAATTTGACGTCTGGGTCGGCAAATTTTCGGGGAGTGTTGATGATGATCATCATATCTTTTAATCAATATTCTTTTTCAAAGAAGGTAGAATTCATCAATCAAGGGAGGCCTGTGTCGAAACCCAGCCGCTTCGACGAGCTGAATCTTTCCCGGCTCAACCTGATCTCGGCGGTGGACCAGGCCGAGGTCACGGAGTGGGACGTGACGTTCGAGAATCAGGGCCGGGTCGTCCGTGTCCGCTGTGAGGCGCTGCCGAAATACGCGGTGCCTCATGGCCTGGACAGCGACGTGACCGCCGCCCTGCTGAATCTCTATATCGAGCAGGGCGAGCCGGAGGACGGGCGGTTCGCGGTGAGCGCCACCGCGCTACTCAAGCTGTGTGGCTGGCACAACACGGGCAAATACCACGCGACCCTGCGCCACTGCCTGGAGCGGCTGCACACGTCCTCCTACAGCGTCAGTGGAGGGTGGCGGGACCATCCCAAGGGACGATGGACCCATGCCAAGTTCCACTTCATCGAGTCTCTGGACTTCTCGAGCGCCGACCAGTACGGGACCTTCGACGAGCGCACGGTCATCTCGGGCCGGCTGGCGGACGCGATTGTGGCGAGTATTCGGGGCGGCTACCTCAAGCCCCTGGACACCGAGTTCATGCTGTCGCTGTCCCGGCCCCGCACGCGGGCCCTCTACCGCATCCTGGATGGGGCGCGGTTTGATCCCGAGCACCCGGACCAGCCGCTCGATCAACTGGAAGTGAACCTGATCGCCTGGGCAGAGCAGTGCAAGCTTCCCAGTACGGTTCCGGGCAACATCCGCCGTGCCCTGGCGTCACCGCACGAGGAACTGGTCAAACGGGGCTACCTGCGGTCGGTCAGCATCACCGGGCGGGGCAAGGCGCAGGTGATCCGTTACGAGTTCGTGCGGGAGTTCACGCCGATGGACTCGGTCCTGGCCCGCCGCTTCCGGAACTACGGCGTGGCCGACGGGGTCGCGCGCAAGCTCCTGCGCGAACACGGCCGCGCTTTCCTGATCGAGTGCATGGACCGCTTCGACACCCTGGTGCAGCGTGGCGTACTGGTGGTGCGCAAATCCAAGGCCGCCGCCCTGATGCACCTGATCGGGCATCCGGACGAATACCCTTACCCCGGCAGCGCGACCCCGGCGTCTCTTGCCAGGGTCGGCAGCGAGGGATCCCCCGGGCCCGTGGCGAAAGCCTCCAGGATGGAACCGCTCCTGGATGTGCCCACGGTCGCCGACGAGTTCGTGGAGCTCCCACTCGCGCAACAGGCCGAGAAGCTGGTGGCCCGCCTGGGCTTCCTGTACCGCAAGCGTCTGAGCGCCGCTGACCTGGACCAGGTCCGGCAGACGGTCCTGGAGGGCCAGGTGGCCGCAGCGCAGCTGCTGGAGGAGGCGGTGGCGGCGCTGGCGCGCAATGAGCAGGACGCCTTCGTGCAGGGCCTCAAGGCCCAGCTGAGGACGTCGTAGGGGGGGGGCTGGCCCGGGTTTCGTCCTTTCCAGAGCGCCAGGCAAATGACAATCCGGCCTGTCACGGTGTCTGCTACGCTGGGGCCGTGATTGACGTTCAGGCCGACTGGTCCGGGGGCATCGAGGCGCTGGTGGAGGAAGCCAATCTCTGGCTTGCCCGCCTGCTGCCCGCAGCCCGGGCCTCTCGGCCCAAGGATGAGGTCAACCCCCGATTGGTGCGTCACTACACCACCCAGGGGCTGCTGCCGGCTCCGCGGCGGGAGGGCAGAGACGCCCGGTATGGCCGGCTGCACCTCGTGGCCCTGCTGGCCCTGCGCCGCCTGATGGCCGATGGACTGAGTGGCCGGGCGCTGACCGCGGCTCTGGTCGGGCAGGATGAGGCAGGTCTGGAACAGCTGGCGCTGGAAGGCATTGTGGACAGGGAGGTGCAAGCAGGAGATGGCGATGACAACGGGGCGCTGCGCTACCTGCGCCAGCTCGCCGTCATGGAGGCTCCAAGACGCGCACGGGTGGTCAAGCCCCGACCCCCTACGCCGGTCCCCGCCGCCCTCCCGGAGTTCCTGCTGGAGCCGCGGAAGAAGGTGAGCCAGACGACCCGCGTGGTGGTGCGCCCTGATCTGGAACTGCAGATTGGCCAGGACTTCGAGTGGCCGGAAACGGAGCCGGAGTGGCGTGCTCTGCTCAAGGAACTCGGCGCGACGCTGCGTGACGTGCAGGGGGAGCAGGTGGAGTGAACCCAATCGGGCGGACCGCGGGGCAAGTCACGTCTG
>NZ_JASNGB010000262.1 GCF_030271215.1 Deinococcus rhizophilus | reverse complement strand
CACGCGGGCGGCGGGCGATCCAGCGGCCGATGCGGGCGTAGACACCTGCCCCGGTCTGCGCCTCGTCGGTGCGCGAGGGGTCGTAGACCGGGCGCTGCGGCCAGTAGGCCCCCCGCCCCAGCACGTACAGCAGCGCGGGCAGCAGCGTCAGCGCCGCGAGCATGGAAAACACGATCCCCACCGCCGCCACCGGCCCCAGCGAGCGGTTGGACCCCAGGTCGCTGAGCAGCAGGCACAGCAGCCCGGCGATCACGGTGCCGCCCGACGCCAGAATGGGCTCCAGCGAGCCCCTGAGCGCGGCGCGGGTCGCCCCGTACCTGTCCGCGTGGCGGCGCAGTTCCTCGGCGTAGCGGGCCGTGTACAGCAGCGAGTAGTCGGTGGCCGCCCCGATCACCAGAATGAACAGGATGCCCTGCGTCTGCCCGGTCAGGGTAAAGACCCCCCACCTCGCCAGCCACCAGTTCACCAGCAGCGCCACGCACAGGGCAAACAGGCTGGTCAGCAGTACGACCGCCGGCAGCAGCACCGAGCGGTACACCGCCAGCAAGATCACCAGCACCGCCCCCAGCGCCACCAGCAGCAGCAGGCCGTCGATCCCGCTGAAGGCCGCCGTGAGGTCGCCCGTGAACCCGGCAGGCCCCGTCAGGTGCACGGTCACGCCCGCCGGAGCCGCCTCCTGCAACTCGGCCCGCACCTCCGCCACCACTTCCGCAATGTCCGCGTCGGCGTCGATGGGCAAGAAGGCCTGCGCCGCCAGCCCGTCCCCGGAGGGGATCAGGGGGGAGACGCCCTCGACCGCCTCCAGTTCGCCCAGCGCGGCCACGGCCTCCCGCAACGTGCCCAGCGCCCCGGCGCTCAGCGGCTCCCCGGCGGTAAAGACCGCGATCCCCGGAATGGTGCGGTCCCCCAGGAAGTCCGGCAGGCGGGCGGCCACCCGGGTCGCGTCGGCGCTGGTGGGCAGGAAGGTGGCCTGGTCGTTGGTGGACACCTCCTCCACCCGCCCGAAGTAGGGACCCCCGATCCCGGCCGCGCCGAACCAGACCAGAATGAGGAGCAGCGGCACCAGCAGCCGCGTGAACCGTGATGGAGATGACGATGCCATGAAGCCAGGGTAAACCCCCCGGGCTGGCGACCTGCACCGGCGCGGCTTACCCTCCGCGCCCGGCGGTCCCCACGGTGATCGTCCCGTAGGCGCCCTCCCGCCCCACGCCCACCTCCTCCTCGATGGCGAGAATCACCCGGTTCACCCGGTTGGGCGTCTCGCCGAGTTCACGAGCGAGGCTGCGGGCGGTGTAGCGGCCGGGTTCGGCCTGAAGCTGCAGCAGGACGCGCACGGCGAGCCGTTCGAGGCTCAGGCCACTGGCACTGGCGGGCATGGAACACCTCCTTCTGATACGAGTTCCGATCGAGGGGTGTCGAGTACACCCGCAAATCCGACCGGCCGGAAGCCGTCTGGGGTTGGAAAAACCCCGTCAGCATGGACGGGGCCTGGGTGTCTGGGAAGGCTCAGCGCGGGTCGCCCTCGTTCTCGGGGATGGAGGCGAACTCGCCCCGGCGGGCGGCGCGTTTGTCCTCCTCGGCGTCCTCGGCCTTCTCGTAGGCGCGGATAATCTGGCCGACGAGCGGGTGGCGCACCACGTCCACGTCGGTGAACTCGTGCCAGGTGATGCCCTCGATGCGGCTCAGGACCCGCTTGGCGACCGCCAGACCGCTCGTGACGTGCCGGGGCAGGTCGATCTGGGTCACGTCGCCCGTCACCACGACCTTGGAGGAAAAGCCCATGCGGGTCAGGAACATCTTCATCTGCTCGCCGGTGGTGTTCTGCGCCTCGTCGAGAATCACGAAGGCGTCGTTGAGGGTCCGCCCACGCATAAACGCCAGCGGCGCGACCTCGATCACTCCGCTCGTGAGGTACGACTCGAACTTCTCCTGATCCAGCATGTCGTACAGCGCGTCGTACAGGGGCCGCAGGTAGGGGTCGATCTTGGCCTGCAGGTCGCCAGGCAAGAAGCCCAGCCGCTCGCCCGCCTCGACCGCCGGGCGGGTCAGGATGATGCGCTTGACCTTCTTGGCCTTCAGCGCCTGCACCGCCATCGCCACCGCGAGGTAGGTCTTGCCCGTTCCGGCGGGGCCGACCCCGAAGGTGATGTCGGAGGCGTCGATCTTCTCGAGGTAGACCTTCTGCCCCGGCGTCTTGGCCTTGAGGCCGCGCGGCAGGCTCAGGCCCGAGACCTGCGTTTCCTGGGCCAGACTGCGGCCCTCGTCGCTGAGACGGGCGGAGCGCAGCAGGCTCTCGGGGGTCAGTTCGCCGCCGCTGCGGACCAGATCGAGGGCGTCGCGGACCATGCGTTCGGCGGACTGCACGACTTCCGGCGTGTCGCCCGTGATGGTCACCGTCTCGCCCCGCGCAATGATCTTGGCCGGGGTCAGCTCGCGCATCCGCCGCAGGTTGGCGTCCCCGGCCCCCAGCAGGGCGTAGGCCTCGCGCTGGTTGTCCAGGTGCAGGGTGGCGGTGGGGGCTCCCCCCTCGGGGGTGGATGGACCGGGAGTACGTTCTGTCAAATCGGCTCCTGATAAGGCGTGCGCGGCCAAACGGCGCACTCTCCCCCCAGGTCAGGCTGGCGGGAGTCGGAAGGGGATAGGCATCTCGGACGCCCTCATTCTCTGGCCCCGGTTCCCGGGTGGACGTGGGACGGGGCACAATTGCCGCCGGTCGGGGGTCGCGGGGGGCGGGGACACCGCGCCACATGCACCGGGCCGCATGCACCGGGCCGCGTAGACTGGGCCGCGTGACTCCCGGCGTCCCCGACCTTCCGGCTGGCCCTGGCCCCGCTCGCGCCCGGCG
>NZ_JASNGB010000261.1 GCF_030271215.1 Deinococcus rhizophilus | reverse complement strand
CCCGCCGCGCCGCTGGCCTATCGCGCTGGGCCTGGTGGCCGCGCTGGCGCTGGCCTTTGCGCTGCTGCCGCGCCCGCAGACCGACCCGCTGGAGGTCTACCGCACCACGCCCGGCGCGGTCGAGCGGAGCCTGGAAGCAGGGGGGGAGCGCGTGGGCACGCTGGTGCAGTTGCCGGAAGGCCGGGTCTACGTCCACCTGTCCCGCACCCTGCCTCCCGAACGGACCTACCAGCTGTGGCAGATTCAGGACGGCACCCCCGTGTCGCTGGGCGTGTTCGAGCGCGGCCTGCTGGTCACGCTGTCCCCCGGCGCCACCGTGGCGGTCAGTGTAGAGCCGCCCGGCGGCAGCCCCCAGCCCACGACCACGCCGCTGTTCGTGCAGCCGCTTTGAGGGCGTGCCATAAGAGCCATAAGAATGCGATGGGGTTCCGCCTTCGTTGGCCGAGCGGACTTGCACAGCTGGGCAGCAGAGCGAGCGAATAGGACAGGAGCATTGGGCATTCGGGCAGGCCCCTGGGGCGCCGTTCTCCGGGGGCCGTCATTCTGTCCAATGCCCCTGGGGCGTGTTCCCCGGAACCCCGGCGGGTTCTCCGGCCAGCCTGTTTGGCACAGGCGGTTGGTCGCTGCGTGGGAACGGCAGCACTGATCCGCCCCTACCAACTGAGAGGGGAGGCGGGCGTGCCGTCCCACACGCGGGGCACCCTTGCACGGCTCCCCGGTTAAGCCTCTGCTAAATCCGCCTCCGCCCGGCGAGCCGTTCATCTGCCCTTCATCCTTCTGGTGGCCCTGATCCAATTTCTCCCGGTCGGGATACAGCGTCACTGAAGGCCCACAACTTTCCCAATGGCGGACAGGCCCCTCGCCTGCCCGGCGGGTCGGTGCTGACCTTCGGATGGCTGCTGAACCCGTTTCTCGCCCCTATTCGATGTCTGGAGGACCCACAGATGAGCAACGACACGCAAAGCACGAGCACCCGCCGCAAGTTCCTGGGAATGGCGGGCATGATGGGCGCGGGCGCCGTGCTGTCCGGCTGCACGAACGTGATGGCCACGACGCCCAGCCAGGACAACGGCCTCGACGCCGCCATCTTTAACTTTGCCCTGAACCTGGAGTACCTGGAAGCCGCTTTCTACCTCGCCGCCGTGGGCCGCCTGAACGAGCTGACGGCAGCGGGCGGTGACGCGAGCAAGGTCATCCTGCCCGCCGGTTACGACGGCAGAACCATGACCGTTCCTGGCCTGACCGGCGACACGCTGGCGATGGCTCACGAGATTGCGGACGACGAGCTGGCGCACGTCAAGGTGATTCGCTCGGTGCTGAAGGGTGCCGCCGTCGCCCAGCCGCGCCTGGACCTCGGTCCGGCATTCGCCGCAGCGGGCAATGCAGCCTCGAAGGGCGCCATCACGAACTTCAACCCCTACGCCGCCCCGCTGTTCTTCTTGCACGGCGCCTTCGTGTTCGAGGATGTGGGCGTCACGGCCTACAAGGGTGCGGCGCGTTTTATCGATGACCAGAAGGCAGGGGGAAATCTGGAAAACGCGGCGGGCATCCTGGCCGTCGAGGCGTACCACGCCGGTGCCGTCCGCACGCTGCTCCACCTGGCCCGCAACGAGCAGGTCACCCCGATGCTGAAGGTGCAGGACGTCGTGCAGGCGATCAGCGACCTGCGCGACTCGGTCGACGGCGCGGACGACCGCGACCAGGGCATCGTGGCCGGAGCGGGCAACCCGGGCGTCCCGGCCCGCAGCGCCAATATCGTCCCCACGGACGCCAACGGCATCGCCTTCAGCCGCACCCCCCGTCAGGTGGCGAACATCGTGTTCCTGGGCGGAACGACCAAGGGCGGTTTCTTCCCCGACGGCCTGACCGACGACGGCAATTTGGGCAAGCTGCTCGCCATTCAGTAAGTTCCGTAAAACGCGCGCTGGGGCAAGCTTGCTCCGGCGCGCGTCTCTTTTCTCCTCACGCCATCAGGTCCCCTCACGCCATCAGGCTCGGAATCCGTTTCATACGGATTCCGTCCAACNAGTAAGTTCCGTAAAACGCGCGCTGGGGCAAGCTTGCTCCGGCGCGCGTCTCTTTTCTCCTCACGCCATCAGGTCCCCTCACGCCATCAGGCTCGGAATCCGTTTCATACGGATTCCGTCCAACTCCTTGACTTCCGGGACACCACCGGAAGTCCATCCATCTCCCGGAACCCGCCCTTTCTCCTTCTCGCCTCCGCTCGGACCTGAATCACTTCGTCAACGATTCAATCGGAGTCCGTATCAGATGCTCCAGCCGCCGTCCACCAGAATCTCCTGCCCGGTGATGTACCCGGCCTCCCCGGTGGCGAGGAAGGCGACCGCCGCGCCCACCTCGTGCGGCTGCCCGAAGCGGCGGGCGGGGATGCGCCCCGCGAGGGCCTCGGCGGCGGCGGGGTCGGCGTGCAGGGCCTTCAGGCGGTCGGTGGCGGTGTAGCCGGGGGCGACGGTGTTGCAGGTGACCCCGTCGCGGGCGACCTCCAGCGCGAGGGTCCGCAGGTGGTTGGTGACGGCGGCCCGCATCGCATTGCTGACGGGGAGGGTGAGCGAGGGCCGCCCCACGGTCAGGCTGGTCACCGCGATGATCCGGCCCCAGCCCCGTTCACGCATCCCCGGCAGTACTGCGTCCGCGAGGCGCACGGTGGACAGGAAGGTGGTCTCGAAGCCGCGCTGCCAGCCCTCCTCGGTCACCTCGCTGGGGAGGCTGGGGGGCGGCCCGCCCGCGTTGCTCACCAGGATATCCACCTCGCCCGCCGCCTCCACCGCCGCCCGCACGCCCTGCGGGGTGCCCACGTCCGCGACGACCCAGCGCGAGCCGGGAATATCGGCGGCAGCCTCCCGCAGCGCCGCCTCGCCCC
>NZ_JASNGB010000260.1 GCF_030271215.1 Deinococcus rhizophilus | reverse complement strand
CCACGTGTACGACGACCAGCGGGCGCAGGCGGCGCTCAGCCTGGAAACGCTGCTCGCTCCGGTGCGGGGGAGCCGGGCGCAGGCGCGCCTCAGTTCCTCCGGGGAGTGGCACGCGGGACGCGCCAGCCTCGAGCGGCTCCACGCCGCGCTGGGTGCGTTCCTGGCGGAGGCCCCGGAGTGGGCGCGCCAAGTGGTGCAGGAAGGCCTGGAGGACCGCTAGTAGCGGGGCACGTTGCGGGCCTGGGCGACGGCCTCACTCAACCGCGCCACGGCGTGGGGCAGCTCGGGTGGCGCCAGGGCGTGTCCGAAGCGTGTGGTCACGTCGTGATCCAGCACCGCCGCCGTGGCCGACCAGCCCGCGTACGCCGCGTAGGTCCGGGTGAGGTGCGGCCGCGCCCTGGCGAAGCGCTCAGCGTCCGGCAGGCGCGCCCTCTTGACGTGCATGTTGTGGCCAGGATCACTGGGCACCAGGTTCCACAGCTCGCCGATCGGGTGCACCGAGACCGGGATGATGTGATCGAGGGCGAAGCGGGTGGGGGAGAGGGGATGACCGGTCCAGGGGCAGAAAAAGTCGTGCCCTTCCAGCATCAGCAGCCGCACCTGGTGCCGCTCCCAGGTCAGGGGCGTGCGGGCCTCCGGGGACGCGCTCAGGCGAGCGAACACCTCCCCGCGCGAGACCGGTGGGTCCTGCGCCACCCGCTCCACGAACAGGCTCCACTCGTGCACGCACAGGGCCTCGATCCACAACGGCAGGGTCTGGAAGGTGCGCCACAGGGAAACGGGGACCGTGAAGGCCGTCTCCTCCGGGCGCGTGCCGGGGAGCGGCTGACCTGCGAGCGTGCCAGCCGGCGCGGGCAGACCGAACACCCGGTGCTCGCCGCCTGGACCGGCGTAGCGCACGGGTTGCCGAACGGCGCGCGCGAGGACGGTCAGGGTCTGGTCCGTCATGACCTGCAGTTCGGGGGGCAGCTGCCCCCTCCCCGCCCGGTACGCCGAGAGGAGCAGGGCGCCCCCCGCCGGGTCCGGCCGGGTGTACGGCAGGGCCTCCCAGGCTTCACGGAGCCGGGTCAACGCCGGGCGGAAGGAGACATCCTGCCGTTCTTCTCCGTCCCGCCTCGCCCTGGGGCCCTGATAGATCGGCCGCTCGCCCACGAAGCCCCAGTAGTGGACCAGCCAGCGCTCGGCCACCCGGCGCAGGGGCACCACGACGTCGCCCTGCGCCTCCAACGGGTACTCGAGGGCGAGGTCGTTGAGTGCCCGCACCAGGGCGAACTTGTAGCTGTTCGACTTCGCCTCGTGGCGCAGCAGGGCGGCGAGCAGTGCCTGACCGTCACCCACGGTAGACCTGCTCGGCGTGGAACAGCAGCCGCTCGCGGGACACCGGCCGGAAGCCGCGTTCGGGTGGGGCCAGCGCCTGGCCCTCGAGCGCGTAGGAGTGCCGGCCGTTGCGGAACTCCTCGCGGATCCGGGGACTGACGATCAGGCGGCGGACGTCGGGGTCGACGGTGACGTAGCCCTGGTCGTAGAGCCGGTGCAGGTCACTGCGCAGCAGCAGCCCGTTCTCGACCGCGTGCGGGCCACCCTGGGCATAAGGCTGGACGTGCGCGGCTTCCAGCACCGGGAGGGTCTTCTCGCCGGTCAGGGCGCAGCGCCGCGCGTAGGCCTCGGTGACCAGCGCCCGGAAGGCCCCCTGACCCAGTCTGGGGCGCACGGTCCGGGGAGCACCGAAGCGGGCGCTCACCGCCGCCTCGGTCGCGGGGAGAACCTCCAGGGCCTGATCCACCTGCGTTTGCAGCCTCTCGGTGACCGCGTTNCGTAGGCTTCGGTGACCAGCGCCCGGAAGGCCCCCTGCCCCAGGCGCGGACGCACGGTCCGGGGAGCACCGAAGCGGGCGCTCACCGCCGCCTCGGTCGCGGGGGGAACCTCCGGGGCCTGATCCACCTGCGCCTGCAGCCTCTCGGTCACCGCGTCGAACAGCGCCCGGCCATCGGCCTCGTCGGTGGAGTAGCCCTTACCGACGACGATGGTGCTCTTGAAGGACTCGGGAACCGGGAGCCACTGCTCCCGCGGAAAGAAGAAGGGCTCGGCGAGCAGCAGGCAGGTGATCTCCGGGTTGGCGTGCGGCTCCAGGGGGGTGCGGCGGTAGTGGGCGATGCGCCGGCGCATGACGTCCTGATCGGGCACGCCGTTGGCCTCCCGAAAGGCGTCCCAGGCGAGGGTGAGGGGCAGCCGCACGGCACGGGCGAAAAAGCCCCCGCCCACGATGAAGTGGTGCGGGGCGTGCAGCTTGAACAGAAAAAGCTCGCCTTCTCCGAGGGCCCCAAAGCCCTGACCGCTGGGCCGCCAGAAGTTCACCTCGGTCAGGCCACGCTGCCCGGCGAGGAAGTGGTACCACCCGTCGTCGGTGACGCCGACGAAGATCCGCATGCCCCAGGGTAAGGCAAGAGACCAGTGATGAAACTCGCAGGTCGGCGTCAGCACCCTTTGAAGCCGCACAGCTGCTCAACAATCTGCTCTGCTGATGTCCGTCACGACTTTGCATGGTCGCCTGCTGTGCGGAACTCTATAACCCTTAAATGACGCGCATCTGCTGGTAGTCCCGCGTTACTGGGCTGGCCCCAAAGTTTGGACGGTTTCGAGTAGAGACTCGGCTCAGGAGAAGGGTACACCATGGGCTTTTCCTGCTTGACCAGGGGAAGGTCGGACGACCACATTTGCGGTGTCCTGTCCGCAAAGGGGGGCGTCAGGCCGCCCCCTGGCCTGCCGAGCGAACTCGTCGGGGGTCCGGTAGCTCAGCGACGAATGTGGCCTCCTGGCGTTGAAAAACTCCCGGTAGCCATCCAGGACCACCTGGGCGTGCCGGGCCGAGTAGAACACCTCCTGGTTC
>NZ_JASNGB010000026.1 GCF_030271215.1 Deinococcus rhizophilus | reverse complement strand
GGCGGGCGGCGCAGCTCCGGAGGCGGGCGGCCGTCCAGCCTGCGCTTCCTGCGCCCGCACCCGCGCCAGCAGTTCCCCCCCGGCGTCTGCGGGCACGGGCACCGCCTGCGGATCGAGATCGTCCAGCAGCAGCGCGAGCGCGTCCAGGTCGGTCCGCACCTCGGCCCGCAGTGCCGGGTCGCGGTCCAGTTCAGCCTCGACCCGCGCCGTCTCCGCCGGGGACAGGGTCCCCAGGGCGTAGGCCAGCAGGTCGTCGCGGTCGGGCGTCATAGGGGGTGTTCTCCTTTCCCGGTGTGCAGGGCGCCGCGCATCCGCTCCAGGGCCGAGCGCAGGCGCGACTTGACCGTGCCCAGCGGCAGCCCGGTCAGCGCGGCAAGTTCCGAGTGCGAGTGCCCCCGGTAGTACGCCAGTTCGATCAGCTCGCGCTGCGCGGGGTCCAGCACACCCAGGGCGCGGCCCGCCAGCAACCGGCCCTCGTGGTCGGGGGCGGGGGTGGGCGTGTCCCAGTCTTCCAGTTCCAGGGCCACGTCCGGGCGGTCGCGCAGGTGCTGGAGAAAGCGGTGGTGCGCGATGCTCACCAGCCACGTCTTGGCCCGCGCCCGCGAGGGGTCGAATCTTCCGGCGTGCCGCCACGCGTTGAAAAAAGCGTCCTGCACGCAGGCGTCCACGTCCTCGCGCTGGCGCAGCATCCGGTAGCCCAGGGCACTCAGCAGCCGCACGTAGCGGCGGTGCAACTCCAGCAGCGCGGCCTCGTCGCCCCCGGCCATCTGCCGCAGCAGCGTCTCGTCGGTGGGTTCGGTGGTCGGGTCGGCGAACATGGGGTGCGGGCAGGCTAGCACCCGCAGCCGCAGCGAGACTCTACCTGGGATCGCGGGGCCCTGGACTGTCCAGGCCAGCCCGCAGTTCATCCGTGACGGTGCTGGTGGTGCGGCGAACCTCGCGCAGGGCCTGCCCCACGCTCTTGCCCAGTTCGGGCAGTTTGCGCGGCCCAAAGACCAGCAGCGCGATCACCACGATCATCATCAGTTCGGCGGCTCCGATATTGGGCATACAGGGATCTCCTCTCGCCACCCGGAGGGGCGGGTCATCCGGCTGTATGCGGGAGCGGCCCCGACTGGATGACCCGGGCCGGGCACCTTCAGGCTTGATGAGGGTGGGCCGGACATCCAGAGAGGACGCGGGCGCATAAGGCCAGGTAGGGCGCCAAGCGGCCCCCAGCCCACGGTCCCCCCTCATGCCGCCGCGTTACCCTGAAGGGTCTCCCGGCGAACGCCCGCCCCCGCCCACCCGCTGCTCTCTCCCCCTCCGGAGGTTTTGCCATGCCCGGTCCAATGGAACTGATCCTGATTCTGCTTGTCGTCGCCCTGATTTTTGGAGCCAAGAAACTGCCCGAACTCGGCAAGGGGCTGGGGCAGGGCATCCGCGAGTTCAAGAAAGAAACCCACCACCCGGTGCCCCTCCAACAGGCCACCACGCCCCTGAGCGACGTGGCGGTCACCGACGTGGAGGCCCGGCCCCTCGACGCGGCGCCCGCCCCTGCTGCCCCTGCCGCCCCCGTCACTCCTGCCACCGCCGCCGCCGAGCGCGACCACCGCGCCTGAAGCGCAGGCCCCTGCCATGACGAGGCCCCCCGCTTCCGCCGAGTTGCACAGCGCCCCCCTGTTCGACCACCTCGAGGAACTGCGCAAGCGCCTGTTCTACAGCCTGATCTTTCTGGCCCTGGGCATGGTGGCCGCGTTTCAGTACCGCTTTGGCCTTATCGAGCTGATCAAGGCCCCGTTGCAGGCCTCCGAGCAGTACCAGCTCGGCAACGTCAAGCTGGTCACCGTCAACCTCACTGACCAGTTCCTGATCAGCCTGCAACTGTCGTTCTGGGCGGGGCTGGCACTCGCGCTGCCCTTCATCCTGTGGCAGGTCTGGGCCTTTATCGCGCCGGGACTGTACGCCCACGAGCGGCGCTGGTCGCTGCCCTTCGTGGTGGGGGCGGGGCTGTCTTTCCTGGCGGGCGCGGCGTTCGGGTACACGTTCGTGCTGCCCGCGATGGTGCGCTTTCTGCTGGATTTTCTGGGCGGCACGGTCGAGCAGATGCAGAGCCTCGCCAATCTGGTGGGCCTGATGACCAGCTTTCTGGTGGCGTTCGGGCTGGCCTTCGAGCTGCCCATTCTGGCGGTGATCCTCACCCGCATCGGGCTGGTCAACCACGTCATGCTGCGCCGAAGCTGGCGCCTCGCCCTGCTGGGGGTGATGCTGTTCGCGGCCTTTATCACGCCGACCCCCGACCCCTTCAACATGCTGCTGGTGGGGCTGCCCCTCTACGCCCTGTATGAACTGGGCATCATCCTCTCGCGCGTGTTCCGGGTGGTGCCGGAAGAGGACGAGGCCGCGCTGGGGACCTGAGCGCCCCTTCCCGGCCGTCCCAGGTCCCGGCCCCCCCAGGCCGGGATTTCGTATGCAGCGCCGCCGGGGGCGCATTCGCCCTACACTGCTCCTGACTTATGGACCCCGTATTCCTTCAGATCGGCAATTTCACGGTTGCCTGGTACGGCGTGCTGATCACGCTGGGCATCGTCCTGGGGCTGCTGGTCGGCACCCGGCTGGCCCGTCAGCGTGGGCTGAACGTGGACCTCTTCAACGACATGGTGCTGTGGGCGATCATCTGGGGACTGGTGGGCGCCCGGATCGTCTTCGTGGCGACCTCCTGGGAGCAGTTCGCGGGCACGCCGATGCCCCGGCTGCTGCTGGACATCATCAACCTGCGGCAGGGCGGCATCTCGATTCACGGCGGGCTGATCGGCGGGATTCTGGTGCTGGTGTACTACGCCCGGCGCTACCGGCTCAACTTCTACCAGTACGCCGACCTGTTCGTGCCCGGCGTGGCCTTCGGGATCATCGGCGGGCGCATCGGCAACATCATGAACGGCACCGACACGGTGGGCCGCGTGACCGGGTGGCCTATTGGCTACCGCTGGCCCGACAGCGCCCGCGCCTTTCACGAGGGCATGTGCATTCCCAACCCCAACCCGGACATGGACCTCTCGCGCTACTGCCAGGAGATCGGCGGGCAGCTCGTGATGACCGCGCCCGTCCACTTCACCCAGCTGTACGGTGTGTTCATCGGCATCGTGCTGAGCATCGCCGCCTACTTCTGGCTGCGCTCGCGCAAGGCGGGCTGGGTCTTCTGGCAGTTCTGGCTGTGGTATTCGGTCCTGCGGGCCGGGCTGGAGGAGACCTTCCGCCTCAACCCGCTGGCGATCAAGAGCTACCTGAACCAGGGTCTGGACGCCCCCGGCATCGGCCTGTGGACCGACACGCACATCATCAGCGTGCCCCTGATTCTGCTGAGCGTGTACATGCTGCTCAAGATCCGGCGGCAGCCCGACACGGTGACCTCCACCCCGGCAGCGACGGCTCCCCAGCCCGACGGGCGCTGAGCGAAACGGGAGAGCAGCGGGAGAACAGAGCAGCAGGAGAACAAGGGGCGGGGCGGTGGCGAGCAGGCAGGCCACTGCCCCGCCTCCTGTCCGCCCCCTTTCTGCTCTGAGCCCCCCGGCAAGGTCCCTTCATGCGCCTCGCAACCAGGGCCGGGACCGGGCACCGCAGACTCGGCGTATCAGGAGGCTCACCATGAAGAACAAGGACACCTACCTCGACCACGTCGACCAGCTCCGCAAGGCGGCCAAGAAGGGCCAGCACGACCTCGAACGCGAGATCACCCGGGCCGTCATGAAGCAGCACGCCGAGACGGCCAGCCTGATCGCCCGCCAGCAGCACGACATCCGCGAGCTTCAGGGCGAGGTCACGGCCCTGCGGATGCAGAAGAGGGGCGGGGGCGGCTTTCCCTGGACGCTGGTGCTGCTGGGCGGCGCGGGCTACGGCGCCTACACCCTGTATCAGAAGAACCCCAGCCTTCAGCAGCAGGTGAAGGGCCTGCTGAAGCGCGTCAACCCCGGTCCCGAGGGCAACCTGACCCGCGCCGGGGACGCCGTGAAGTCGGGCGTGTCGGACCTGACGCACGGCGATTCGCCCGCCGCCGCCTTCGGGGTGGCCGGGGGCGAACTGCGCCGGGGCGGCGAGAAGCTGGTGGACCGCGCCGAGAGCAACCTGTCGGGCGGCGAGCCGGGCCGCTGAAGCCCGCCTGAATCTGGGAGCCGCAGCCGAGGCGCTGCGGCTTTTTGCTGGCGGCAGAGCCCTTTCCCGTACACTTCTGAGCGGACAGGTGAATTTGAATGACACAAAATTGCGGTGAGTCGAAGACGAACCCGACCGAAGGGAGCAGCAACGGCCACCGGACTTCAGAAGATGGACGAACCTCCGGTGCCTTCCCGGAGGTTCGGGAATCGGATAAATCCGGTGAACACCCTGAACGTCCGCTGGACGTGGTGATTCTCGCGGCGGGGCAGGGCACCCGCATGAAATCGAAGCTGCCCAAGGTGCTGCACCCCGTCGCCGGGCGCCCGATGGTGGCGTGGGCCGTGTGGGCCGCGCAGTCGCTGGGAGCGCGGCGCATCGTCGTGGTGACCGGACACGGGGCCGAGCAGGTGGAGGCCGCTCTGCAACAACCCGGCGTGGCCTTCGCGCGGCAGACCCAGCAACTCGGCACCGGGCACGCCTTTCTGGCGGGGGCCGACGCGCTGTCCGGCGAGGGCGACGCCGACATCCTGGTGCTGTACGGGGACACGCCCCTGCTGCGCCCGGAGACGCTGCGGGCCTTGCTCGACGACCACCGCGCCCACGCCTCGGCCTTCACGATCCTGACGGGCGAGCTGCCCGACGCGACGGGCTACGGGCGGATCATCCGGGACGCGGCGGGCAACGTCGAGCGCATCGTGGAGCAGAAGGGAGCCACGCCCCAGGAACAGGCCGTGCGCGAGTTCAACTCCGGCGTGTACGTGATGGACAGCCGCGCCCCCGCGCTGGCCCGGCAGATCACGAACGGCAACGCGGCGGGCGAGTATTACCTCACCGACCTGCTGGAGCTGTACCGGGCGGAGGGGGCGGCGGTGCGGGCCTTCAAGCTGGACGACCCCGACGAGGTGATGGGCGCCAACGACCGCACCGGGCTGGCCGAGGCCGAGGCGATCCTGCGCCGCCGGATCAACGCCGGGCATATGCGGGCCGGGGTCACGATGCACGACCCCGACTCGGTGCGCGTCGAGGACACCGTGCAGCTCGGCCGCGACGTGACCCTGGAACCCGGCGTCCTGCTGCGCGGCGACACCCGCATCGCGGACGGGGTGACCGTCGGCGCCTACAGCGTGCTGACCGACTCGGTGCTGGAGGAAGGCGTGACCGTCAAGGCCCACTCGGTGCTGGAGGGTGCCCACGTCGGGCCCGGCAGCGACGTGGGGCCCTTCGCCCGCCTGCGCCCCGGCACCGTGCTGGAGGGCAGCGTCCACATCGGCAATTTCGTGGAGACGAAGGCCGCGCGGCTGGGGCCGGGGGTCAAGGCGGGGCACCTCGCCTACCTCGGCGACGTGACGATCGGCGCGGAGACGAACGTGGGCGCGGGGACCATCGTCGCCAACTTCGACGGCGTGAACAAGCACCGCACGACCGTCGGCGCGGGCGTCTTTATCGGCTCGAACTCCACCCTGATCGCCCCACGCGTGATCGGCGACGCGGCCTTTGTCGCGGCCGGAAGCGCCGTCCACGACGATGTGCCCGAAGGCGCGATGGCCGTCGCCCGGGGCAAGCAGCGCAACCTGGAAGGCTGGAGCCGCCGCTACTGGGGCGGCATGCGCGAGAAGGTCGGCCAGAAGCTGCCCTGGCTGGCGGGCTGGCTGGAGCGGCAGGGGTAAAACCGCCCTCTCCCGACAGCAAGGAAGCCCGGACGGGATCAGCGTCCGGGCTTCCTGTCTTCTGCCTACCCCCCCCGCGCCGCCGCCAGCCCCTCCACGTACTCGCGGTCTTCCACCCGCTGCACGGTGGGATTCAGGAGCTGGAGGACGCAGATCAGGATGACCAGCCCGCCCATCCCCGCGATCACCGGGCCGGGGGGCAGGCTGGTGGACATCGCGCTGACAAAGGCCATCCCCAGCGGCACAGTCACGCGGCCAATCAACCGGCGCACCGCGAACACGCGTCCCTGCATCTCGCGCGGCACCTGCGCCTGCCAGATGCCGCCGCTGTGGGCGTTGGTGATCGGCATGACGAATACCGTCAGGGCGAAGGCCGCCGCCGTCAGGTACAGGTCCCCCGACAGTCCCATCAGCACGAGTCCGGCCCCCGACACCAGCGCGGGCAACAGGATGCCCAGGACGCGCCGCCGCTTGAGCCCGCCCCAGGCACTGATCGCCAGCCCGCCCAGGAACATCCCCAGGCTGGTGACGGTCTGGATGATCGCCAGGGTCGCCGGAAAGCTCAGGCCCCGCGCGGTGCGGTCGGCTTCCAGCGTGAAGGTGGTCAGCAGCGTCTGGTACACCGGAATCGCGGCGGTGGCAAAGTTCAGGGCCGCCGCCACGATCAGCAGTTGCAGCAGCGGCGGGCGGCGCAGCAGGTAGGTCCAGCCCAACCGGGTGTCGGCCTTCAGGTTGGCGGCGGCGCTCCCGTGGTTCTCGGCGGGGGGTGGACTGGGAATCGCCAGCCGCGCCAGAATCAGGGCCGCCACCAGGAAACTCACCCCGTCCACGAGGAGCGCGAAGGGCACCCCCTGCGCCAGCGGCGCGAGGCCCCCATTCCAGCCCAGCAGGGCGGGCACCCCGACGAGCAGGGTCGCCAGCGTGGGCGCGAGCAGGCTGGAAAACTGCCGGGTGGTCTGCATCATGCCGTTGGCGCGGGTGAGCTGGCCTTCGGGCACGATCATCACGTAACTGCTTTCCAGCGCGGCCTCGTGAAAGTGGCTCAGCGACTGCGTGAGCACCACGAAGCCCAGCAGCAGCCAGAACGGGACCGGCACCGTCATCCCGAACATCAGTGCGGCCATGCCCAGCGTGAGCAGGCCCGACACCATGCCCGCGAGCAGCATCACCCGCTTGCGGTCATTCCGGTCGGCGACTGACCCCGCAATCGGCGCGAGCAGCACCGCGCTGAGGGTGGACGCGATGGCCAGCGCCCCCAGCGCGAGCGCGAGCGGCGCTTTCTGGTCCTCGCCGGGGTAGAGCACCTGCGCGACGTACACGTTCAGGGCGAACCACGCGACATACGAGCCGATCAGGCTCACCGATTGCGATCCCCACAGCAGCAGAAAGGTCCGCCAGCCCGCCGGGGCGTGTTGGGATGGAGAGGTCATGATGCCGGGCAGTGTAGAGGCTCACCTGTGATCGGGTGAGCAGATTCTGGGGTTCCCCTCACCCGGCCCTGAGTTTCTTGCGCTCCTCCACCGCCAGCCTGTCCACCCGCTCGTTCTCGTCGTGGCCCTCGTGGCCCTTGACCCACACGAAGGTCAGCGCGTGCGTCTGCGCCTGCGCGATCAGCTCCTCCCAGAGGTCCCTGTTTTTCACGGGGTCGCCGCCCGCCGTCTTCCAGCCGTTGCGCTGCCACTTCAGAATCCAGCCGTCGGTAAAGGCCTTGCGCAGATACTGGCTGTCGGTGACCACCCGCACCTGACAGGAACGTTTGAGGGTTTTCAGGCCCTCGAGCAGCCCACGCAGCTCCATGCGGTTGTTGGTCGTATCCCGCTCGTTGCCGCTCAGGACGAGTTCCTGGCCCCGGTAGCGCAGGATGGTCGCCCAGCCGCCGTGCCCGGCCGTGGTGTCGCAGGCCCCGTCGCTGTAGAGGTCCACCTCCTCGCCCGCCACCGGCACCGCGGGCTGGATGCCCGCCTTGATGGGCAGGCGGTCGCGGGCCGCGTCCTGCGCCTTCTGGGCGGCGGACTTCTTGAAGTGCGGCTTCCCGCCGGGGCGCGTCATAACCCCGGAACTGTAGGCAGCCGCCGGGCGTACTGTCAACATGACCCTCCCCGACCCGCGCCTCTCCCCTTCCGCGCCCGCGCCACGCGCTGATCCCGGCGTGATTCCCGAGCCCGACCGCACGCCCGCGCTGCTGATTCACCTCTCGCCGCTGCTGGGGCTGGTGCTGCCGGGCCTGGGCAACGTGCTGGGACCGCTCGCCGCGTGGCTGGGGTACCGCGACCGCTCGGCCGTGCTGGACGCGCAGGGCAGGGAAGTCGTCAACTTTCAGATCAGCGTGTGGCTGTACTCGCTGCTGGCGGGACTGCTGTTTTTCGGTCTGTTCAGCCTGGGCCTGATCGGCGGCGCGGCGGGAGCGGCGACCGGCAGCCCGGACCTGGGGGCCTTCGCCCTGTTCGGCAGCCTCGCGGCGTTTTTCGCCTTTTTCATCCCCGCCAGCCTGGTGCTGTGGGCCTTTCCGCTGGTCGTGATGCTGCTCGCGGTGATCCGGGTGAACCAGGGGCGCACCTACCGCTACCCGCTGACGCTGCGGCTGATCCGGTAGCGCCCCGGAGTCCTGCGGTCAGAACAGCCCCACGATCTCCCCCATCTCACCCAGGTCCACCCGTTCGGCGGCAGGGTGGGCGGGAAGGCCGGGCATGGTCCGCATCTCGCCGGAGATCGCGTAGACGTAGCCCGCGCCCGCCGCCAGCCGCACCTCGCGCACGGGGAGGCGCCAGCCGTGGGGCACCCCGCGCTGCCGGGGGTCGGCCGAGAGGCTGAGGTGCGTCTTGGCGATCACGACGGGCAGCCCCCCGTACCCCAGCGCCTCGAAGCGCCGCAGGTCGCGCAGGGCCGCCTTGCTGACGTCGAGGCCGTCCGCCCCGTACACGCGGGTGGCGACCGCGCCCAGCTTGGCGAGCAGCGGGTCGGAGAGGTCGTAGGTGAAGCGGAAGTCCCCCGGCTCGTGGGCGGCTTCCTCCACCGCCTGCGCCAGCTCCAGCGCTCCCTCGCCTCCCCGCGCGACCGCGTGCGAGACGGCCACCCGCGCGCCCGCCTCCCGCGCCGCCCGCACGATGACCTCGTGTTCGCTGGGGTGGTCGCCGGGAAAGGCGTTGACCGCCACGACCACGGGCACCCCGAAGCCGCGCACCACCCCGATCTGACGGCTCAGGTTGCCCAGCCCGGCCTCCACGTCGGCCGGGTTCTCCTCCAGCAGCGCGGGAGGCAGCGGGCGGCCCGGCGTGATGCGGTAGTGCCCCGAGTGGACCTTCAGGGCGCGGACGGTGGCGACCACGACGGCGGCGTCGGGGGTGAGGCCCGAGACGCGGCATTTGACGTTGAAGAAGCGCTCGGCGCCCAGGTCCGCGCCGAAGCCCGCCTCGGTGACGAGGTAGTCGGCCCCGTGCAGCCCCAGCTGGCAGGCGAGCACGCTGGAACTCCCGGTGGCGATGTTGCCGAAGGGTCCGGTATGCACCAGCGCGGGCGTGCCCTCCGAGGTCTGGAGCAGGTTGGGCGCGAGCGCGTCGCGCAGCAGGGCGGCCATCGCGCCCGCCGCGCCGAGGTGCTCGGCGGTCACGGGCTGGTCGTCCCGGGTGTACCCCACCACCAGCCGCCCCAGCCGCGCCCGCAGGTCGCGCAGCGAGGTCGCCAGCGAGAGCAGCACCATCACCTCGCTCGCCGCCGTGATGTCGAAGCCGCCCTGCCGGGGCACCCCGTCCTGCGGGTCGCCCAGGCCCAGCACCACGTTCCTGAGCGCCCGGTCGTTCACGTCCATCACCCGGCGCCACGCCACCCGCGCGGGGTCCAGGCCCAGCGGGTTGCCCTGGTAGAGGTGATTGTCCACCACCGCCGCGAGCAGGTTGTGCGCCGCCGTCACCGCGTGGAAATCGCCGGTGAGGTGCAGGTTGAGCCGCTCCATCGGCAGCACCTGGCTGTGCCCGGCCCCCGCCGCGCCCCCCTTGATCCCGAAGGTCGGCCCCAGGCTGGGTTGCCGCAGCGCCACGACTGCCCGGCGGCCCCGGCGCGAGAGCCCCTGCACCAGCCCCACCGCCGTGGCCGTCTTGCCCTCGCCCAGCGGGGTCGGCGTGATCGCCGTGACGACCACGTACTTGCCGGGGGGCCGCTCGCGCAGCCGCGCCAGGGCCGGAAGGCGCACCTTCGCCACGTCCCGCCCGTAGGGGTCGAGGTCGTCCGGGCCGAGGCCCATCCCTGCGGCCACGTCCGCGAGGGGCCGCAGGGCCACCCGCCGGGCCAGCTCCAGATCGCTGGGTGTCATGCCGCAGCCTAGGCCCGCGCTGGGGGCACGGGCCAGAGCCGGANTCCCGCCCGTAGGGGTCGAGGTCGTCCGGGCCGAGGCCCATCCCTGCGGCCACGTCCGCGAGGGGCCGCAGGGCCACCCGCCGGGCCAGCTCCAGATCGCTGGGTGTCATGCCGCAGCCTAGGCCCGCGCTGGGGGCACGGGCCAGAGCCGGATGCCTCCCCCCGCCGGGGGCACCCGGCCGCGCCCTGCCCTATCCTGACCCGCATGCGACTTATGGCCGTGTTTGCCCACCCCGACGACGAGATCGGCTGCATCGGCACGCTGGCGAAACACGCCGCACGCGGCGACGAGGTGCTGCTGGTGTGGACCACGCTGGGCGAACTCGCTTCCCAGTTCGGGGACGCCCCGCACGAGGAGGTCACCCGCATCCGGCAGGAACACGGGGCCTGGGTGGCGCAGAGGATCGGGGCGGGGCACCACTTTTTCGACATGGGCGACAGCCGCATGACGGGAGGCCGCGCCGAGGCCCTGCAACTCGCCCGCCTGTACGCCCGCTTCCGGCCCAACGCGGTGATCACCTGGAGTGACGACCACCCCCACCCCGACCACCGCATGACCGCGCGTGTAGCCTTCGACGCCGTGACGCTGGCCCGCATCCCCAAGATCGTCAACGAGGAGGGCGGCGGCGCCCTGATGCCCCCGGCCCCCGACCTCAGCGGTGACGAGGCGGTCGAGAGCGGCGAGGACATGACCCGGCTGGGAGCGTGGCGCGAGCCCGTCCGGCTCTACCAGTACTACGCGCCCGCCTCACCCTACCCGGAGGTGTTCGTGGACACCAGCGAGACTTTCGAGGTCGCGGCGGACGTGGCGGCCTACTACCGCGACTTTTACAAGTGGGCGTGGTCCGCCGAGCAGTTCCGCGAGACGCGGGCCCAGATCGGGCGGCTCGCGGGCGTGAAGTACGCCGAGCGCTTCAACCTGCGGGCCTCGCACCTGCGGGCGCGGGAGTATCTGGACTGAGGGCGGGACCGGGGGCGCGGGACGTGAACCGGGGCGGCCCGCGCTACAGTGACCCCCGATTATGGCCGAGGACATCCACATCAGGCAGAGCATCGTGGTCAGGGCGCGTCCGGACGTGCTGTATCGCCTCGCGCTGGAGCCCCGGCGCCGCGTCCGGTGGGACCCTAACCTCGCGCGGGCCGACTATGAGGGCGGCGAGAGCACCCGGCTCTCGCAGGGCGTCCGGGTGCGCTTCAAGTTCTCGCGGCGGCTGTTTGGCCTGAGCTTCACCGCCAGGTACGGTCAGCTTCAGGCCCCGCTGCGCGGCGGCTGGGAGAGCGTGCGGCACGTCGGCCCCTTCGAGCGGCTGACGCAAAGCTGGACCTTCAAGGCGATGCCCGGCGGCACCGAGGTCACGCTGGGCGTCAACGGCCGCGTGCGCTACCGCTGGGTCCAGAAACCCGTCGAGCGCATGATGCACAACCTCGTCATCAGCACCCTGACGGCCCTGCAGCGGCAGGTCGACGCCCCCGGCGCCCAGCTGATGGAAGACATGGGCCGCGAGATGTCCAGAAAGCAAAAAGAAGAGCAGAAGGCCGCCAGGGAAGCCGCCAAAGCCGCGCGACGCAGGAAATAGCGGGGGAGCCGTGGACCCCTGGGACCTGCGGGACAGGACCGTCTTCCGGGACCCGGAGCCGCGCCTCACGCTGGGGCGGCACCCGGAAGCCGCGCAGCCCTGCTGGCTGTTCATGGTGCAGAACGGATTCATGGAGTACCCGGCCCGGCTTCCCCTCAGCGAGGAGAACTTCCGGCGCTTTCTGGCCGACCCCTTCCTGGCCGTGCCCCTTACCGACCGCTTTCAGGGGCTGGGCCGCGAGGGGGTCCGGGCGGCGGGCGCGGAGTGCTGAGGCGGCCGGGCTGCTCTCACTCCCCCGGCACCGCCACCACCCGCGAGCCGCCCTCCTCTCCCAGCAGCAGTCGGTCGGGGCCGAGCCACTGCACCGTGTCGGGCACGTTGTACCGCCGGGACCAGACCACCCGGCTGTGCGGGCCGTCCGGGGCGGCGCGGGTCACCACCACGCACTCGCTGCGCCAGCCGCCGCACCCGTGGAAGGCGGCGGAGGCCAGCGCCGTTCCGGCCGGGTTCCAGGCCAGCGCCCGCACCAGCCCCCGGTGGGGCCGGGCCCGCCACACCTCCCGCCCGGTCGCCCCGTCCCAGACGGTCAGCGTGCCCTCCTTCCACCCGGCGGCCACCCGTGACCCGTCGGGCGTGAGGGCGAGGCTGTAGGGCCCCTCCTCCCCGCTGCCAAGGGTGAAACGTTCGGGGCGGGGTCGCCGCGTGCGCAGGTCGTAGAGGGCCACCTCGCCGCGCCGGGGGCTGTAGGCCAGCGTGCTTCCGGCGGCGTCCACGCTGCCTCCCGCCTCCCACCAGCACGTGAAGGGCACCCGCCACACCACCGCCCCGTCGGACCAGCGCCGCAGGGTAAGGCGCACGGGCCGGTCGCGCCCCGGTCCCGCCGCGTCGGTGAGCAGCAGGCCCTGCGGCAGGGCGGCGAACACGCAGGGCTGCCACTCGAAGGAGCGCCATTCGCCCCGCACCCCTCCCCCGGCCGCGTCCAGCGCGGTGACCCGGCCCTCGTCGTCGTGAATCCAGACCGTGCGGCTGTCGGGGGACCACACCAGGGCGTTCACGCTGCGAAAGTCGTTCGTGGGGAGGTCGGTGGTCCAGCGCCGCCGCATCGTGGCGGCCTCCCACAGCGCCAGCCGCGCGGTGAAGCTCTCGCCGTATTCGCGGGTGCCCCCGATCGCCACCCAGCGGCCGTCGGGCGACTGCGCCGCGTGGTCCAGGCCCTCGTACAGACCGCCCCCGCGCAGGTAGACGGGAAGGCCGGTGCGCTGCGCCCGCCACGTCTGCACGGGCCGCGAGTCCCACACGGCGCGGGCGATCCCGACGAGGTTGAAGAGCAGCAGAGGCGTCAGCAGCACCATCAGCACGCGCTGAAGCCGGGTGGGGCGGGAGCGGCCGGGCGCAGGCGTCATGCCCGACTGTAGCCCTCCGGCCCAAACGCCCTGGCCGCATGTGCCGCCCACCCTTGAGCCAGCCCTGAGACAAGTCCCGGCCGCCGCCGCCCCCGCGAGGCCCGCGCGTATGATGCCCCCGAGATGAGCCGGGGGCTGGAGGCCGCTGCCGCAGTGTGGACCCCTCCTCCCCCGTGCCGGGAGGTTCTATGAAACTCGGAATGATCGGGCTGGGCAAGATGGGCGGGAACATGGTGCTGCGCCTCGTGCAGGGCGGGCAGGCGGTGGTGGGCTACGACCGCAGCGAGGACAGCGTGGCCCTGATCGAGGGGGGCGGGGCGCAGGGGGCCCGTTCGGTGGACGAACTGATCGCCGCGCTGGGTGAACCCGGCCAGCGGGCGGTGTGGGTGATGGTCCCCGCCGGGGAGATCACGCAGACCGTGATCGACGACCTCGCGGAACGGCTCGCGCCCGGCGACATCGTGATCGACGGGGGCAACTCCAACTTCAAGGACACCATGCGGCGGGCCGAGGCGCTGGCGCAAAGGGGCATCCACATGGTCGACGTGGGCACCTCGGGCGGCATCTGGGGCCTGAAGGAAGGCTACGCGATGATGGTGGGTGGCCCGCAGGAAGCGGTGGAGCGCCTGCGTCCCTTTCTGGAAGCGCTCGCGCCCGCGCCCGACAAGGGCTGGGGCCGCATGGGACCGTCGGGGTCGGGGCACTACGTCAAGATGGTCCACAACGGCATCGAGTACGGGATGATGCAGGCCTACGCCGAGGGCTTCGAGCTGTTGCACGCCCGCGAGGACTACGGGCTGGACATGGCGCAGATCGCCGAACTCTGGCGGCACGGCTCGGTGATCCGCTCGTGGCTGCTCGACCTCACCGCCGAGGCGCTGGCGAACGAGGCCGACTTCTCGCAGCTCTCCGACTACGTGGCCGACTCCGGCGAGGGCCGCTGGACGGTGATCGACTCCATCGAACTCGGGATTCCCACGCCCGTCATCACACTGGCGACCCAGATGCGCTTCCGCAGCCAGCAGGAGGTCAGCTACGCCGGGCAGATGCTCTCCGCGATGCGGCGGGCCTTCGGCGGGCACGCGGTCAAGGTGCTGGAATCCACCCGGCAGGAGTCGGTCGTGCCCGAGGTGCAGCCCGGCGAGGCTCCGGCGGCGGCGGCCCCGCAGAACATCGACGCGGCCTCGGCACAGTCCCAGGGCGGACAGGAGCAGGCGCAGCAGCTTGGCGAGACGGGCCAGACCCGCGTGACCGGGGACGGCGCGTGACCGCAGCCGGGAAGACGCAGCCCCCCGGCGAGGACGCCCTGGGCGCGGACGGGCACAACCCTTTCCGGGCCGCCATGCGCCGCAGCCGCGCTCCCGAGCCCGCCACGCTGGTGATCTTCGGGGCGACCGGCGACCTCGCTCGGCGCAAGCTGCTGCCCGCCGTGTTCGGGCTGTGGCAGGACGGGCTGCTGGGCAGTGCCTTCAACATCGTCGGGGTGGGCCGTCAGGAGATGACCGACGAGGGGTTCGGGGACTTCGTGCTCGAGGCCCTGCGCAGCAGCAAGGAAACCGATGCCCCGCAGCCCGGCGCCCTGGAGAAGTTCCGCGAGTTGCTGTACTACGAGCACGGCGACTTCGGCGGCGACGAGGTCTACAGCCTGGTGCAAAAGGAACTCGACCGGGCGCAGGACGCCCACGGCGGGCGCAAGAATGCGCTGTTCTACCTCTCGACGCCCCCCAGCCTCTTCGAGCCGATCTCGGCGGGCCTGGGGCGGCTGGGCCTCGCGGACGAGTCGGAGGGCTGGCGGCGGCTGGTCATCGAGAAGCCCTTCGGGCGCGACCTGGGTTCGGCCCGCGAGCTGAACGCGGCCATTCACCGCGTCTGGGACGAGTCGCAGGTCTACCGCATCGACCACTACCTGGGCAAGGAGACGGTCCAGAACCTGATGGCGATCCGCTTCGGCAACGCGATTTTCGAGCCGCTGTGGAACCGCGCCATGATCGACCACGTGCAGATCACCGCCGCCGAGGACCTGGGACTCGAGGGCCGCGCCGGGTACTACGAGGAAGCCGGGGTGATCCGCGACATGCTGCAAAACCACCTGCTGCAACTGTTCGCGCTCACCGCGATGGAGCCCCCCGTGGCCTTCGACGCGGGCGCGATCCGCGACGAGAAGGTGAAGGTCCTGCGGGCGGTGCGGCCCATTCCGCAGGGGCGCGTGGCCGAGGTCGCCGCCTTCGGGCAGTACGGCCCCGGCACCCTCTACGGCGAGGCCGTGCCCGGCTACCGCGAGGAACCGGGAGTCAGGGAAGGCAGCCCCACCCCGACCCACGTGGCCGTGAGGCTGGAGGTGGACAACTGGCGCTGGCAGGGCGTCCCCTTCTTCCTGCGGACGGGCAAGCGGCTGCCCAAGAAGGTCACCGAGATCGCCGTGGTCTTCAAGCGCCCGCCGCTGGGCATGTTTCCCGGCGGGACCGAGCGCAACGTGCTGGCCTTCCGCATCCAGCCCGACGAGGGGGTCAGCCTGAAGTTCTCCTCCAAGTCGCCGGGGCAGGAGATGGTGCTGCGCGAGGTGGTCATGGACTTCCGCTACGACGCCTTCGGGGCACAACTGGAAAGCCCCTACTCGCGGCTGCTGCTCGACGCGATGCTGGGCGACGCCACCCTCTTTCCCCGCGAAGACGAGGTGGACTGCGCGTGGCAACTCGTCTCCGGACTGCTGGAGAGGGCCGAGGACACGCCCCCACAGGAGTTCCCCAACTACCCCGCCGGAACCTGGGGCCCCGAGGCCGCCGACCGACTGATCGGCCCGGACCGGCGCTGGAGGCGGCTGTGAGGGGGCACCGCTCATCCGCCCCGTTCGGCGACCGGCGCAGGGGAGTCAGCGCATGACCCCCCCCACCGACCTGCCCATCCTCGGCCCGGTGGAGACCTCGGTGCGGGAGGCGCAATCGGCGCTGGACGACCTCTGGGCCCAGACCGACGTGGAGACGCGGGCCTACACCGGCAACATCATCGCGCTGACGGTGGGCGGGCACCTCGCGCGGGTGGAGGAGGCGCTCGCCGGACTGGAGGGGCGCTACGCGGGGCGTCAGATTATCGGCGTGATGGACGGGCCGGGCGGGGAGGTGCGGGTGCAGGTCAGCCTGGTGCCGCAACCGGGCGGGCTGTATATCGAGCGGCTGCGGCTCTCCGCTGATCCCGAGGGCCTGCAGGGGGCCATCCTGCCGCTGCTGCGCCCGGCCACCGTCAACCACGTGTGGTGGGGGGCCGACACCCGCCCCGGCGGGGTGCTGCTCTCTGAACTCACCGAGATCGCCGATCAGGTCATCGCGGACAGCCTCACCCTCGACATTCCCCCGGCGCGGCACTACGCGCTGGCCGACCTGGGCTGGAGCCGCTCGGCGGGCTGGCGCGAGGGGCTGGCGCAACTGTTCGACAGCCCCGACGCGGCGCGGCAGCTCTCCGGGGTGCGTGGGCTGGAGGTCAGCTACGCGGGAAACAACGACCTCCCCGCCCGCCTCTTCGCGGGGTGGGTGGCGAGCACGCTGGGCTGGCCGGACCTGGGGGGTGTGACCTACCGCCCCGGCGACTGCGGCCGCGAGAACGGCGACCTGTGCGGGGTGGAATTGCGCGGCGAGGGGGAAACGCGGTTTGCCCTGGTCGCGGCGGACGGCGACCTCGTGCGGACGCGCTGCGAGTGGCCGGGCATGACCCGCCAGACTGAACTGAACGTGCCGCGCATGACCCTGGCGGGGGGCCTCGCCCGCGTGATGGCCCGCCCCGAGCGCCGGGGGGTCTTCGAGCGGGCCTGGGCACTGGCACGGGCCCAGCTCGACGCCGAGCGCGGGGGCTGAAGCTCTCTTTCGTCCCGGGCGGCGCGTGCCAGACTGCCCCCCGTGAACGCCGCCGAGACCCTCTCTGACCTCGCCGTGTCCCTGGGGGCCGACGCGGTGGGCTGGGCACCCGCGCAGGTCCCGGCGGCAGCGGTGGCCGAGTACGCGGGCTGGCTCTCGGCGGGGCGGCACGCGGGGATGGACTATCTGGAGCGGCAGCTTCCGGCCCGCGCCGAGCCGTCCTCCAGACTGGAGGGGGCGGGGAGCGTCCTGGTGCTGGGCGTGTCGCACGCCTTCGCCGACCCCGGCCCTCCGCCCGGCGGGGTGCGGCCAGGGCGGGTGGCCCGCTACGCCTGGACTCCCGACTACCACGAACAGCTTGGGCCCGTCCTGACCCGGCTGGAGGAGGAAGCCGCCCGGCTGGGCATCCGGGCACGCGGCTACGTGGACCACGGCCCGGTGATGGAGCGCCTCTTCGCGGCCGGGGCCTTTCTGGGCTGGCGGGGCAAGTCGGGCATGACGGTGAGCACCCGGCTGGGCGCCTTCGTGACGCTGGCGGTGCTGCTCACCGACCTGCCCCCCCAGGGCACCGCCGAGGCCCATCCCGACCGCTGTGGCCGCTGCTTTCGCTGCGTGGCGGCCTGCCCCACCGGGGCGATCGGGGATGACCGCACGATCGACGCCCGGCGCTGCATCTCGTATCTCACCATCGAGCACCGGGGACCGCTGCCGCACGACCTGCGGCCGGGCGTGGGCGACTGGCTGTTCGGCTGCGACGTGTGCTCGGAGGTCTGTCCCTGGAGTCAGAAGGCGGGACCGCTCGCCCGGCTCCTGAAGCCCGACCCGGAGCTGGCGCACCCGGACCTCTCGGCCTTTTTCGGGGTCAGCGAGCGGGAGTTCGGGCGCCGGTTCGCGGGCACGGCCTTCCTGCGCCCCCGCCGCAAGGGGATGGCCCGCAACGCCCTGACCGTGCTGGGCAACACGCGCCCTCCGGAAGGCTGGCCCCTGCTGCTCGCCGGGGCGGAGGACCCCGCCTGGGAGGTCCGGGAGGCGGCGGCCTGGGCGCTGGGGCAGTGGAATGAAACGGGCCGGGTGCGCCCGCTGCTGGACGACCCCCACCCGGCGGTGCGGGCGGCGGCGGCGCGGGCCTTGACCCCGGCTTCATGAGGGCAACTCTGAGGCATTTGCTACTCGTCAGCACCCGGCCAGCGTGATGAGGTGGGAGACATGGCGACCCTGACCGAACAGTTCATGCAGGCCCTGCGCACCACCGAGGACAGCCGCGACCCCACCCCGCTGGTCGAACTCTTCGCGGAAGGCTGCACCCTGCGCAACCTGACCACCCAGGAATGGAGCGGGCCCAGCGGGGCGCGGGACTTCTGGACCCGCTACCTGGAGAACTTCGACACCATCCGCAGCGAGTTCTTTCACCACGCCGACGACGGGCACACCGGCGTCATGGAGTGGGAGGCCACCGGGCAGCTCGCGGGCGGGCACGACATCGCCTACCGGGGCAGCAGCGTGATCGAGCACGACGGCCAGAAGGTCCAGGCCTTCCGCACCTACTACGACTCGGCCGCCTTCGTGAAGCCCCCCGTGGAGGGCAGCGAGCGGGGCTGAGCCCGGCCCTTTCCCACCTGCCCCGGTCCTCCCGTGTGAGGCCGGGGCCTTCTTCTGTCCGGGCGCGGCGCTGATCACGGCACTGGGCGGCGGCGCTCAAGGCGAAACCAAGACGCACCGCTCACCCGGCGCCGCTAGCATGGGGCCATGCGCCCCCGCTCCCTCCTGCTGCCCGTCCTTGCGGCGCTCCTGTCCCTCTCGGTCACGGCGGAGGCCGCGCAGACCGCCGCGACGCCTGTCCTCAAACCCACGGTCACCGCCCGCTACCCGCACGACCGGGGAGCCTTTACCCAGGGCCTGCAGTACCTCGGCGGCGGCACGCTGCTGGAAAGCACCGGGCAGGTGGGCGAGTCGGGGGTGCGGCGGGTGAACCTGCGGACCGGGCAGGTGCTGCGGCAGGTGCCCACGCCGGTCGCCAGTGCCTTCGGGGAGGGCGTGACCCTGCTGGGCGACGTGGCCTACCACATCACCTGGCAGACGGGGGTGGCCTTCGCGCTCGACGGCGAGACGCTGCGCGAGCAGGGCCGCTACCGCTACTCGGGCGAGGGCTGGGGCCTGACCCACGACGGGCGCCAGCTCATCATGAGCGACGGGTCCTCCAGCCTGTTCTGGCGCGACCCGCGCACCTTCGCGGTCACGCGGACCCTGCGGGTGACCGACCGGGGCCAACCCGTGAGGAACCTCAACGAGCTGGAATACGTGCAGGGCCAGATCTACGCCAACGTGTGGCTCACCGACCGCATCGCCCGCATCGACCCTCGCACCGGCCGGGTCACCGCGTGGCTGGACGTGGGTGAGCTGCTGGAAGAAGCCAGCGACCGCGCCGACCGCACCGGGCGCCCCTTGACCTTCGACGACGTGCCCAACGGCATCGCCTACGTGCCCGAACGCGGCACCCTGCTGCTGACCGGCAAGCGCTGGCCGGTGCTGTTCGAGGTCAAGGTGCCGGGTGTGACGGCCGTGACGACCAGACGGCCCTGAGCGCCGCTACCCGGTCCGGGTCGCCAGCCTCTCCCCCACTGCCGCCCAGATCGCTGCCGACACCTCGGCCTCGTCCCGCGTGGCGTCGAGAACCAGAAAGCGCCCCGGCTCCCCCGCCGCAAGGTCGAGGAAGCCCCGGCGCACCCGCCCGTGAAACGCGAGGTCGGCCTGTTCCAGACGGTCGGGCTGGCCCCGTTCGGCGGCCCGGCTCAGGCCCAGCACCGGGTCGAGGTCCAGCAGCACGGTCAGGTTGGGGGTGAGTCCACCCGTGACCTCCGCCGTCAGCAGGCGCAGGAGGGTCGGGTCCAGCCCCCGCCCCGCCCCCTGATAGGCGAGGCTGGAGTCGGCGTAGCGGTCGCACAGCACCACCTCGCCGCGTGAGAGGGCCGGGCGCAGCACCTCGCGCACAAGCTGGGCGCGGCTGGCCGAGTACAGCAGGAACTCGGGCAGGGCGTCGATGTCGAGCGCGGGGTCGAGCAGCACCTCACGCACCCGCGTGCCCAGCGGAGTGCCCCCCGGCTCACGGGTGAGCGTGTGGGCGATGCCCAGCTCCTCCAGCCGCGCCGCCAGCCGCCGGAGCTGCGTGCTCTTGCCCGCACCCTCGGGACCCTCGAAGGTGAGGAAGAGGGGGGTCATACGGCCTCGCCGCCGCGTGTGGCGTGTGACGTGTGGGGTGTGAAGAACGACCAGCCGCCTCCACGCGCCACAGGCCAGGAACGACAGCCCCCCCTCACAGCCCCGTCGGATGGTGCAGGAACTGCCACGCCAGCCCGAACTCGTCCTCCAGCTTGGCGGCGAGCGCCCGGACGCCGAAGACCTCCGTCTCGTAGTGCCCGGCGTAGACCACGTTCACGCCGTACTCGAAGGCGTCGTGGAAGTGCTTGTGCTCGGGTTCGCCCGTGAGCAGGGTGTCGAGGCCCGCAGCGGCGGCCTCCGCGACCGTGCCCGCCCCGCTGCCGCTGAGGATGCCGAGGCGGTGCACCTCGGGGTTGCCGCCGCCGTGCACAAGGCAGATCTCACCGGTCAGCTTCTGCACCCGGTCGGCGAAGTCCTGCAGGGACTGGGCGAAGGGCAACTCGCCCGAGAGGCCGATCTTGTGCCCCTGCCAGTCCCCGAAGGGCCGAGCATCCTGCAGGCTCAGGGCGCGGGCCATCATCGCGTTGTTGCCGACCTCCGGGTGGGCGTCGAGGGGGATATGGGCCGCGTAGAGGTTCAGATCGGCCATCAGCGCCGTGCGGACGCGCTCGCGGTGCGGCCCGGTGAGGGGCAGCGGACGGCCCCAGAACAGGCCGTGGTGGACGATCAGGAGGTCGGCCCCGCTGTCGGCCGCCGCCTGCAACGTCTTGACGCTGGTGTCCACGCTGGCCGCTATCCGGCGGATGGTCGGGGTGCCCTCGATCTGAAGCCCATTGAGACTGGGGTCGGGGTAGGCACCGATCTGGAGGTAGTCGCTGAGCCAGCGCACCAGCACGTCCCGCTCGATCTCGCCGCGCCCGGTCTGGGAGGTTGCTTCGGTCATGGGGGGCATTCTAGGCGCGGGGCCTCAGAGTGGAACGTCCCACGAGACGCTTTCGTGCCCGCCCTCCACCACCTCCAGCCGGTTGCCGAAGGGGTCACGCAGGAACACGCGCGGCACCCCGGCCTCGGCGTCAGCGCGGTAGTCCACCCCGTGCGCGTCGCAGTGGGCCTGAAACGCGGCGAGGCTGGGGCAACGCAGCGCCGGGTGGCCCTTCTCGCGCGGCACGAAGCCCGGCGTCACGCCGACATGCAGCTGCCGCCCGTCGGGAAGGGCAAACCACGCCCCACCCCGTGCCCGCAGCGCCTCCGGCTTGACAAGTTCGGGCAGTCCCAGGAAGTCGCCGAAAAAGGCCCGCGCCGCTGCCTCGCACCCGGCAGGGGCCTCGACTTGCACGTGGTCGAGTCCGGAGATCAGGGGGGTCATGAAAAAAAGGTAGACCGCCCGGGTCGACGTGCCGTGTCTCTGGTCAGGAGACAGACCCCTGACTGAAAGGCGTGAAGCAGTCCTGGCCGCAGCCGACCTGCTCACTCTGTCACCAGCTCGCCACGACCGAAGCTGTCCGGCCCACGTGAAAAACGCAAAAAACCCGTGCTGCACGTGCACGGGCCCCTTGCTGACACTTCTCTGGTGGCGATGCCCGGACTTGAACCGGGGACCTAACGATTATGAGTCGTTCGCTCTAACCAGCTGAGCTACATCGCCTTAAAAAGTTGCCCCGCTGCTGGAGCGGGGGCACTTTGGTGGAGCTGAGGGGATTCGAACCCCTGACCTTCTGAATGCCATTCAGACGCGCTCCCAACTGCGCCACAGCCCCAAAGGCCCGGTTAGATTACAGCGGAGTCTCGACCTTGTCAACGCCCGGCCCGGCGCTGCGGGCCGCCAGCCGCACGTACCCCTCGATCAGGTGGACGACCACCGGGTTATGGGTGTGCACGCCGTGGGCCTCGCCGACAGCGCCGTCGTCGATAAAGTGCGCGATCACGGCCGCCTCGCCGTCGCGGGCGAGCAAAAAGGCCCGCTGGCCCCCGGCAGCGATGGGCGGCAGGCCCGCGAGCGCGGCGCGGCGCAACTCCACTCCACGGGGCGTGAGGCGCTCCAGCCGTTCGGCGAGGGGCGTCTCGCCCGCCATGTAGACCCGCTGCCGGGCATTCAGGGTGAGGTCCTCGCACAGGCTGCGGATCGCCGCCTCGCCGTAGAGGTGGTAAACGGCCTCGGGGGCGGGGTCGGGGGCGAGGCGCGAGAGGTCGCGGTCGAGCGCCCCGAGGCGATCGTCGAAGGACCGCCGCGCCCGGGCGAGGTACTCGCGGGCACTCAGGGGGGCATATTCCAGCGGGTTTTGCCCCACCCGCGCGGCCAGCCCCCGGCCCTCGAGGCGTTCGAGCGTCTCGTAGATCTTGGGCCGGGGAATGCCTGCCTGCCGCGCCACACGAGCGGGCACGGCGCGCCCGAGGGCGAGCAGAGCGGTATAGGCACGCGCCTCGTACTCGGTCAGGCCCAGGGCTTGCAGGTGAATCACGGCGCTCATGTCCGCCCAGCATACGGGAAGCCCGGCGCGGGGTCGGCCCCCGCCCTCAGGCCGGTGCCTCCGGCGTGGCCTCCTCGTCCGGGCGGGGGGCCAGCTGTCCGATGCCCAGCAGCAGCAGCCCGATCAGGGCCGTGGCCGCGCCCCTCAGCAGCCCGCCGAGGTCGTCGAGGTCGAGAAAGACCAGTTTCAGCGCCCCCACCCCGAAGGCGGCCAGGGCCAGCCACCACCGCCAGGGACGGCGCCGCCGCCGGGCCTGCACCAGCAGCGCCACCGCCGACGCCAGCAACGCGGCGGTCGAGGTCAGCGTGAACGGCCCCTCGCCGCCCAGGAGAAATTCAGCCGTCCGGCCCGCCAAGGCGAGCAGCCCCAGGGTCAGGGCCGGGAGCACCCCGTCCTGCACCGCCGGGGCACTCAGCAGCCTTTCTGCCGCCTTGCGGTCGCCACGGGGGTCCGGGCCGCGCCTCAGCCACCGCCAGCCCGCGGGGGTGCCCAGCAGGGCCAGGGCCGCGCCTGCCCCCGCCGCGCCCAGCAGCCGCCAGCCCTCCACGGGAGGCGCCGCTGGTCCCTGCAGCATGGCCCCCAGGCTGGCGAGCACCGCCACCCCCAGCACCGGCCACGCCCGCCAGAAGGGCCGGGACTCCCCGGGCAGGGCGGCCAGGACTCCTGCGAGCAGCGCGAGGAAGGGAGCGACCCGTTCCGGGACCCCGTCGACCTCGCCCCGGAGCAGCAGGCCCAGCGCGGCCGTTCCCACCGCCAGGCCCTCCAGCCCCCGGCGCAGCCGGGCCAGGAGCAGCGGGCCCGGCAGCCCGGCGAGGGCGTACAGCAGGCCGCCGGACAGCAGGCTGAAGGCCGCCATCTCCGCGCCGGACCCCGCCCGGACCAGCCCCAGCGGGATCAGGACCACCCCGCCCGCGACCGCGCCCCATACCAGCGTGCCCGCCAGCCGCCCGCGCCCACTGCGCTGCAGGGCCAGGGTCGCC
>NZ_JASNGB010000259.1 GCF_030271215.1 Deinococcus rhizophilus | reverse complement strand
GGGCAGGTGCAGGGCCATCCGGGCGCGGGGCCCGGCGAGCAGGCCGCTCGCGCAGGCGAGCACGAGGTTCTCCACCTGTCCCGGCCGCAGGGCCGCCACGTGGATGGAGATGTGCCCGCCCATCGAGTGCCCGACCAAGGTCACCCGGGTCAGCCCGAGGTGGTCGATCAGCGCCGCGATCAGCGCCGCCGCCCCCCGCACGCCGGGCGAGCGGTGGTGGGGCGGCAGGCCGTACCCGTAGGCGGCGAGGTCCAGGACATAGACCTGGTGCGAGGCGGCGAGCGCGGGCACATTGCGCCGCCACCAGCGGCCGGACCCGCTCAGCCCGTGCACCAGCAAGATGGGGTCGCCCTCCCCGGTCACGGTGTAGCGCAGGGCCGCGCCGCCGGAACGGAACTCACGCGGGCGGGAACGGGAGGATCGGGCAGGCACGCCCCGGAAGATAGGGCAAATTGGGGGGGCGGGCCGGGGCACGCCAGAAAGGGGCCCCCTTCCGGGGGAGGGGGGCTTGACGGCGCAGCAGGTCAGAGTGCGGGCACGGCCTCCTGCGCGGGTTCCTCCCGGACCATGCCCAGCCGCACCATCTCCAGCCGCGCCATCTCCAGCCGCACCATCTCCAGGAAGAGGCGGTGCAGCCGCACGTCTCCGGTCAGCTCGGGGTGGAAGGCGCAGGCCAGGACGCGGCCCTGGCGGGCGAGAACCACCGTGTCCATGTGGGTGGCAAGGACCTCGGCCCCCTCCCCCACCCCGGTCAAGGCGGGGGCCCGGATAAAGACGGCGGGGAAGGGCGCGTCCAGCCCACGCACGGCCAGCGGCACCTGAAAGGAGTCCACCTGCCGCCCGAAGGCGTTGCGGCGCACCCCGAGGTCGATCAGCCCGAGGCTGCGCTGCTGGCCGCCGAACTGCGGGGGGGCGCCCTCCACCTCGCGGGCCAGCAGGATCGCGCCCGCGCAGGTGCCCCACAGCGCCCCGCCGGAAGCGTGAAAGTCACGCAGGGGGTCCCACAGCCCGTACTCGTCCATCAGCCGGGCCATGCTGGTGCTCTCGCCGCCGGGCAGGATCAGGCCGCCGAGTCCGGCGAGGTCGGCGGGGAGGCGGACCTCGGTGACCTGCACGCCCAGCGACTCCAGCACCCGGCGGTGCTCGCGGAAGGCCCCCTGCAGGGCCAGGACGCCCACGCGGGGCAGGTCCCGGTTTACCACCCGCGGCCCGCGAGGCGCTCTTCGGGAATCAGGCTGTCGATGTTGATGCCGGTCATGGGGGCGCCGAGGTTCTCGCTGACCTCGGCGAGCACGTCCGCGTTCTGCCAGTGGGTGACGGCCTTGACGATGGCGCGGGCGCGGCGCTCGGGGTCGCTGCTCTTGAAGATGCCGCTGCCGACAAACACGCCGTCGAGGCCGAGGTGCATCATCAGCGCGGCGTCGGCGGGGGTGGCGATGCCCCCGGCGGCGAAGTTCACGACCGGGAGCTTGCCGTGCGCGTGGACGTGCTGCACGAGGTGGTACGGCGCCTGAAGGTCGCGGGCCAGGGTCATCAGCTCCTCGGCGGGGCGGGCCTGCAGGGCACGGATCTCGCCCAGGACGGTGCGGGCGTGGCGCACGGCTTCCACGACGTTGCCGGTTCCGGCCTCGCCCTTGGTGCGGATCATGCTGGCCCCCTCGCCCACCCGGCGCAGGGCTTCCCCGAGGTTCTTGGCCCCGCACACGAAGGGCACCCGGAAATCGGTCTTGAGGATGTGGAACTGGTCGTCGGCGGGGGTCAGCACCTCCGACTCGTCGATAAAGTCCACCCCGATGGCCTCCAGAATCCGCGCCTCCACGATGTGCCCGATGCGGACTTTCGCCATCACCGGGATGGTCACGGCGGCCATGATCTCGCGGATCATCCGGGGATCGCTCATGCGGGCCACGCCGCCGTCCTTGCGGATGTCGGCGGGCACGCGCTCGAGCGCCATGACGGCGGTCGCCCCGGCGGCCTCCGCGACTCTCGCCTGCTCGGCGGTCACCACGTCCATGATCACGCCGCCCTTGAACATCTCGGCGAAGCCTTCCTTGAGGGCGGGGGTTCCAGTCTGGGGGGTCTGGGTGTGGGGAGTCTGGGTCATGGACCCAGGCTAGACGGAAACTGGCCCCACCATCAGGGCCAGTCGGGGGCAGGCGGTGGGGTCAGTCCTGGGGGCGGGCGAGGCGGCGCAGGCAGGCGACGAGTTCGGAGGGGCGGAAGGGCTTGACGAGATACTCGCAGGTTACCCCGGCAGGCAGGGTGGGGGGGCGGTTGAGGCCGGAGAGAAACACGACCGGGGGAAGGTGGTTGCCCAGCCGGTCATGCAGGCGCCGGACTGTCTCGAAGCCGTCCCAGGGGGCCATCAGCACGTCCATCACGATCAGGTCGGGCAGGGGGCCGCCTGCCAGGGAGGCCAGGGCGTCGGGGCCGCTGCGGGCGGGGGTGACGGTGAAGCCCTGAAGTTCCAGGGTCAGGGCCAGCAGTTCGAGAATCTGCTGCTCGTCATCGACGACGAGCAGCCGCAGCGGACGCCCGGACGCCCGGGTCACGGCAGCCCACTCACGGGAGCAAGGGCAGCGGGTCGACCGCCTGCCCGCCGGGACGGACCTCGAAGTGCAGGTGGGGGCCGGTGCAGATGCCGGTGCAGCCCACAAACCCCAGCAGGTCGCCGGGAGCCACCGTCTGCCCGGTGCGCACCGCCGCGCGGCTGAGGTGCCCGTAGACCAGGGTGGTGCCGCCGCCCCCGGTCAGGACATTCAGGCCGTAGGCGCCGTGACCGCTTTCCAGGACGGTGCCGCCCGCCGCCGCGTACACCGGGGTCCCGGCGGGCGCGGCGAGGTCCACCCCGCCGTGAAAGACCTGCTTGTGGTAGTCGATGTCCTCTTCCCCGAAGCGGCTGGTGATCCGCGCCCCGTGCACGGGCCAGCGCAGCCCGGCGACCGGGCCGACCCCCGCC
>NZ_JASNGB010000258.1 GCF_030271215.1 Deinococcus rhizophilus | reverse complement strand
GCTCGCGGCGCTGGGGCTGGGGCTCACCGGGGTGGTGGCCTACACGGCGCGGGTCTCGGAGGGGGCCCGCCCCGCCGCCTGACCGCGGCTGCCCTCCCCCCCTACGCCCCGCGTTGCCGCCCCGGCAGGCGTGTGGCACAATGCCGGGCGATTCTCACACAGCTTCCGGCCGAACCGTGTTCAGCGCGGCTCAGCCCGACCGGCGGGAGAAGGCACACAGCGGTTGCCGGGCCAGGCGTTCCCGAATCGGCGCTTATCGGCGCTTTCCCGGGTTGAGAACGGACCGGACGGGGACCGTCTCCGGCATCCCGTCCCCGACTTCCCCATACCCCCACGCAGCGGAGGTTTTCCAGTGGTTCAGGCACCCCGGCAGGTCAAACTCACCCGCGAAGGTTTCGAGCGCCTCCAGCGCACCCTCGCCCAGGAACAGGCCCGGCTCAACGAGGCCACGCGCATCTTGCAAGAGCAGATGGAGACGAGCGCCGACACCGAGGACACCGGCCTCGAGGACGCCAAGCGCGAGAAGATGGGCATCGAGGCCCGCATCGAGGAACTCGAGGAGACCCTGGCCCTGGCGTCGATCATCGAGGACCACGAGAATGACGGCCGGGTCGAACTCGGGGCCATCGTGATTCTCGCCAACGAGGCCACCAAAAAGGACATGCGCGTGCAGGTTGTCAGCGCCCCCGAGGCCGCCGTGCTGGGAGGCAGCCTGCCGCGCATCTCCGAGGACAGCCCGGTCGGCAAGGAGCTGATGGGCCGCAAGAAGGGAGAAGCCTTCGTGGTCAACCTGGAAAACGGCAAGCAGGTCAAGTACAAGGTCAAGGGGATCGAGTACTGAGCCGGATTCCGGTGGAACAGTTTGGGTAACTGTTCAAGCCGAGCAGAGCGAGCAGGAAAGAAGCGAGCAGGAAAGAACGGTGGCCGGGAAAGGAGTTCTCCACTCGGCGCTCTCCCGGTTTGAGAACGGAGTGGACGGAAGCCGTGTGACCCCCCTCCTGATGCGGGACGGGGGCGGGCACGGCGCTGTCCCCACCCTGCCCTCTGCTACTCTCGCCCCCATGTCGGACCCCGCCCCCACCTCCCCGGACCCCTCCCGCCGCGAGGGCCTGCACGAGCAGACCGTCAGTCGGCTGAACAACCTGCAGGCCCTGCGTGAAGCGGGCTTCGGGGCCCACCCCTACAGCTATCCCCGCACCCACCATGCCCGCGACCTGCTCGCGGCGCACCCCGAGGGGGGCCTGGAAGCCGGGCAGGAGTGGCCGGAGGAGACCTACGCCCTGGCGGGCCGCGTGACCCTGCTGCGCCACATGGGCAAGGCGGCCTTCGCGGACCTGCAGGACGAATTCGGGAGCGTGCAGCTCCACTTCTCCCGTGCGGACACCGAGACCTTTGACGCGACCAAGAAGATCGACCTCGGGGACATCATCGGCGTCACGGGCTTTCCCTTCGTCACGCGGACCGGGCAGCTCACCCTGCGGGTCACGTCGTGGCAGCCGCTGGTCAAGAGCCTGCATCCCCTGCCCAGCAAGTTTCACGGCCTGCAGGACGAGGAACTGCGGGCGCGGCGGCGCTACCTCGACCTGATGGTCAATCCCGAGCGCCGCGAGGCTTTCCGGGTGCGGTCGCGGGCCATCCGCTTCATCCGGCAGTTTCTGGACGCGCGGGACTTCATGGAGGTGGAAGGCCCCACCCTGCAGGTCGTTCCCGGCGGCACCGAGGCCCGGCCCTTCCGCACCCACCACAACGCGCTCTCGCACGACTTCAGCCTGCGCATCAGCCTGGAGCTGTACCTCAAGCGGCTGCTGGTCGGCGGCTTCGAGCGGGTCTACGAGATCGGGCGCAACTACCGCAACGAGGGCATCGACCGCACCCACAACCCCGAATTCACCATGCTGGAGGCGTATTTCGCCTACGGGGACTACTCGGACATGATGCGGCTGGTCGAGGAGATGCTCTGCGCCCTCGTCACCGAGATCAGGGGCGAGCCCCGCCTGACCTACGGGGGCAAGGAGATTGACTTTAGCCTGCCGTTCCGTCGGCTGGATTTCGTGACGGCGCTCAGGGAGGCGGCGGGCCTCGACTTTGACCCCACCGACCTCGGGCGCCTGCGCGAGTGGACCGACGCCCGGCACCCGGAGCTGCGCAAGGTGCCCGACTACAAGTTGCTCGACAAGCTGTTCGGGGAGTACGTGGAGCACACGCTGGTCCACCCCACCTTCGTGACCGACGTGCCGCTGGCGATCAGCCCGCTGGTCAAGGCGCACCGCTCGCGCCCCGGCCTCGCGGAGCGGGCGGACCTGTTCGTGGCGGGCTTCGAACTCGCGCCGATCTATTCCGAGCTGAACGACCCCCTGGAACAGCGGGCCCGCTTCGAGGCGCAGTCGCAGAGGCGCGACGCGGGCGACGACGAGGCCCACGAGCAGGACGAGGATTTCCTGCTCGCGCTCGAATACGGGATGCCGCCCGCCGCCGGGATGGGGATGGGCATGGACCGCCTCGCCATGCTGCTGACCGACTCGGACTCCATCCGCGACGTGCTGCTGTTCCCGCTGCTGCGCCCGGAGGGAACCGGGGCGGCGAAGCCGGGCGGCGAGGACGACGCGCCTGCGGCCCCGCAGCGCTGAGCGTCTTCCTTCAGCGGCCCCGGGGGACGGTGGCTGCCCGGCCCGGCGCTCCGGGGGTGCGGCAAATCCGGCAACGCTTCCCGGTCCCGGCGTCTAGACTGCCCGGCAGGTCATGACCAGCCTTCTTCCCGTCGTCTTTGTCGTGTCGCCCGGGGCCCGCTCGGCGGCTGACCTCGCCGCTGCCCTGCCCGGCGTGGAGGTCGTGCATGTGCCGGGGGCCGAGGCGCTGCTGCGAGAAGCCCATGTGCGGCCGCCCGCCGCCGCGCTGCTGTACGACCGCACGCCGGGGGTACCGCTCGCGGAGGTGCTGCCCCTGCTGCGCCAACGCGCCGAGCTGGCCGGGACCTACTGGCTGGCGGTGGGTCAGGCGGGGCTGGGGGCGCTGCTCGCG
>NZ_JASNGB010000257.1 GCF_030271215.1 Deinococcus rhizophilus | reverse complement strand
CGGCGTGCGGGCGCTGCTGTACCGGGCGCACGACCTCGAACGCCTCTCGGCCCGCGTCGCCACCCGCCGGGCGACCCCCCGCGAGGTGGCGTCGCTGGCCCGCACGCTGGAACTGCTGCCCGAGGCGACCCGGCTGCTGAACGAGCAGGACGGCCTCTTGGGAAGTTTGCAGGCCCGGCTGGGCGGCCTCCCCGATGTGGTCACCCTCATCCGCGCCGCGCTGGTGGACGACCCGCCCATCCGCGCGGGCGAGGGCGGCCTGATCCGCGACGGCTTCCACGCCGAACTTGACGGGCTGCGCTCCGAGGCGCTGGGGCACCGGGCTTGGCTCGCCGAGCTGGAGACGGCCGAGCGCATCCGCACCGGGATCGGGAGCCTGAAGGTGGGCTTCAACAACGTCTTCGGGTATTACCTGGAGGTCAGCAGCGCGAACCTGGGCAAGGTGCCCGCCGACTACCGCCAGATCGCCACCCTGAAGGACCGCGCCCGTTTCACCCGCCCGGATCTGCGCGAGCGCGAGCGCGAGATCGCCCGGCTGGAGGCGGCGGCGGGGCGGCTGGAGCTGGAGGTGTTCACCGAGTTGCGCGACGGCCTCGCTGGCCACGCCGAGGCGCTGGCGGAGGCGGCGGGGGCGCTGGCCGACCTCGACGTGCTCGCGGCCCTGGCCGAGATCGCAGTGGAATGCGGNGCGCGCGCGCGAGATCGCCCGGCTGGAGGCGGCGGCGGGGCGGCTGGAGCTGGAGGTGTTCACCGAGTTGCGCGACGGCCTCGCTGGCCACGCCGAGGCGCTGGCGGAGGCGGCGGGGGCGCTGGCCGACCTCGACGTGCTCGCGGCCCTGGCCGAGATCGCAGTGGAATGCGGCTGGGTGCGGCCCCGGACCTCCGGGGGGGCGGCGCGGCTCTCTCAGGCGCGGCACCCGGTCGTCGAGCGGGCGACGGGCGGACGCTTTGTGCCCAACGACGCCGACCTCGGCCCCAGCCGCCACACCCTGCTGCTGACCGGGCCGAACATGGCGGGCAAGAGCACCTACCTCCGCACGGTGGCCCTCTGTGCGCTGCTGCATCAGGTCGGCTCCTTCGTGCCCGCCGACCATGCCGAGCTGCCCGTCTACGACGCCATCCACACCCGCATCGGGGCCAGCGACGACCTCGCGGGGGGCCGCAGCACCTTTATGGTGGAGATGAGCGAACTCGCGACCATCCTGCACGGCGCCACCCACCGCAGCCTGGTGATTCTCGACGAGGTGGGGCGCGGCACCTCCACGCTGGACGGCCTCGCCATCGCGCAGGCGGCGCTGGAGCACCTGCACGCCACGGGCGCGCACACCTTATTTGCCACCCACTACTTCGAGCTGACCCGGCTGGAGGCCGACCTGCCGGGGCTGGTCAACCTGCACGTCGCCGCCGAGGAGGACGAGGCCAGTGGCCTGACCTTCTACCATCAGGTCATTCCCGGCGCGGCCCGGCAAAGTTACGGGGTGGAGGTCGCGCGGCTGGCCGGGCTGCCCGCGCCCGTCACCAGCCGCGCCGCCCGGCTGCTGACCGCCCTGAACAGCGGCGGGGACGACCGCAAGCTGACCCGTGAACTCGCCGCCCTCGACCTGGGCCGCCTGACGCCGATGGCAGCTCTGGAACTGCTGCACCGCTGGCAGGGCGAGCTGCGCGGTGGGGCGGAGGAGTAAGGCCATGACCATCCAGGTGCTGCCCCCCCACGTCGCCCGGCTGATCGCCGCCGGGGAGGTCGTCTCCCGGCCCCTCGACGTGGTGCGCGAACTCGTGGACAACGCGCTGGACGCGGGCGCGAGCCGGATCGAACTGGAGGTGGAGGGCGGTGGCCTGGGGCTGATCCGCGTGCGGGACAACGGCGGCGGCATCCCCGCCGAGTCGGTCGCGCTGGCCCCCGCCCGGCACGCGACGAGCAAGCTGGAGCCCACTGTGGGCGCGGTGGAGCGGGTCACCACCCTGGGCTTCCGGGGCGAGGCGCTGTGGGCAGCGGCGCAGGCGGGCAACCTCCACCTCGTGACCCGCCCGACGGCGCAGGTGGGCGCGGCGGAGGTCACCGCGTCGGGCGACGACGTGACCGTGCGCCGCACCTCCGCCCCGGCGGGGACGGCGGTGACGGTGCGGAACCTCTTTGCCCGCCTGCCCGCCCGCCTGCGGACCCAGGCCCCCGCCCCGGCCGAGGTGCGCGACATCACCGCGCTCTTGGGGCGCTACGTGCTGCACCATCCGGGCCTGCACTGGCGCCTGACCGTGGACGGCGAGGCCCGGCTGACCCACGCGCCCGCCGACCACCGGGGCGCGGTGGCGAGCGTGTACGGGCCTCTGAGCGCGAACCGCGTGCTGGCGGTGGAGGCCGACGGGGTGCGCGGCGTTGTCTCCCGTCCCGAACTCACCCGTGCGCGGCGCGACCGGATGCACTTCAGCGTGAACGGGCGGCCCGTGCTGGCCCCGCCGGAACTGGAGCGGGCCGTGATCGAGGGCTTCGCAGAGCTGCTGCCGTCCGGGGTGGCCCCGCTGTGCGTGCTGGACCTGACGGTGGCGCCCGAGGACCACAATCCCAACGTCCACCCGGCCAAGCAGGTCGTGGCCCTGGCCGACCTCCCCGGCGTGGCGGCGCGGGTGCGGGCGGCGGTGACGGCGGCGCTGGCGGCGCATCCGCTGGTGCGGGCGGCCCCGGCGCCCCTCGCCCCGCCCGAGCCGTCCGCCGTCCCCGCTGCGGGTGGCAATTTTCCCAGGCTGACCCTCCTCGGCGTCTATCAGGAGCTGTACCTGCTCGCGCAGGGCGAGGGCGACCTGTGGGTCGTGGACGCGCACGCGGCACACGAACGCTCCCTCTACGAGCACTTCACCCGGGCGCTGGGGGCGCAGCCGCCCGTGGAACTGCCCGAGCCCGAACTGCTGCACCTCACCCCCGAACAGGTCGCCCGGCTGCACGAACGCGGCGCCGAGTTGCGCGGCTGGGGCTTGACGCTGGAGGACTTCGGCGCGGGGCTGGCGCGGCTGCGGACGCTGCCCGCCGTCCTCGCGGCGCTGCCCGTGCCCCGGTT
>NZ_JASNGB010000256.1:2116-3110 GCF_030271215.1 Deinococcus rhizophilus | reverse complement strand
GTCCGGCCCCTCGCGGACCTCGGCGTGCGCCTGCCAGTCGCCTCGCTCGCCGAGGCCGAGGCCCTGCCCGCCCATGCCCGCGCCCACCTCAAGGTCGATACCGGCATGAACCGCCTGGGGGCGAGGCCGGAGCAAGCCGTGGAAATCGGCCGCCGCCTCGCCGAGCGGGGACTGCTGGAGGGCGTTTACACCCACTTCGCCACCGCCGACGAACCGGACCTGTCCTTCGCGCAGGAGCAACTCGCCCGGTTTCAGCGCGTGCTGGAAGCACTTCCCCCGGTGCTCGCGCACGCGGCGAACGGGGGCGGGGTGCTGAGTTTCGGGCCGCTGCCGGGCATGGGGCTGGCCCGGCCCGGCCTCGCCGCCTACGGGTACGCGCCGCCCCACCTGCGCGGCCGCGCCCCGCTGACCCCGGTGATGACCCTGCGGGCACGGGTCACCCACGTCCACACCGCCCACGCGGGCGAGAGCGTGAGCTACGGCGGCCTGTGGCGGGCGACCCGCGAGACCACGGTGGCGACTGTCGGCGTGGGCTACGCGGACGGCTATCCCCGGAGCGCGACCGGACGGGCCGAGGTCCTCGTCGCGGGCGAGCGCCGCCCGGTGCTGGGACGCATCTGCATGGACCAGCTGATGGTGGACGTGACCGGGCTGCCCGTCCGGGTGGGCGACTGGGCCGAGGTCTGGGGCGCGGGCGAGATCACCGTCTCGGAGGTGGCGGCCTGGGGAGGAACCGTCGAATACGAGGTGCTGACCGGGGTGGGAGCGCGGGTGGAGCGCCGGGCCGCGCCGTAGGGATCAGTCCAGCGGAGCCGCCGCCCCCCGCGCCGCCTCCACGCTGGCGTACCCCCCCACGAACAGGGCGACGCGCAGCTCGTGGACAAAGCCCGCCAGCCAGGCCTCGGCGGCCTCGGCGCTTTCCAGCGCGGGCTCCAGCAGGGGCCGGGCCACGGCCACCACCTGCGCCCCCAGCGCCAGGGCGCGGGCCGCGTCC
>NZ_JASNGB010000256.1:0-1985 GCF_030271215.1 Deinococcus rhizophilus | reverse complement strand
GGCCCGTGCGGATGCCGCCGGACGCGATCAGCGGCGTGCCCGGTGCCTCCCGGCGGGCCTCCAGCAGCGCCCGCGCGGTGGGGACCCCCAGCTCGCACAGGTCCGGCGAGCGCACCTCCCCGAAGCGCACGAGTTGCTCGACCCGCGCCCAGCTCGTGCCCCCGGCCCCGGCCACGTCGTAGGCGGCAAATCCGGCCCCACGCACCGCCCGGACCGTCGCCGCGTCCAGCCCGTGCCCGACCTCCTTGAGCACCACAGGGAAGGGCAGCTCCGGCACCACCTCCGTCAGCCGCGCCGCCAGCCCCGCCCAGCGGGTATCGCCCCCCTCCTGCATCGCCTCCTGCAAGGGGTTGACGTGAATGGCGAGGGCGTCGGCTCCCACCTCGCGCACGGCCCGGATCGCCTCGGCGGCCCCGTACCCCAGCCCGAACTGCGCCGCCCCCAGATTCCCGACGAGCAGGAGGTCGGGGGCCACGTCCCGCACCTGAAAACTGGCCGCCGCCTCCGGGCGCTCCAGCATCACGCGCTGCGACCCCAGCATCATCCCCAGCCCCAGCCGCGAGGCCGCCCGCGCGAGGGTGCGGTTGATGGTCGCCGCCCGCTCGGCCCCGCCCGTCATCGCGCCGATCAGCACGGGCGCGGCGAGGGAGCGCCCCAGGAAGGAGGTCGTGAGGTCCACCCCCCCCAGGTCCAGTTCCGGCAGCGCCCGGTAAGGCCAGGGCACCCTCTCCAGCCCGGTAGACACCCCCGCATACTGGCTCTCGGGGCGCAAGCAGGCGTCGAGGTGGCGCAGCTTGCGCATCTGGATGTCCCCGGAGTCGGTCACCCGGCCAGCCTACCGGGGAGGGGCCAGCCGGGACGGTCGGGCCGCCCACACGTGTTGACAGGTTGGAGGTTCGGCGCTACTATTCCTGAGCGCCGGAAGAACCGAGGTTCAGAAGGCCGCGAGAATGGCGCAGGGTAGAGCAGTCTGGTAGCTCGTCGGGCTCATAACCCGGAGGTCACAGGTTCAAATCCTGTCCCTGCAACCAAAGAGAACCGCCCCCACCCCGGTGGGAGCGGTTCATTGTGCAGACACGCGGCGGCGGGAGGGCGAGGCCAATGCTTTCGCAGAGAGCAGCGTTCCTTCCACCGCTCCGGGTGACACTCAAGGCTCCGCCGAACGCGCCCACGACTCTCAGCGCATCCGGTCGCGGACCTCCTGCAAGGTGTCCTCGAAGGCGTCGCCAAACACGTCCTCCAGCACGCGGTCACGAATCAGCTCGTCTTGCAGGGTGGTGGTCTGCTCGCGGGTCCAGCGCACCCGGACCTCGCGGGCGGTGCTGACGTTGCCCTGCCCGGCGACGAAATGGGCGGCGTGGCGCAGGGCGTCCCCGGGGTCGTTGGTGGGGGCCACCACCCGCAGGTTACGCAGCCCACCCCGGTCGTTCACGAGCGAGCAGGTCACCTCGAGGCGCTGACCCCGGCGGGCCAGAAACACCTGGTCCACCCGCCACATGCTCGTGGCGCGGATGGGCTCGGGGGCCATTCCAGAACGGGACGGTCGGCGGCGGGCCATCTCAGGCGGGCGCCTCGGCGCGGGGCGGGGACCACTCGCGGGGGGGCTCCAGCCCCAGCAGCACCCGGCCCGCGCCCTCGGCCAGAGCCTCGAGTTCAAGTTCGCCGGGCACCACGATCACGGGGGCAATCCAGCTCAGGCGGCGCTCGATGCGGTCGACCAGGGCCTCCCAGCGGGCCACGCCGCCCGTCAGCGCCAGCGCGTCGGGCCGCGCGGACAGCGCCCCGCACTGCTCGCCGACCGCCTTGCACGCCTGATGCACCAGCGCCGAGGCCGCCGCCTGCACGCCAGGGTCCTCCTGGGCGCGGGTTTCGAGGTCGCGCAGGTCGGCGCTGCCCGTCAGGGCCAGGAATCCGCTGCCGGAGGCGAGCCGGGCCAGCACCTCGTCCGGGCGGTGGCCCCCGGCCAGCCGCAGCAGGGCCGGCGC
>NZ_JASNGB010000255.1 GCF_030271215.1 Deinococcus rhizophilus | reverse complement strand
GCCAGTGCTCCCCCCGGTGCGGGCGGCGGCGGGAGGTCGGGGCGGACGGGCGGCGGGGTCGGGGCGGGGTCGGTCACAGGGTCATCCTAGGGGGCGCGGGTGAGGGGAGAGGCGGGAGGGCGCAGGGGGCAAGGGGAGCCGGGCGTCAGCGTGCCCACCGGGAACGCGGGGCGTCGTCCGCCGAAAGGGGGAAGGGCGCCGGTGATCCGAGTTTCCACCAGTCACACGCCCTCACACCGCCCCGCGAATCCGGGCGGCCAGCATGTCCAGCGCGGGCTCGTTCATGCCGCCGTGGGGGATGATCACGTCGGCGTAGCGCTTGGTGGGCTCCACGAAACTCAGGTGCATGGGCCGCACGAACTCCAGGTACTGGGAGATCACGCTCTCGGGGGTGCGCCCGCGCTCCTGGGTGTCGCGCAGCAGCCGCCGGATAAAGCGCACGTCGGCGTCGGCGTCCACGAAGACCTTGAGGTGCATTCGCCCCCGCACCTCCTCGTCGTACAGGGCGAAAAAGCCCTCCAGCACAACCACGGGCGCGGGCATCACCCGGCTGGTCTGGGCCGAGCGGGTGTGGTGGGTGAAGTCGTACTCCGGCATCCCGATGGGCACGCCTGAGAGCAGCGCCCCCAGATGCTCGCGCAGCAGCACCCAGTCGAAGGCCGCCGGGTGGTCGTAGTTCGTTCTGACCCGCGCCTCGAACGGGATATCGTCCTGCGCCCGGTAATAGTTGTCCTGGTTGAGCACGGCCACGCTGCCCGCGCCCACCGTCTCGATCACCCGCCGGGTCACGGTGGTCTTGCCGCTGCCCGAGCCGCCCGCCACGCCGATCACGAAGGGGGAGGTCACGCGCTCCTCCCGTACGTTCCCGCCCCGGACCCCGCGCCCAGGCTGCCGATCAGGTCGATGCGGCGCTCGGCCATGCGGCGGGCGACCACGTGGGGCGGCTTGCCGTACTGCTCGGCGGCGGCCGCCACGCGCGAGACGGTCGCGTACACGCGCTCGGCAGCCTGCTCGGGGGTCAGGGTGGTCGCGGCGGCGATCAGTCCGGCCGCATTGATGGCAAAGTCGGGCATATACACGATGCCGGCCTCCCGCACCGCCGCCTCGCCCTGCCGGGAGAGGGGGTGATGTTCGCCGCCCGCGATCAACCGGCATTGCAGCCGGGGCACGTCCGCGCTGCGGATGGAGTGCCCGTAGCCGCACGGCGAGAAGATGTCGCAGGGCGCATCGAGCAGCTCCTGGGCCGGGACCACGCTCACCCCGTCGAGGCCCTCGGCCAGCGCCAGGGCCCGTTCGGGGCGGGTGTCGGCCAGGGTCAGGCGGGCGCCCTCGCGGTGCAGGTGCGCGGCGAGCGTGCGCCCCACCGCCCCCACCCCCAGAATCGCCACCCGCACCCCGCGCATGCTCTCGGAGCCCAGGGCGTGCCGGGCGGCGGCCTTCATGCCCCGGTAGACCCCGTAGCCGGTCACGCTGCTGGTGTCGGTGTTCACGCCCAGGGTGGCGGGCGTCTCCTGCGCGACAAAGGCGATGTCGGTGGGCGTCACGCCGATGTCCTCGGTGAGCACCACCCGCGACTCCAGCGGGCGCACCTGCCGCCCCAGCGCCCGGAACAGCGCCTCGCGGGCGTGCGGGTCGTCCACGCCCTGCTCGGGCAGCAGCAGCACGCACGCGCCGCCGCCGTAGTTCAGCCCGGCCAGCGCCGCCTTGAGGGTCAGGCTCTCAGAGAGCGCCAGCGCCCCGCGCAGCGCCTCGGTCTCGTCCAGCGGCCGCAGCCGCACCCCGGCGATGGCTGGCCCCAGCACGGTCGAATGCACCGCCAGCGCCGCTTTCAGGCCGCTGGGCGCATGGTGAAGCAGCGTCAGCGCCTCGTGGCCCCGCGCCTGCATCTCGTCGAATATCTGCATTCAGGCTCCTCGCCGCGTCCCGCGCAGCCAACCCCCGTAGGGTAGCAAGGCGCGGGGCGGGAGAGACGGGCGGGAGAGCCGCCCCCTCCGGAAGAGCACCCTCGGCAGGTCAGGCTTTTTCCCCCTCCTGGCGCCGCTTGATGTGCAGCAGAGAACTCATGCGGACTCCGGTGCAATCGCCTACGAAGTGATTCAGGTCCGGGCGAAGGCGAGAAGGAGAAAGGGCGGGTCCCGGAAATCAAGGAAGAAGTCAAGGAAGTGGACGGCAGTCCGGATCAGCGGCTCAGACGAGGGGGTCTCCCGCCCTCCCCGTGCGGCACCCGCAGAGCCGCTTGCAGACTGGCAAAGCTCCGCAGAGGAGGGGGCTGGCGGGCGCGGCCCGTCCTCTTTGCGGGTGTTCAGGCAAAAGACCATGCCACTCGCCTCCTCTGAAAGAAGCCTGTCAGGCGGCAGGCGTCACCCTGGCTCCCATGCAAGGCAGTGGCAACCTGGCGCCCGGCACACGCGGCGCCCGAAGGGGGAGATGAATGGAACGCATTGCTCCGCTCGCCAAGATTCTGGCGGAAGCGAACGGCATCGACTGGCAGCACCTGGATGGCAGCGGCGACGGCGGGATGATCGTCGAGCAGGACATCCTGAATTACCTCACCCGCATCATGAGCGGGGAGGAGGAGCCGCCGTCGACACCCGTCGATGCCCCCCCGCCCGAGTGGACCGGCACCGAGCTGCCCCCCGGCGGCGGCCTGCTCGCGCCCGGTATGCCCAGCATGGACATGCTCAGCAGCGCGGGCGTGGATTCGGACCTCGCCGCGCTCGTGGGCCAGCCTGCCCCCGTGCCCGCCATGCCCGCCCCCGAGCTGAGCCTGCCCGAAGTCAGCCTGGAAGACGAGGCGCTGGAGTTCGAACTCGAGGACGAGCCGGAGACCGTGGTCACCCCGACCCTGCCCATGCCGAGCTTCAGCGAGCCCCTGCACAGCCAGCCCATGCACAGCCAGCCCATGCCCAGCGAGCCCATATACAGTGAGCCCGCGCCCAGTGAACCCGTCACCCCGGAACCTGCCGTGCCCCCCGCTGCCGCCGCGACTGGCGGCGTGATGGGCGGGCTGGGCGGCCTGCTCTCGCGCCTGTACCAGAAGCCCGGTCAGGACCCGGCCCCCGCTGCCCCCGCGCAGCCTCAGCCTCAGCCCCAATCCCAGCCCCAGCCCCAGCCGACGGCGCCCGCCTTCACGCCCGCGCCCGCCTCGCCCT
>NZ_JASNGB010000254.1 GCF_030271215.1 Deinococcus rhizophilus | reverse complement strand
TCGCCCGAGGCCGCCGCCGACTGCACCGCCCGCAGCGCCCGCGACAGCACGGTCGCCCGTTCGCGCTGCTGGGGCGTGAGGTAGCTGTTGCGGCTGCTCAGCGCCAGCCCCGAGGCCCCCCGCACGGTGGGCACGCCGACGATCTCCACGGGCACCGACAGGTCGCGCACCATCCGCCGCACCACCGCGAGTTGCTGCCAGTCCTTTTCCCCGAAATAGGCCCGCTGCGGCCCCACGAGGTTCAGCAGCTTGAGGACCACCGTCGCCACCCCGTCGAAGTGGCCGGGGCGCGACTCGCCCTCCAGCGGCCCGGAGACGCCCCCCACCTGCACGGTGGTCGCGTGGCCGGGGGGATACATGGCCTCCGCCTCCGGGTGGAACAGCACGTCGGCCCCGGCGTCCCCGGCCAACCTCAGGTCACGCTCCAGGTCGCGGGGGTAGCGCGAGAGGTCCTCGCCCGGGCCGAACTGGGTCGGATTCACGAACACGCTGACCGCCACCACGCCGCACTCGGCGCGGGCGCGGCGGATGAGCTGGGCGTGGCCCTCGTGCAGGGAGCCCATCGTGGGGACGAAGCCCACCCGGCCCCGTCCCGCCAGCGCCGACCGGACCTCGGCGGGGTCGCGCAGCAGCGTGGGAGTCAATCGCGCCCCCCGTCCAGGCCCAGGGCGTTCACGACGGCGTCCAGCACCCAGGAGATCACCGTCAGGACCAGCGCCCCCACGATGGCCGCCCCGAAGCCCGCCACGTTCAGCGCCGTGACGCTCGCCACCAGCCACAGCACCACGCCGTTCACGACCAGGGTAAAGAGGCCCAGCGTCAGCAGGTTGACGGGCAGGCTGAGCAGCAGCAGCACCGGACGAATCAAAGCATTCACGATCCCCAGCACCAGCGCGGCCAGGACGATGCTCACGAGGTCCGCCCCCGGCGCGAAGCTGACCCCGCCGTACACCCGCGTCACGAGGTACAGCGCCAGCGCGTTGACCAGCAGCCGAATCAGGAAGCCCATGCCCGGAGCATAAACCGGACCTGGGCTGGGGAAGGAGGGGTGACGGCGGAGGCCGGACCGGTGGGGCCGCGCTCAGGCCAGCCGCACGACCCGCGCCTCGTTCGCGCGCAGCTCCGCCCCCGCCTCCGGCCGGTCCCCCAGGCTGCTCAGCAGCGTCTCGCCGGGGCCGAGGTCCAGCGTCCGCGCCTGCGCGCCGAAGTTCAGCAGGACCGCCAGCCGTTCGCCGCCCTGGGTGCGCTCGAAGGCGAACACGTCCGCGTGCCCGGTCTCCAGCGAGCGGTACCCGCCGCCCACCAGCGCCGGATGCTCGCGCCGCAGCCGGGTCAGCGCCCGGAAGTAGTGCAGGTCGCTCGCGGGATCGGCCTCCTGCGCGGCGACATTGACCTCCCGGAAGTTCTGGGCGACCGGCAACCAGGGGGCGACGCCCTCGGGGGCAAAGCCCGCGTTCGGCGAATCGTCCCACTGCATCGGCGTGCGCTCGGGGTCGCGGCTGGCGCCCGGCACGTCGGGCTGCTGGAGGCCCGCCGGGTCCACCATCTGCTCGAAGGGCACCGGGACATTCTCCATGCCGATCTCGTCGCCGTAGTACACGGTCGGCGTGCCGCGCAGGGTCAGCAGCAGCGTCTGCGCGACCCGGGACTGCGCCGCGCCCACCCGCGTCCTGAAGCGGTGCTGGTCGTGGTTGCCCAGCACCCAGTTGGGCCAGGAGTGCGCCGCGCGGCAGGCGGCGTCGTAGCCGTCCGCGAAGGCGCGAATCTCGCGGGCGTCCCACGGCAGCTGGATCAGGTGGAAGTTGAAGGGCAGGTGCGCGAGCGGTTCCCCCGGCGTGCCGCTGTAGCGCAAGAGCCGCTCTACGGGCAGGTAGATCTCGCCCACCATCATGCGGTCCTCGAACTCGTCGAGCACCCCCCGCATCATCCGCACGTAGCGCAGCGTCTGGGGCTGGTCGTTGGTGTAGATGTGCAGCGTCTGGGCGTACTCGATCATGCCGGGCCGCCACTCGGGGTTGGGCGGCTCGTCCAGGAAACGCTCGTCCTCGGCCAGCAGGTTCAGCACGTCCACCCGGAAGCCGTCCACGCCCCGGCGCATCCAGAAGTGCAGCACGTCGAGCATCGCGGCCTGCACGTCGGGATTCCCCCAGTTGAGGTCGGGCTGCGAGGGCAGGAACTGGTGCAGGTAATACTGCCCGCTTGCCGGGTCCAGCGTCCACGCCGGGCCGCCGAAGTGCGACTTCCAGTTGTTGGGGGGGCCGCCGCCTTCGGCCGGGTCGCGCCAGACGTACCAGTCGCGTTTCGGGCTGTCCTTGCCCGTCAGTGCCTCCTGAAACCAGGCGTGGTCGCTGGACGTGTGGTTCGGCACGTAGTCCAGCATCACCTTCAGCCCGAGGCGGTGCGCCTCCGCCACCAGCGCGTCGAAGTCTTCCAGCGTGCCGAACAGCGGGTCGATGCCGCAGTAGTCGGCCACGTCGTACCCGAAGTCGCGCATCGGACTGGTGAAGATGGGGGAGAGCCACACCGCCTCCACCCCCAGGCCCGCCAGGTAGGGCAGCCGCCGGGTGATGCCGCGCAGGTCGCCCACCCCGTCGCCGGAGTCGTCCTGAAAGGACCGGGGGTAGATCTGGTAGATGATCCCGCGCTGCCACCACTTCAGTTCGCCGGGCTGCTGGTCGGGGGAGGGCTGTGTCATGCCGCCCAGGGTAGTCCCGCCGGGAGGCCAGGCCCTAGAGCCTCCGCTTATGCCCGGGCCCCGGCGGGTCCGGCCCGGCCTAGCGGTGCGCCTCGATCACAATCGTCCCCTCCTGCAAGCGGGCGAGTTCGGCGCCCTCGTTGCCCTCCAGCCGCTTCATGTTGCCCAGGCCGCCGCCTTCGGGAGCGCGGGCCACGGCGTCCCCGATGCGAATCTGTGCCGAGGCGATGGGCCGCGCCCACACGATGGCGCCCACGTTGCCGCCGTATCCGGCGTGGACCACCCCGCGCAGCGCGCCCATCACGATCACGTCGCCGCCCGCCACGATCTCGGCGCCCGGATTCACGTCGCCCAGAATCACCACGCTGCCCCGGTACTCGCCCCGGAAGCCCGCGCGGACGCCGTGGGGCAAGATCACGGTGCGGGCGCTGCCCTCCTCCTCGCCCTCGGCGGTGGGGGCGGCCACGGTCACGCGGGGCGCCCGGA
>NZ_JASNGB010000253.1 GCF_030271215.1 Deinococcus rhizophilus | reverse complement strand
CCTCGCTGCGGGAAGCGCTGGAGCTGCTGGCGCTGGAATGCGTGCGCGGCGGCGGGGAGGCCGGGTACCGCGACTTTCTGGCCGAGCAGGCCGAACTGTTCGTCGCGCTGACGCACCGTGCCCCGCGCCGCCCGCTGACCCGCGCCGACCGCGCCGCGCTGCCCGAACGGGTGCGGACGGTGCTGGACGCCGGGCGGTAGCACACACCGACACACACCGACACCGCGTTGACGCTCTGTTGACGCCTCAGGGGTCACGATCTCCCCACCTCCGGCGCGGGTGGGATCCCTCCGCCCGTCTGCCGGGGGGAGGAGGGATTCCCCATGAGGAAGTTGGCCCATCGCGCTCCCGTGTTCGCCGTCCTCTCGCTGACGCTGCTGGGTGCCCGCCGAGGTCAAGCGGGGCGGCACCCTGCGGACCAGCGTGCTGGGGCCTTCGCTGACGCTCAATCCGTTTCTGAATGCTCAGGCGAGCAGCGTCCTGTCCTGGCTCGAGGACGGCGGGTTGCTGAGGCAGGACCCCGCCACCGAGGAGTTCATCCCCTACATGGCGCAGGCTTACACCGCCTCGGTCGACGGCCTGACCTGGGACTTCACGCTGCGGCCCGACCTGAAGTGGAGCGACGGCCAGCCCATCACGCCCGAGGACTTCGTGACGACGGCCCGGATTCACCAGGACCGGGCGGTCGGCTCGAACTCCTACGACAGCCTGCGGGCGGTCACGGTCAGCCAGACGGGGGACCGCAGCGTGCGGATCGTCTTTCAGGAGCGGCAGGCCACGGCCGCCTCGACTGCGGCGTTCTCCCCCTGGCCTGACCATGTCTTCGGCGCGGCCTACGCGGCGGGGGGGGGCGGCGGCGGTCCGTGCCCTGTGGCCCATGTCGGCCAGCCCGAGCAGCGTCGTGGGGTCCGGCCCCTTCAAGCTGGCCTCGCTGACGCCGGATGGGGCCGCCGTGCTGGAGCGCAACCCCTTCTACGGCGAGTGGGCGGTGGACCCTGCCGGGCAGCCGCTGCCGTACCTGGACCGGGTCGAACTCGTGGCCGTCGCCAGCACGGACGCGCAGCTCAGCGCCTTCCTGGCGGGCCGGACCGACCTCTTCTCCCCCGCTCCCACGCAGCTCGCGGCCCTGCGCGGCGCGGCAGATGTCGTGCTGCGCGAGAACTACAGCGGGCAGGCTTCCAGCAGCTGGATCGTCTGGAACTGGAACCGGGCGTCCGACCCCGAAAAGCAGCGCCTGTTCCGCTCCAGCGCCTTCCGGCAGGCGATGAGCCACCTCACCGACCGCGAGCGGATGGTCCGCGAGGTGCTGGGAGGCGCGGGCGACGCCGTCTACACCAACGTCTACCCGGTCTTCGCCGAGTGGATTTCGCCCACGGCGCCCCGGTTCGCCTTCAACGTCGCCGAGGCCCGCCGCCTGCTCGCGGAGCTGGGGTACGACCGCACGAACGCGGAGGGCCTGCTGGTCAACAGTGCCGGGCGGGTGCTGGAATTCGACCTGATCACCAATGCGGGGAATGCGGCCCGCGAGAACTACGCCCGGATTTTCGCGGAGGGGGCGCGGCAGGCGGGCGTGAAGGTCAATGTCCAGGCGACCGACTTCAATGTGCTCGCCAACCGCCTGGGGTCCAGCGGCGAGGACCGGCCCTTCGACGCCATCCTGCTGGGACTGAGTGGGGGGAGCAACATCTGGCCCTTCGGACCCAATGTCGTTCCGTGCGGCGGCAACCTGCACGCCCACAACCGCTCGGGCGGCTGCCTGACCGACTGGGAGCGCGAACTCGACCGCCTGTTCCGGGAGGGCAACGCCGAACCCGACCGCACGCGGCGCCTCGCCCTGGGGCGGCAGCTTCAGGACCTCGAAGCGCAGCACCAGCCCTTCGTGTACCTCGTGGCCCCCAGGGCCAGCGCCGCCTGGCGCAGCCGCGTGCGCGGCGAGTACCCGTCGGCCATCGCTGACGCCGACGTGGTCACGCGCGAGCTGGGTCTGACCTGGGTGCAGGACTGAAGCGGGGTGCCTGAGGCCAGCGCGGGGCACCCAGACCGGCGGCACCGTCAGCGGCAACACCCCCGACAACGTCTCCAACGAGTGACCGGGCGGCACCCCCGCACCGGGGTGACCCCTTCCCAGGCTCCTCCACGTCTGGCCCACGGCTCCCCGCCCTCTCGTCCCCACAGCCCACAGGAGGTGCCTTCCCCCAGCTTCCCGGTCTCCCCTGGCCGCGCCGCCCCCGTCCGCCCCTGCCCCTGCCCGGCGCCCTCTCCTCGCCGACCAGAAAGGACTTCCGCCATGCGTACCCCCCCTCTCCAAGGCCCTGCTGCTCGCCGCCCTGTGTGCTCCCGCGCTGGCCCCGGCTCAGGCCACCCGCGTCTATTTTCTGAACGACCACGCGCAGAGTGAGCTGGTCGACGTGTATGTCAACGGCGTGCTGCTGTTCGACAACATGTTCTGCGGATTCCCCACGATGTTCGGGCGCGACCTCGCCCCCGGCAAGCACACCTTTGTCGTGACCGCCCACAACGTGCCCCCCGGCCCGGCCAACCTGCTGGAGCAGGAACTGGAGGTCGCGCAGTGGGGCGACTTTACCCTCGTGCTGTCGGGGGAACCGGACCTGAACTCCCCCGAACGGAGCCTCAAGCTGGCCCGCGTTGTGGACCCCAGGGCCNCGACTTTACCCTCGTGCTGTCGGGGGAACCGGACCTGAACTCCCCCGAACGGAGCCTCAAGCTGGCCCGCGTTGTGGACCCCAGGGCCTTCTAGAGCATTTGCCATAAGAATGCGGTGGGTTTCCGCATTCGTTGGCCGAGCGGACTTGCAAAGCTGCGCAGCAGAGCGAGCGAATTGAAGAAGAGCATTGGGCATTCGGGGAGGCACCTGGGGCGCCCTTCCCCGGGGGCCGTAATTCTGCCCAATGCTCTAGAGCATGTGTCCGAGTTCCGCCGAGAGAGGAAGGGCACCCCCCCCACGGCTCCATGTTCTCCTTTCGCTCTCCTGCGGAGCTTTGCAGGTCCGCTCGGGCACAAAGAAGGGCTCTTTTTGACAGGTGCTCTCACCCGCGCGGCACCCAGTGCCGGAGCCAGTCCACACCCGGCGCGGCTCCGGCTCCTCTCTCCCGGCCTGTTTCAGAGGAGACTTCCATGACTGACATCTTTCAGTTTACGCGGCATAGTGCTGGTTCTCGTCCC
>NZ_JASNGB010000252.1 GCF_030271215.1 Deinococcus rhizophilus | reverse complement strand
GGGGGCTGTCGGGCCGGGTCGTCGGCACCACGGTCCCCGGGGGCCGGACGGTGGAGGCCGTGCAGGGCGGCCGGGTCGTCGCGCGGACCACCACGGATGGAGGCGGGCACTACGGCTTCCTGACGCTTCCCGCCGGGCCCATCGAGGTGCGGGTGGGCGGGCAGCGCTGGGCGGAGGCGGTGCCGGAGGTGGGCGTGGTGCGGCTGCCCGATCTGCTGCTGCGGGAGGCGGCGCCTGCTCCGGCGGCGAGTGGGAAGCGGTAGGGGGCGGGGGGAGCGGCGCTCTCCAAGCCGAACGGCGCGTCTGCCTGGAACGTGGGCTTGTCAGGCGGGGACGTTGAGATCGGCTGACACAGGAGAGAAAACGGCTCAGGCCAGGACAGGGACGCGGCCTACTCCCTCCCCCCTCGCGGGGGAGGGCCTTGCGCAGCAAGGGGAGGGGGGAGGCAAGCACCGCCTGTCCTACAGAGCCAATTGCCCCACCTCACGTCCACGTCTTCCCCCTGCCCCCGCTACACTCACCTCCATGACCACCCCCGCCCTCCCCGACGGTATTCCTCCCTTCGAGTTCCGGCAGACGCTGGGGCGTTTTGCCAGCGGCGTGACCGTGATCACGGCGGCAGACGGCGAGGAGCGGCGGGGCATGACGGCGAGTGCGTTCGTGTCGGTGAGCCTCGCGCCGCCGCTGATCCTGGTCAGCGTGGACCACCGTGCCCAGATGCACACGCTGCTCTCGCGGCCGGAGGTGGAGCGCTTCGGCGTGAGCGTGCTGAGCCTCGCCCAGCGCCACCTCAGCGACCACTTCGCCGGGCGGCCCGGCCCGGACGAGTCGGTGCCGTGGTTCTCCCACGAGGGCCTGCCCCTGATCGGCGGCAGCGTGGCGCAGCTGGTGTGCCGCAAGCAGCAGGTCATCCCGGCGGGGGACCACACCCTCTACCTGGGGCTGGTCGAGTACGCCCGCTACACCGACGACGATCCGCTGGTCTACTTCCGGGGCCAGTACCACGAGTTGATCTGAGGCGAGGGGGTGATGCCCGCCTCCCCCCTGCGACTGCTGATCGCCCTCGCGCTGGCGGGACTGACCCTCCTCGGGGCTGACCCGCTGGCGCTGGTCAATCTGCGGCTCGCGTGGTCGGCGGCGACTACGGCCCACGGGGACCGGGCACCCGTGTGGTTCATCGTGCTGAGGCTGGGCACGGGGGCCCGGATCGCCACCGCGATGATCGGCGCCCTCACTCCGCGTTGACGGGTTCGGCGGACAGCGGCAGCCCCCCCGGCCACTCGCCCGGCAACGTGCCGTCCAATCCCCGCGCGGCCCGCTCCAGCGCGGCATACGCCCCATTCCGCGCCCGCAGCACATCCGGCGGGCCGTCCTCCACCACGCGGCCCCCGTCGAGCACGAGCACCCGGTCGGAGGTCCGCGCGAGGCTGAGGCGGTGGGTCACGATCAGGGCCGTTCGCCCGCGCATCAGCCGTCCCAGGGCCGCCACCACGACCGCCTCGCTCTCGGCGTCCACGGCGCTCGTCGGCTCGTCCAGCAGCAGGACGGTGGGCCGCGCGAGCAGCGTCCGCGCGATGGCGAGGCGCTGGCGCTGGCCCCCGCTGAGTCGCACCCCGCGCTCGCCCACCACCGTCCCTAAGCCCTGCGGAAGCGCCCGCACAAAGTCCAGCGCATACGCGGCCTCCAGCGCCCCCTCGACCTCTGCGTCGCTGGCCTCCGGGCGGGCGTAGCGCACGTTGTCCAGCACCGTGTCGTGAAAGAGGAAGGTGTCCTGCGGCATGGTGACCGCGTGGGTGCGGAGACTTTCCAGCGTGAGGTCGCGCACGTCCACCCCGTCCAGCAGCACCCGGCCTTCCAGGGGATCATGCCCGCGCGGGACCAGCGAGAGCAGCGTGCTCTTGCCCGCGCCCGACGCGCCCAGCACCGCCACCCGCTGCCCCGCCGGAATGCTCAGCGTCACGTCCCGCAGCACCGGGCGGGCGGGGTCGTAGCCGAAGGTCACGCCCTCGAAGTGCACCTCGCCCCGCGCGGGTTCGGGGAGGGGCCGGGCACCGGGCGATTCGGCCACCGCTACGGGCGCGTCGAGCACCTCGAAGACCCGCCGCCCGCTCGCCTCGGCCCGTTGCAGCAGGTCGCCGATATTCACGAGGTCGTCGATCGGGCCGTAGAAGTAGCGCCCGTAGCCCCGGTAGGCGAGCAGCCCGCCCAGCGTGAACTGCCCGGCCAGAATCAGCCACGCGCCGCCCCCCAGCATCAGGACGTTGCCGAAGTTCGCCACGAAGCGGGCCAGGGGAAAGGCCCGGTTGCGCAGCGCCACCGCCTTGACCTGCTCGGCATACAGCTCGCCCGCCATTTGCGCCACCCGCCGCGTCTCCGCCTCCTCCCGCGCGAAGCCCTGCACCACCCGCACCCCCGCCAGCCGGTCGGTGATCAGCGCCGTGAGGTCCCCCAGCCGGGTCCGCGCCGCGCGGTAGGCGGGCCGCACCGTGCGGGCGTAGCGCCGCAGCATCAGCGCGACGGCCAGCATGGGCAGCGTGACGAGCACGCCGAGGAGCGGTTGCAGCGCGATGAAGATGGCGACCACCCCGACCAATCGCAGCGCGTTCGCCAGCACCGCGTCCGTCCCGCGCACCAGCACGTCCTGCACGGCGTCCACGTCGCCGGTCACGCGGGCGATCAGGTCCCCGGTGCGCTGCGACTCGAAATAGCTCGCCGACTGGCCCTGAAGCTTGCGGTACACGCTCAGGCGCAGGTCCAGCGTGAGCTGCTGCCCCGCCCGCTCCAGCAGCAGCCCGCGCCACGCCGACAGAAGCTGTTGCACGCCGAACACCGCCACCAGCAGGGCGAGCTGCCCCCCGATAAAGGTCCAGTCCCGCGCCGGAAGGCCCTGATCCACCACCCGAATCCACACCAGCGGCGGGTACAGCTCGGCGGCCACGCTGCCCACCAGCAGCAGCAGGCCCAGGCCCACCGTGCGGCGGTAGGGCGTGAGCAGGCCGTAGAGGCGGCGGGTCACGCCGGGGCCGGGCGTGGCGGGGTCGGGGGTGGGGGGCACGGGGTAGAGGGTAGCGCGGGGGGTGGGGGTGCCTGACCCGTTCACCCCCTCTCCTGCGGAGCTGTGCCAGTCCCAGCCTCCCCCCTCAAGGGGAAGGAGTGGAGTGAACCCAATCGGGCGGACCGCGGGGCAAGTCACGTCTG
>NZ_JASNGB010000251.1 GCF_030271215.1 Deinococcus rhizophilus | reverse complement strand
GGCAGCGGGGGCACGGGGCGGAGTGTACCGCCCCCTGCTGCCCTACAATGCCCCGCGATGATGGCGCGGCAGGCGGGAGACGGTCCGGGACGGGGAGGCACGGGAACGCGGGGGCTGAGCTGGCTGGCCGTGGCAGGGCTGATTCTGCTCACGCTGGCGGGCGCGGCCCTGACGCTGGGGGCCTTTGCCAACCTGAGCCCCGGCGCCCCGCTGTGGCTGCGGACGCTGGGCAGTGTGGAGGCGCTGCTGAGCGGCTCGCTGGGCCTGGGCGACGTGCCGGGGTTCTCGCGAGCGGTGGGCCTGACAGTGCTGACGAGCGTGCTGGCCGCGCTGATCGCCCTGGCCCGGCCCCGCTGAAGAGCGGCAGGAGCCGTCTGGGGCGCGTGCTACGATTGCCCCGTTTTGCCCCCTCAGCACGTGGTCGGGGCCGGGAGGAACTTGTCATGGAACCCTTGCTGATTCAGGAGGTGCTGCAAACGCTGCCGCACCGCTTTCCCTTCGTGCTGGTCGACCGGGTGCTGCGGGCCGGGGAGGGCGAGGTGCATGCCCTCAAGAACGTGAGCATCGGCGAGCCCTTCTTTCAGGGGCACTTTCCGCAGGAACCCGTGATGCCGGGCGTCCTGATCGTGGAGGCGCTGGCGCAGGCGAGCATGTTCTGCCTGCACGGGCAGCTGGAACCCGGCACGGTCGGGTACCTCGCCGGGGTGGAGGGGGCACGGTTCAAGCGCAAGGTGATTCCGGGCGACCAGTTGCACCTGCACGCGCGGCTGGAGTTCCTGCGCCGGGGCCTGGGCAAGACCACCTGCCGCGCCGAGGTGGACGGGCAGGTGGCGGCGGAGGCGACCATTCTGTTCGCGGTGGCGAAGGGGTGAGGAGCCGTATGGCGGGTGAACTTCTCTCTGCACTGCCCGCGAAAGACTGCACCGGGGGCGCAGGATGACCCGCCTCACCCGCCTCGTCACCCGCGAGCTGCTGCCGCCGCTGCTGGTGGGCACGCTGCTGTTCACGGCGATCCTGAGTTTCGGGTACTTCTTCATCTCCAGCCAGTGGCTGCGCGGCGTGCCGCTGGGGCTGGTGGGGCAGTGGATCGCCTATCAGGTGCCCGACACGCTGGTCAAGGTGCTGCCGATGGCGGCCGTCTTGATGACGGTGGTGGCCTTCGGGCGCATGAACACCGAGCGCGAACTCGTGGCGGTGCAGGCCGGGGGCATCAGCCTGGGGCGGATGGCGCGGCCGGTGCTGGTGGTGGGGGCGCTGGTGACGGCGCTCGCGGTGTGGCTGAGCCTGTGGGTGGCGCCCCGCGCGAACGTGGAGACGCGCGGGCTGTACTGGGACGTGCTGACGGGAACGGGCCTCGCGCGGTTGGCCGGGCAGACCCTCGACCTGCGCGGCGGGCTGACCCTCTACCTGGCCGGGTACGACCACGCCACCCGGCAGATGCGCGGGGTGCGGGTGGAGCGCTGGCAGGCGGACGACCTCCGCCGGGGCACCGTCATCTTTGCCGAGGGCGGCACCTTCGAGGGCAACCAGCTCAGCCTGACGGGGTATCAGGTGTTCACCGTGAACTACGCGGCGGCAGCCGAACTGGGCCGGGTTCCGGAGGATGACCCGGCAGCCTTCCGAACGGCGGTGCAGGAGGTCTTTCCGGGCGTGGTGATTCCGGAAGAACCCGGCGCGGTGCTGAACCTGGACACCGGGCGCTCGCGGCAGGAGACATTCGCCCAGTATGCGGACGCCATCGGGGCCGACGCCGGGGGCTGGAATGAACTGACCGCCACCCTGCGCGACCCCGAGGCCACGCCCGCCGAGCGGCAGGNGCGCTCGCGGCAGGAGACATTCGCCCAGTATGCGGACGCCATCGGGGCCGACGCCGGGGGCTGGAATGAACTGACCGCCACCCTGCGCGACCCCGAGGCCACGCCCGCCGAGCGGCAGGACGCCCGCATCGACCTCAACCGCAAGCTGGCGCTGCCGTTCGGGAATCTGGTGCTGGCACTGGCGGCCCTGCCCTTCGCCCTGCGCTACGGACGCACCTTGGGGGTGTCGCTGGGGGTGGCGCTCCTGGTGGCGGTGGCGTACTACCTCGTCTTTTTCGTGGGGCTGACCCTGGCGGGGACGATGCCCGCCTTCCCCGAGCCCGGCGTGTGGCTCGCCAACGTGCTGTTCGCGGCGGTGGGGCTGTGGTTGCTGAGGCGGACGTGACGGAAGACGCCCTGCCCTGTCCCTCCGAACTGCGGGCCCTGATCCTCTCGGCCTCCTTCGGAAGCGGGCACCATCAGGCGAACGGGGCGCTGGACGCGGCGCTGCGGGCGGCGGGAGTGCCGCTGCGGGCACGGCACGCCGACTTCCTGACCTACGTCAATCCGGTCGAGCGGGCGGTCACGGCGGGCACCTACGCGGCGTGGCTGCGCTACGCGCCGGGGATGTACCGGGCCTTTTACGACTGGACCGACCGCGAGAGCGAGCCCCGGGCGCTGACAGGCACCTTCGGCTGGCTGGGCCTGCGCGGGATGCTGCGGGACGTGCGCGAGGTGCGGCCCGAACTCGTCGTGAGTTCCTACCCCACGCCCGTCGCGCTGGCGCACACGGCGCGGCGGCGACTGGGGGCCGACTTCCTGAACGCGCTGGTGGTCACCGACTACCGCGTGCACCACCACTGGGCGCGGCCCGAGGCCGAACTGCTGATGGTGGCGACCGAGGAGGCGCGGGAGCAGATGGGCCGCTGGCGCCTGCCGCCGGGGCGGGTGACCGTCACCGGGATTCCCATCGCCCCGGCGTTCCGGGCGCTGGTGGGGGCCGACCGGGGGGCGCTGCGGAAGAAGCACGGCTTGCGGCCCGACCAGCCCCTGCTGCTGGTCTCGGGCGGGGGCACGGGCACCTACCGGGCGCTGGGGCCGCTGCTGAACGAACTCGCGGGGCTGGGACGCCCGGTGCAGGTGCTGGTGCTCGCCGGAGCGCGGGAGCGGGGCGTGCGGCGCTTCGGCGGCGCGACCATCCACGGGCTGGGCTTCCGCGAGGATTTCCCGGAGCTGCTCGCGGCCTCCGACCTGGTGGTGGGCAAGGCGGGTGGCCTGACGGTGGCGGAGGCGACCGCGCTGGGGGTGCCGCTGGTGGTCCACGACCCCATTCCGGGGCAGGAGGAGCACAACGCCGACTACCTCGTGCGGCACGGGGCGGCGCTGTGGCCGCGCACGCGGGCGGA
>NZ_JASNGB010000250.1 GCF_030271215.1 Deinococcus rhizophilus | reverse complement strand
CCTGGAAGCGCAGCCGGGAGCCGCCGGGCTGCTGGGCCTCGGCCACCGCCGCCGGCGTGACGCTCCAGCGCTCACCGTCGTCACTGATCTCCAGGTGCCCGAGCAGCCGCAGGGCGCGCGCGATCCGCCGCGACTGCTCCCCGGCGCCCAGCGCCGCGCAGGCCGCGTGAAACGCGCTCCAGCGGCCGCTGCCCAGCGAACTCGCGTACCACAGCACCCGTTCGGCGACCTCGCCAAGGCCGCCTTCCCTGTCCGGGCGGTCCAGGTCAGCCTGAAAAGGATCGCCGGACTGTTCCTGACGCAGCACCCTGTAGGTCAGGCACTGTCCCAGCGCCTTCATCTTGAGTTCCCCGCTGACCATTGACTGAATGGTGGCGAGCTCGTACGGACCGCCCGCGCTGAACTGCAGGAACGGGCACTCGGCCAGCGCTTCTTGCACGTCGTCGGGCAGCACGCCCAGGTCCTCGGATTCCAGCGTGAGGAAGAAGTAGAACTCGCCCCGCGCCCGGCGCTCGACCCGCAGGCCGCAGACGGTATCGGTCAGGCGCCGCTGCTGCATGTAGCGCGAGAGCGCCTCGATCAGCTGGTCGGCCCTGCCGCGCCCGCTGTAGCCCTGGTACCAGCGGATCCGCGCCGGGCCCGACTGACGGTCCTGGGCCCGGAGGCGGCCGATGTTCATGCGTTCCTGTCCGGTCATCCCTGCACCTCCTGCGCCACGCGCAGGCCCGTGAGGGTGCGCGTCTGGCCTCCCTGCTGCCAGCGTCGGTCGACCGTGCCCAGCAGGGCCGGGTCGGGCGGGGGCAACTCTTCCCACGGCACGAGCTTGACCAGCCGCACCTGACCCTGTCCGCGCGCCTCGGCGGACAGCTCGTAGTCCCCGGGGCCGGCCCAGGGCACCGAGACGGGCTGGTTGGGCTCCACCGCACCCGAGAAGACCGTGTCCTCCCCGCGGCAGACCGTCAGGAACGCCTCCGTGAAAAAGGAGTGGACCGTCACGGTGGGGGGCGCGTCGGTGACCCAGGCCCCCTGCCGGGGCAGCCGCAGCCCGCCCGCGACGCTCACGGACACGCCGCTCGCCGGGCGCAAGGCGTCGAGCAGGTCACGGGACTGGACCGGGCCGACCTCGCCCCACTGGTTGGCGGTCACCATCACCCCCGTGACCTCCAGCCATCCGGCCTCCCAACGCTCCTCGCCCTGCCACTGCATCAGACCCTGCTCCCGGTAAGCCAGCAGGTCGGCCTTGAGTTCGTCGCGGAGCAGCAGGCTGAAGTGTTCCCCCACGGCCGGGCGGCCCATCGACGCGAAGGCGCCGGGGACGTCCGGATCGGCCCGCAGGATCCAGAAAGGCCGTGCCGGCAGGCTCAGGGCGTCGAGCTGCGGATGCCCGCTGAGCGGCAGAGTCCAGCCAAACTCCAGGCGCTCCCCGTCCAGCTGGCCCACCGGGGCGTAGTAGCCTGGCCGTTCCAGCCGCAGCGGCTCGGAGGCGCTGCCGTCCGGCCAGTCGAGCGTCACGTCCAGCAGCCGCAGGCCGCGGGGCTGCCGGGGATACAGCGCGTACTGCGGTGCCCCGGTACGCCAGTGCTCGGTGCGGTAGAGCCCCGCCTGGAGGTGGCGTCCCAGGGGGCCGCCAGCACTGGCCTGGGTTCCGCCCCCTTGGACGCGGCGCTCCTCCCACTCGCGGTAGACGTCGGCCAGCGCGAACTGCACGTCCTCGGCTCCCTGGCCGCTGCGCCCCAGCAAGGTGCGGACATGGGCCGGAAGGTCGTCCTCGTGGCGCAGCAGGCTCACCAGCAATTCCGGGTCCGGCTCACGGCCCCAGTTCCGCCGGTCAAACACCTGGAACAGCCGCCGTTTCTCGGGTTCGCGCAGCAGGGTCTGGCTGACGGCGTAGCCGATGTACTTCCAGGCCCCCCTCCCGCCCGACGCGGTGGGGAGGTACCCCCGGGAGCGCAGGAAGGTGGCCCAGGCGCGCCACAGGGGTTCCTCGCCCGCGGCACCGGTGGTCATGTGCCGAGGCCGCTTGACCTGCGCGTTGGCCGGGACGGTCCCCAGCGCGTCGTTCAAGCGGGTGAAATAGTCCTTCTCGCTGATGCTCTGCTCGTCGTCCTGGTCCATGCGGGACGCCACAAGCACCAGGGCACCCAGGAAGGCCAAGCCCTGCGGGCGCCCCCGCTTGTTCTTGCCCCGCACCGTCTCGGGAAAGACGCAGCCGTCTTTGACGAGCGCCGAGCGGACCGCGGCGAGGTAGTCCTCGGCCCAGGGGCCGGTGCTCGAACGGCCCCAGAACTGCTCGCCAATCTGCTCGAGCGTCCGGTCGCTGACATTGAGGTAGATCGTGCTTCCCACGGGGGCTCCATAGGTGAAGAACTCGATCAGCGCGTCATTCCACTCCGTGTAGGTCGGCAAGGCCACTCCTCTCCATGTTCGGTCTCGTGCTCCGGTGCCGGCAGTCTTTCCGGCGACCTGTCACGGCGCTCTGTCAGCCCGGCCATGTCGGTGAGAGCGGAGAGTTCACGCAGGATCCTGAAAGTCTGCGCAGGGAGCCGTGATGACCGTACGCTAGCGGCCAAGACAGAGCTCCTCAAGCAACTTTGAGCAGATCCCCCCGCTGGGTGCTTTCGGAGCCGAGCAATACAGGGGCAGAAACGGTCAGTGGGCGGCCCACCTTCAAGTGGCTGCGACGGTTGTGGTTGGGTCAGGCTGTCTATCCGGCCCACCGCCAACTCCTGTTCAACGATTTGCAGTCCTGTAAATATATAAATTCGGTACTCCTCCCCATATCCATCCCACCGAGCTGCAACGGTAGAGTGAGGCCATGAGCCTCCTCGACCGGATCNTTCAACGATTTGCAGTCCTGTAAATATATAAATTCGGTACTCCTCCCCATATCCATCCCACCGAGCTGCAACGGTAGAGTGAGGCCATGAGCCTCCTCGACCGGATCACCGTCGACCCACGGCAGTGTGGTGGACGTCCCTGCATCCGCGGAATACGGATCCGGGTGAGCGACCTCCTCGACCTGCTGGGCCAGGGCGTTCCTGAGGGGGAGATCCTGGAGGACTACCCCGATCTCGAGCGCGAGGACATCCACGCCGCGCTGCTGTATGCCGCGCGCTACCTGAATCATCCGCGTCTGAGCGCCTGAGATGCCGGAAAATCCCTACTGGCTGGATGCGCAGCTCCCGCCGCAACTCGCGCCCTG
>NZ_JASNGB010000025.1 GCF_030271215.1 Deinococcus rhizophilus | reverse complement strand
GGTGGCGACCGGGCGCACGGCGGCGCGGGTGGCGTGGACCCCGCCCGCCACGACAAAGCCCAGCGCGAGGCTCAGCGCCGGGGGCACGTCGGCCACGCCCGTCTGCGCGGCGAAGAGAATCGCCCCCGCCGCCGCATTCACCACCCCGCCGACGAGGTGCAGCGCGTGGTCCACGCCGGGAATCTTGTCCCCGATAAAGTCCAGCACGCCCAGCACCCCGATGCCCAGCAGCACCCAGGGGTTCGCCAGCAGGTCGAAGGGGGCGGCAAGGTCGACCACCCCGAACCGCGCCAGCAGTCCCACCAGCAGCAGCGGGATGGAGGCGTTCAGCCCCGCCGCGCCCGAGAGGCCCAGCGAGGAAAGCAGACCGGAGAGCAGTTCCATGTCCCTACGGTACGGGGTCCCTACGGTACGGGTCAGCGCAGGTAAGCGACGAGGAGATCCACCCCGGCCCGCAGGTCGGTCTCGTGGACGGCCTCGACGACCGTGTGGATGTACCGCGTCGGCAGGCTGAGCGTCAGGGTGGGCACCCCGGCCCGCGTGCGCTGGATGGCCGCGCCGTCGGTGCCGCCAAGCGCCAGGACTTCCAGCTGGTAGGGAATGCCTTCCTTTTCCGCGAGGTCCACGAACTCGTCCACCAGCCAGCGGGTCGAGATCATGGTGGAGTCGAAGACCTTGATGCCGATGCCGTCGCCCAGCCGGGTCACGGCCTCGTCGGGGCCGACGCCGGGGGTGTCCACCGCGAGCGTCACGTCCAGGCCGATGCCCAGGGTCGGCTCGGCGCCGTAGGCCGCGACGATGGCCCCGCGCAACCCGACCTCCTCCTGCACGCTGAAGACGGCCACCACGTCGTGCCGGGGACGCTCCTCGCGGAAGGCCCGCAGCACCTCGAGTTGCAGGAAGACGCTGGCGCGGTCGTCCATCGCCTTGCCCACGGTCAGGGCGCCCATCTGCCGGGCGGTCTGGTCCAGGGTCACCATGTCCCCGATGCGGACCCGGCCCTTCACGTCGTCGGCGCCCAGGCCGAGGTCCACGAAGAATTCCTTGAGTTCCGGCACCTTCTTGCGGTCCTCCGGGGTGGCGATGTGGACCGGGCGGCCGCCGGGGGTCAGCAGGCCCGGCAGCGTGCCGCCCCGCGTGTGCACCGTGACGTTGCGGGCAAAGAGGTTGCGGGTGTCGAAGCCGCCGAGCGCCTGCACCCGCAGGAAGCCCTTGTCGTCGATAAAGCGCACCAGAAAGCCGATCTCGTCCATGTGGGCGCTGAGCATCACGCGCTCGCGTTTGCCTTCTGCGTCCTCGCGGCCCCGCTTCAGGGCGATCACGTTGCCCAGGGCGTCTACCCGGACCTCGTCGGCCAGGCCGTCGAGTTCAGAGAGCACGAAGTCGCGCACGGCGTCTTCCTGACCGGGCACGCCGGGAAGGTCGGAGAGGTGGCGCAGGACATCCAGCCTTAGTTCGGTTGTGGTCACGCGGGTCAGGATACGCCGGGGTCGGGGACAGCGCCGGAGGTGGTCGGTTCGGCGGGACGTTCGGGCGCAGGTTCCGGCCTGGGCCGCAGGTCGGTGCTGTTGAAGCGGCCCTGCGCCTCGGCCAGCCCGGACCCCGCCCAGACCTCCACCGCGTCGGCCCCCAGCCGGACGAGTTCGGCCAGCGTGCCCTGTTCCTCCGCCCGCCATTTGCTGAGCACCCAGTCCGCCGGGTCCCAGCCCGCCGGGGGACGGGAAATGCCAATTTTCAGTCGGGGGAACCCTTCAGTCCCCAGCACCCGGATCAGGTCGCGCACCCCGTTCTGGCCACCGTGCCGCCCGCCGGGGCGCAGTTTCAGCAGTCCGAAGGGACTGTCGAGGTCGTCCTGCACGGCCAGCACCGCGCCCGGCTCCAGCTTGTAGAAGGTGACCATGGGGGCCACCGCCTTGCCCGACGCGTTCATGAAGGTCTGCGGCTTGACCAGCAGCACCTTCGCACCGGGGGCCAGACCCACCCGGACCTCCGCGACGTGCGCGTCCTTTTCCTTGCGCCACGCGGCTCCCCAGCGCCGCCCGACCTCGTCCACGACGAGCCAGCCGACGTTGTGGCGGGTTTTCTCGTACTGGCTTCCGGGATTGCCCAGGCCCACGACGAGCTTCAAGGCTTCCTCCCGGCTCCGGACCATCCGGCGCAGCTCCTCCGCTGCGCTTCAGCGCTTCCACTCCTGTCCGTCACCGTCATTCCTTCTCCTTCCCGTCGGGTTCCCCTGGCGGTGAACCGGAACTCTTTCAGGCCTCCAGGCTGCTGAGCGTCTCACGCCAGCGGGCCCCGGTCTCGCGCACGCGGGCGTCTCCCCGGGCGCGGGCGTACCCGGCGCGGAAGTCGGCGAAGCGGGTGTCCGTCTCCGCGAAGAGGAGGCCCAGCGCCTGCCGCACGTCGGCCACGTTCTGGGGGGTGAGGGTCGTATCTTTCTGGTCCAGCACCTCGTCCAGCGTCGCCATCAGGCCCGACAGGGGCCGCAGCCACTGGAAGGCCGGATGGTTCATGACCAGCGAGTACAGCTCGAAGGGACCCTTGACCGGGCCATGCAGGAACTCGTACTCGCCCCTGGCGAAGTCGAGCAGGGCCGAGTGGAAGTGGCGCAGGGCTGTCGCCAGCGCCGTGAGCCGGGTGCGAACCGCCGCGTCGGAAGCCGTCATGGGTCAGAGGGTAGCAAGTGCGGCGAGGTCGGCCCGGTCCTTCGGCCTCAATTCCACCCCGTAGAAGGCCGCCACGACGCCTTTCATCGCGCGGTGCATAGCAGGGGTGAGTGTGGGCACGCGGACCCCCGCCCACTCCACCGCGTAGGGCGTGAGGAATCCGGCGGGCCAGACGATGGGGGCCAGTTCGCCCACGGTGCGCGGCGGGTCCACGTCGTCCCGGACGGGCACGAGGTCCACCAGCCCCTCCCCCCGGCGGTAGAACACGTCCCCGGCGGCGAGCGAGCCGTGCGCGTGGGTGAAGCCGAGGCCCTCCAGCACGGCGACGGCCCGCGCTCCATCGGCCTCCCGCACCAGAAAGTCGATGTCGTCGTGAGGCCGGACATTGCCGCCGCACAGCACTTCCACCGCCTGCCCGCCGATCAACCAGCAGGTGACGCCCGCCTGCGCGAAAGCTTGGACGAGGGGGAGGGTGTCGGGATGCAGCACGGGGGGGACTCTAGCAGCCCCCTCTCCCCTACCAGCCCCACGTCCCCGGTTCCCCCTTGAACGGTCCCACCACGTCGGGCGTGATCCAGCCCCCGTAGAAGCCGCCCGGCTGCGGGGTCACGCGCACGCCGTCCACCCGGCACTCGTCCATGCGGCCCGCGTAGACGGCGACGTGTCCGGCGATCTCCCGGAAAGCGGGGGTGGGCCGCTCGTAGCTCCAGCCTGCCGCCTCAGCCACCCTGCCACCCGCCGAGAGGGTCCAGTACGACGCCTCGCCCTTCCACTCGCAGACGCTGCCGCCGGGGGCCGGGGTCAGGACGCCGGACAGAAAGGCTTCCGGGGGCAGGTAGTAGGTCGGCGGGTGGCTGGTTTCCAGCACGCGGTAAGCGGCTGCCGTGTCCGCGATCTTCACGCCGCCCAGCCAGATTTCGACCCTTCTGGACGTGCGCTCCAGCCGGGGCGGGCGCGGGTAGTCCCAGACGCTTTCCTGGCCGGGACCGGGGGGGATGGGCTGTGGGCGCGGCATGGGGGCAGTGTGCCCCGCTCTCCCGGCGGATGCTGTCGGCTTCCTCGCCGTTCCGCTACCCTGGCCCATGACCACCCCCAACCTGCCGGACGCGGAAACCCCCGACCTGGAAGGCACCGTCAACCTCGCGGACCTCGAAGCGCTGGGCCGCTCCCGGCTGGACCGCAACGCGCTGGAGTACTACGCGAGCGGGGCGGACGACGAACTCACCCTGCGGGAAAACCGCGCCGCCTTCGCCCGGCTGAAACTCAGGCCCCGCGTACTGGTGGATGTGTCGAACGTGGACACGCAGACGGAAGTGCTGGGGTTGCCGCTGCGCTCCCCGGTCGGCATCGCCCCCAGCGCCTTTCACGGCCTCGCGCACCCGGAGGCGGAGGTCGCCACCGCGCGGGCGGCGGCCTCGGTGGGGAGTGTGATGACGCTCTCGACGCTGAGCAACACGCCTATTGAGGAAGTCGCGGCGGCAGCGGGCGGGCGCTTCTGGTTCCAGCTCTACCTCTACACCGACCGCGCCCTGAGCGCCGAGATCGTGCAGCGGGCAGAAGCGGCGGGGGCGCGGGCGCTCGTGCTGACCGTGGACGCGCCCTTCCTGGGCCGCCGGGAAGCGAACGAACGCCACCGCTTCGCCCTGCCGGGGCACCTGAGCGTGCCCAACGCGGGGAGCCGCGAACAGCTGGCGCAGATGGAATCGGAGAGCGGCTCGCAACTCGTGAACTACTTTCAGGGCCTGATCGACAAGACCTTCACCTGGGGGGACCTCGCGTGGCTGCGCGGGCAGACTTGGCTGCCGGTCGTGCTGAAGGGCATCCTGACCGCCGAGGACGCCCGCCTCGCCGCTGAGCACGGCTGTCACGTGTGGGTGAGCAACCACGGGGGGCGGCAACTCGATACCGCCGTGAGCAGCATCGAGGCGCTGCCCGAGATCGCGGAGGCGGTGCGGGGCGAGGTCGAGGTCTACCTCGACGGCGGCGTGACGCGCGGCACGGACGTGCTCAAGGCGCTCGCGCTGGGGGCCAGGGCGGTCTTTCTGGGCCGGCCCGCCCTGTGGGGCCTCGCGGCGGGTGGGGAAGCGGGCGTGCGCCGAACGCTGGACCTGCTGGAGGGCGAGGTGCGGCTGGCGCTCGCGCTGTGCGGCAAGCAGACCGTGGGGCAGGTGGGGCCGGAGCTGGTGCGCTAACCCCGCTCCCCACGCGGCCGCGGCCACGCCCCGGTCGACCACAGTGCCCACAGCACCAGCAGCGGCTGGAAATAGAGCCGGGTCAGCCGCGCCCCATCGGTATCCAGCCCGAAGGCGTCCGTGCGGGTGAGGTACTGCGACACGTTGCCGGGAAAGATGGCGACGAAGAAAGCGGCGGTCAGCCAGCCCATCGCCCGACGCTGACGGGGCAGGGCGAGCAGCGCGGCTCCCAGCCCGATCTCCACCACGCCGGAAGCCAGCACCACGAAGTCCTTGTCCAGTGGCACCCAGCCCGGCACCTGCGCCTGAAACTCCTGACGCTGCGTGGTGAGGTGCCCGGTGCCCGCGCCGACCAGCGCCAGCCCCAGCCCCCAGCGGGCGACGTGGCGCGGCCAGGAGAGGCGGGTCACGCCGCTGCCTCCACCCGGTCCACCTTGCGGCGGGAACGGCGCAGCCTCAGCGTCTGCTCGCTGTCCAGCATCCGCTTCAGCGCAGCCTCGGCGCGGGTCAGGCCTTCCAGATCGGCCTCGGTGCGGCCTGAGCGGGGTTCGTAGTCGTCGAGCACCTTGCCCTCCTGGTAGCGGTCGAAGATGACGGGGCAGATGTAGCTGCCGCGCGTGACGGCGGGGGTGTTCCCCAGGTCGGCGGCGACATACTTCACACACTCCACCAGCGTCTTGCGGGCCTCGCGCTCGGACTTGGGCGCTCCGGCCTCGGCCAGAAACTCGGCGGCGACCAGTGTCCCTCCCCAGGTGCGGAAGTCCTTGGCGGTGAAGGGGCCGATGACCTCGCGCAGGTAAGCGTTCAGGTCGTGGGCGCGGACGCGGGAGCGCACGTCCTCCTCCACGCTCTGGAACAGCCACGGGCCGGGCAGCGCGAGCAGGCGCTCCATGTTCGTCGCCAGGGTGCGGTCGCGCACCGTCTTTTCCTGGAGGATGGAATGCTTTCCCCTGAAGCGGAAGTGCACCGCCGTGCCCTCTACGGTCACGTGCCGCTGGCGCAGGGTGGAGAGGCCGTGCGTCTTGTGGGCGCGGGCGTAGGTGTCGCTGCCGACCCGGAAATGCGCGACGTGCAGCACGCGCGTCATCACGGCCAGCACCTTGCGCCGGGGCAGCCCGGAGGGGCGCAGGTCGGCGGCGGTCACGGTGCGGAGGGTGGGCAGGGCCCCCGCGAACCGCGCCAGCCGTTGCCATTTCTTCAGTGCCCCCGCCTGCATGAAATCGGGGTGGTAGCGGTACTGAAGCCGCCCCGCCGCGTCCCGCCCGAAGGCCTGAAGCTCGGCGTCCGGGTCGGGCGAGACGTACACGCCTTCGTAGGCGGGCGGCACCGCCAGCGACGCGATGCGGGCCAGCCCGTCGGGGTCCGCATACTCCTCCCCATCCGGCCACAGGTACCGGAACTGGCCCTTCTCGCCCACGCGGCGAAGGTACTCGTCTTGCAGGATGGCGGTGCGGGAGGTCATGGCGGTCAGCATGGGCGGGGTGCGGGAGCGGCTCTGTCCGGTGGGGCGCAATCCGGCCTTGAGGGGAGCTGAAGAAAGAAAGCTACTCCTGCACTTGCATGGGCAATTGCCAGTCAATCGGCGTCTGCCCTGCCTCCTCCAGCGCCGCATTCACCTTTGAAAAGGGCCGCGTTCCCATGAACTTCGTCACGCTGAGGGGGCTGGGGTGGGCGGATTCGAGGATGACGTGCTGCGGGTTGGTGACGAGCTTCGCCTTCTTGCGGGCGTAGGCTCCCCACAGCACGAAGACCACCCGCGACTCCTTCGCGTTGACGTGGCGAATCACCGCGTCGGTGAAGCTTTCCCAGCCCTTCCCCGCGTGGCTGTTCGCCTCGCCCTGACGGACGGTCAGGACAGCATTCAGCATCAGCACGCCCTGTTCGGCCCAGTGCCGCAGATACCCGTGGCGCGGCGGCTGGAAGTCCACGTCGGCCTGCAACTCCTTGTAGATGTTCGCCAGGCTGGGGGGCGGGCGCACGCCGGGCCGCACGGAAAAGGCCAGCCCGTGCGCCTGACCGGGGCCGTGGTAGGGGTCCTGGCCCAGGATGAAGACCTTCACGTCCTCCAGCGGCGTGAGGCGCAGGGCATTGAACACGTCGGGCGCCGGCGGGAAGACGGTGTGGGTGCGCCTTTCCTCCACCAGAAAGTCCTTGAGCGCGTGGAAATACGGCGCGGCGAACTCGTCATGCAGCGCCTCGCGCCACGAGTCGGGCAGCCCGGCCGGAATCAGGGGCTTGGGAGTTTCAGGCGCGGAACCGAAGAGGTCGGGCTGGTCGGTCATGGGGGGCTTCCTCCGGGGGGTGGGCTGGGGCGGCCGGACGGGTCTGGCAGGCAGGCCCCGGGCCACGCGTTCGGCCCGCAGCACCGCCTTCTTGCGGCTGCCGTGCTTCTGGTAGACGCGCCGGGCCTCGGCCTCGAAGGTCGCACTGTCCCGCGCAGCATAGATTCTGGCCCGCGCGGCGGCCCCCGCCTTTCCTTCATCCACGACCGGCGGCGGGTAGTTCAGCCGGGTCGCCCCGCTCCACTCCCAGGGGGCGTGCAGGAAATCGCCGGGCACCCCTGCAAGTTCGGGCACCCAGCGGCGAATGAAGGTGCCGTCCGGGTCCTGCTCGCGGGCCTGCCGGGTCGGGGAATAGATACGGACGCGGTTGATGCCCACGGTGCTGCTCTGCATCTGCATCTGCGCCCAGTGGATGCCAGGTTCGTTGTCGAGCCACTGCCGCGCCAGAAACAGACCCGTGGGCCGCCAGTGCAGCCACAGGTGCTGCGAGGCGAAGGAGACGAGCATCGCCCGCATCCGGAAATTGAGCCAGCCCGTCCCCCGCAGCATCCGCACGCAGGCGTCCACGAGGGGGTAGCCGGTCTGCCCGTGCGTCCAGCGGTCGAAGAATTCGGCGTTCCAGCCGGGGTCACCCGCGTCCGGGCGCAGGCCGTCGAAGGCGCGGTTGAGGTTGCGAAACTCCATCTCCGGCTCGGATTCCAGCCGCTGGATGAAGTGGCAGTGCCAGTGCAGGCGGCTCTCGAAGGAGCGCAGCGAGCGCACCCAGCGCGGGTCGGCGTCGGGGTCGCCCTTCACCGCCGCGAGCCGCTGCCGGGTCGCCTGCACCACCTCGCGCAGAGACACGGTGCCGAAGGCGAGCGGGGCCGAGAGGCGCGAGCAGCTTTCCTGCGCCGTCAGCGGACTGCTCATCTCGCGCATGTAGTTCACGCCGCGCACGGTCAGGAACGAGTCCAGCGTGGCGCGGGCGACGCTCTCGCCGCCGGGGGGAATGGTCTTGCCCTCCGCCGGGACGCCCAGCTCCGCGTGGGTGCAGAGGCCGCCGGGCGGGAGGTCGGTGCCGCGCAGCGCGGCGGGCACGGGCACGAACGGGGCCGACATCCGTTCCTCCCAGGTGTCCGCCCAGCCGTCGCGGTCACGGAGGCGCCGGACCACCCCCGTCTGCGGCAGCTCCATAAAGGGCACGCCGCGTTCCCGCGCCCAGGCCCGCACGCGGCGGTCACGCTGAAAGCTGACCATGTTGCCCGTTTCCTCGTGCGCCCACAGCCCGCCGACCGGCACGAGTTCGGAGAGTTCCTCCAGCACGGCGACCGCCTCCCCCCGCCGAACGACCAGCCCCGCGCCCAGCGCCCGCAGCCGCCCGTCCAGCTCCGACAGGCACTCGTTGAGGTAGGTCAGGTGGTGCCCGGCGAACTCCTCGTGGCCGAGCTGCTCGGGTTCGTAGATATAGAGAGGCAGCACCGGCCCGCGCGAAGCCGCCTCCGCGAGCGGCGCGTGGTCGTGTACGCGCAGGTCCTTCTTGAACCACACGACCTGAACGGGCGGACCAGCGAAGGGGGGGCGGGGCATCCGCCCAGTCTTCCCCACGCCGCACGGCGGGTCGGTACGCGCCCTCCCAAAGGAAAGAGGACGGGGTTAATCCCGTCCCCTGCTGGCGACTGGAAGCTGGCCGCTGGCCGCTTTTAAACCCCCAGCCGCCCCGCCACCGCCTTCACCACGGGCGAGCCGTCCGCCCCGTCGAAGGCGTCGATTTCCTCGATAAAGCGGTCGAAGAGGTAACGGCTGTCGTGCGGTCCCGGTGAGGCTTCCGGGTGGTACTGCACCGAGAAGACCGGGTAGCGGCTGTGGGCCATGCCCTCCAGCGTGCCGTCGTTGAGGTTGACGTGCGTGGCGACAAAAGCTCCGTCGGGAATGGACTCGATATCCACCGCGTAGCCGTGGTTCTGGGAGGTGATTTCCACGTTCCCGGTGAGCAGGTTCTTGACCGGCTGGTTGCCGCCCCGGTGCCCGAACTTCATCTTGAAGGTCTTGCCGCCCGCCGCGAGGCCCAGAATCTGGTGGCCCAGGCAGATGCCGAAGGTGGGCAGCAGGCCCATCAGCTCCCAGGCCGTCTTGTGCGCGTACTCCAGCGGGGCCGGGTCGCCGGGGCCGTTGGAGAGAAACAGGCCGTGCGGTTGCAGCGCCATGATCTGCGCCGGGGTGGTGTGCGCGGGCACCACGATGGGCTCAATGCCGACTTCGGACAGCCGCTCGATAATGGTGTGCTTGATTCCGAAATCCATCAGCACGACGCGCTTGCCGTGGCGCAGGGTGGGAAAGGCGTAGGGCAGCGGCGTGGTGACTTCCTTGGTCATGTCGTGCCCGTCGATATCCTGATGGTCCCGCGCCCGCCCCACGTAGACGGCTTCCTCGGCGGGCGTGAACTCGCCGTAGGGGTCTTCCGGGTGGGTATACGAGCGGTGCGCGATCACGCCCTTCACGACGCCGCCCGTCCGCAGCCGCCGCACCAGCGCCCGCGTGTCGATGCCCTGGATGCTCACCACGCCGTACTGCTGCATGAAGCTTTCCAGCGACTGCTGCGCGCGGTGGTTGGAATACTCGCCGGAGAACTCGCGGGAGATAAAGCCCCGCACGTAGGGCTTGTTGCTCTCCATGTCGTAGATCGCCACGCCGTAGTTGCCGACGTGGGGATAGGTGATGGTCACGATCTGCCCGTTGTACGAGGGATCGGTCATGATCTCCTGGTACCCGGTCATGGACGTGTTGAACACCACCTCGCCCACCGTCTCGCCCCGGTGCCCGAAGGCGTAGCCCCGGTACACGGTGCCGTCTTCCAGCGCCAGAATCGCGCGTTCTTTTCTGATCATAGGGACCTCCATTCGCGCCTCACAGGACGCGTTTTATGGCGGAAGCTGCTCAGCCCTGGGGCGTCAGCGTTCGGCCACAGAGCTTATCAGGCGTGCCCAGGAGCAAGCGTGCCGACCTGACCGGACGGCCTCATCCCAGCTCCCGCAGCATCGCGATCTCGTTGCAGTTCTCGAAAAAGGCGCACCGCTGACACTCGCTCCAGACCTTGGGGTGCAGGCTGGTCTTCTCGATCCGTACAAAGCCGCACTTCTCGAAAAACGCCTGCTGGTAGGTCCACGCGAACAGCGCCGGGAGGTCGATCTCGCGGGCCTCGCGCTCGCAGGCCTCGACCAGCTGTTTGCCCAGCCCCCGCCCCTGCATATGCGGGTGGATGGCGAGGCCCCGCACCTCCGCCAGATCGGGCGCGAGCAGGTGCAGGCCGCACACGCCCGCCAAGCCGCCCGGCTTCTCCCCATGCGGCTCGGCCAGCACGAGGTGGAAGTCGCGGATCGTCTCGGCGAGCAGCGAGCGGGAGCGCACGAGCATCTGCCCCCGCGCCGCCCAGTAGCCGATCAGTTCGTGAATCGCCCCGATGTCCGAGAGCCGCGCCTTGCGGGTGACGAGCGGTGCTTGCGGGTGAATATCAGGAACGGCGATGGACTCGAGGCTGAGAAAGGTCATGGGTGGACCTCCTCCGGCCAGCAGTGAGGCGCGTGAACCGTGAAGAAGGGGCGTGCCCTCCCCACGGCCCACGCGTGCGGCGGTGCGGCGGGCGTTAAGCCTGCCCGACCCCCACGTCCAGCGCCCGCATCCACGTAAATCCGCCGGGGCGCTCGCTGCGGGCACGGTAGGCCCGCACCTGCGGGGTGTCGGGCACGTCGGCCATCACGACCGCGAGGGGCACCTGCGTGAAGCCGAAGCTGTGCCAGTCGCCGCCCTTGCTGAACATGTAGATGGCCCGGTCGCCCCGCGCCCTGGCGTATTCCACGGCGCTCATCACCAGCCGCCGCCCCAGACCCTGCCCCTGCGCCGAGGGCAGCACTGCCGCGCCGCGCAGCAGGGAGGCCCCCTCGCCGTGTTCCAGGCCAATGGCCCCGACGGGTTGCCCGCCGCGTTCCATCACCCAGTAGGTGGTGCCGGGCGCGAGGGCTTCTTCGGTATCCAGCCCGGCGTCGTGAAAGATGCTGCAGACGGTGCCTTTGTCCTGGGGCTGCGCGAGACGAATCTGAACGTTCGGCATGGCTTGGTCGGTCATGGATGGGTCCTCCGGAAGGGGTGTCCAGCCAGACGACCCAGCGGGCGTCTGACGCGGCTGGATTGTGCGTGGCGGCAGCATAGCGCACGCCCGCGCCCCCCGGGCCCAGCCCCCTCACGCCCTCCCTCCCCCGCCCAGTACCCGCTTCCAGGCCTGCTCGCGCTCGATCCAGCCTTTCAGCAGGCCGCTCTGGACCTGCGGCGTGTTCGGCAGCGCGGCGGCGATCTCATCGGCAGGCACCGGCACGAAGCCGAAGCGCCGCCAGTAGTCCCCGGCTTCCTGCGAGAAGAGGTACACCGTCCGGTCCCCGCGCAGGCTGGCATAGGTCAGCGCCGAGGCGACGAGCGCCCGCCCCAGCCCCTGCGAGCGGGCCTCCGGGAGGACGGCGGTGGACCGGATCAGGGACGCGCCCTCGCCGTGCTCCAGGCCGATGCAGCCCCCCGGCACCCCGTTGAGGTCGGCGATCCAGTAGGTGCTGCCCTCCGGCGTCACGCTGGAGGTGTGCAGCTCGCAGCGCGTGAGCAACGCCACGATGGTGGGAAAGTCGGCGGGCGTGGCCTGCCGCAGCTTGACGTGCACGGCATCGAGGGGCGCGGGGACGTAGGTCATGGGAAGGGCCTCCTCTGAGGGCAGAAGTTCCGGAGAATGGGGGCGTCAGACAGACTCAGCGGGTTCAGCGGCGCGGGCGACTTCCTTGAGGAAGTACCGCACCCCGGCCCCCGCCGCCGCGTCCGTGTTCCAGCGGGGGATGACGTGCAGGTGAACGTGCGGGATGTGTTGCCCGCCCGCCGGGAGGACGTTCCAGCCCACGGTGTAGCCGTCGGGTTTCACGGTGGCATCGAGATGCGCCCTCACTTCGGCGAGCAGGGCATGGGTGGCGGCGGCTTCCTCGGGGGTGAGGTCAAAGACGGTCTGGCAGGGGCGCCTGGTGACGATGAGGCCGGAATGGGGCAGGCCGTCGAAGTGGCGGGCGTCCTGGGTGTAGACGCACAGCTCGTTTTCCAGCAGCACCTCGCCCCCGGCGAAATCTGCGCGGGTGGACAGGGAGTTCTGGTCTGGGTTCGACAGAAAGTGTGCCCACTCCGCCTCCCGCTTCGCCAGCAGGGTGCCGTCCAGCTTCACTGTGACCTTCACGGCAAGGCGGCCTTCGCCGTCTCGATGGCCTCGCGCACCCGGTCCGGCGCGGTGCCGCCGAAGCTCTGGCGGCCCTTCACGCTTTCCTCGACCGTCAGCGCGCGGGCCACGTCCGCACTCAGGAGGGGATGGGCCGAGCGCAGTTCCGCGTCCTCCAGCTCCCACAGCTGACGGCCCGAGCGCGAGGCCAGCCCGACCAGCCCGCCCACAACTTCGTGCGCCTCGCGGAAGGGCACGCCCTGACGGGCCAGGAAGTCCGCGAGGTCGGTGGCGGTGGAAAAGCCGCGCGCCGCCGCCGCCTTCGTCACGTCCGCGTGCCAGACGGATTTGGGCAGCATGTCGGCGTACAGGCGCAACACGACATTGAGCGTGTCGTAGGAGTCGAACACGCCCTCCTTGTCCTCCTGAAGGTCCTTGTTGTAGGCGAGCGGCGTGCCCTTCACGACGGTCAGCAGGCCCATCAGGTTGCCGAACAGCCGCCCCGCCTTGCCCCGCGCGAGTTCGGCCACGTCCGGGTTTTTCTTCTGCGGCATGATGCTCGAGCCGGTGGTGTGCGAATCCGGCAATGTCAGGAAGCCGAACTCGAAGGTGGAATAGAGAATGAGTTCCTCGGAGAGGCGCGAGAGATGCGCCCCCAGAATCGCCGCCGCCGACAGGAACTCCAGCGCGAAGTCCCGGCTGCCCACCCCGTCGAGCGAGTTGGCGGTGGGTCGGGCAAAACCGAGCGCCTCCGCGGTGGCGTGCCGGTCGATGGGCCAGGGCGTTCCGGCCAGCGCGGAGGAGCCGAGCGGGCTTTCGTCCATGCGGGTGGCGGCGTCGCGGAACCGGCCCTCGTCGCGCTCCAGCATGGCGGCGTAGGCCATGAACCAGTGGCTCAGCAGGATGGGCTGCGCGACCTGAAGGTGCGTGTAGCCGGGCAGGATGACCTCGTCCTGCAAATGCTTTTCGGCCTCGGCCACCATCACCGCCCGCAGCGCCCGCGCCCCCTCCGCGAGATCGAGCGCGGCTTCCTTCGTGAACAGCCGGAAGTCGACGGCCACCTGATCGTTGCGCGAGCGGGCGGTGTGCAGCTTGCCCGCCACCGGCCCGATGCGGTCGCGCAGGGCAGCTTCCACGTTCATATGAACGTCCTCGCGGTCCAGCCGCCACTCGAAGGTTCCGGCGCGGATGTCGTCCAACACGGCCCTCAGCCCCTCCGAAATCTGCGTGACCTCCTCCGGCGTCAGGATGCCGACCTGTCCCAGCATGGCGACGTGCGCGAGCGAGCCGCGAATGTCCTGCTCGGCGAGGCGCTGGTCGAAGGGCACCGACGCGTTGAAGAGTTCGACGAGACCGTCGGTGGCTTCGGCGAAACGGCCACCCCAGAGTTTGGATTCTTGTTGAGATTGAGTCATGAACGGTCCTTGCTGGCGGGAGAAGTTAGGGAAGGGTCAGGACGGGCAGGCCGATCAACAGGGTGAGGCCGATCACCGGACCTCCCTGACCAGCACCACGGGCGGCGGACTCGCCGGGTTCGCGTGTGCGTACACGGCGTGGGGGTCCACCCGGTAGCCCAGGCGCTCGTAAAACGGCCTGACTTCGAGGTTGTACCCGCTGACGGCCAGCAGCACGCGGGCGTAGCCCTCCTGAGCCGCCATGTCCTCCACCGCCCGCACCAGCGCCGCGCCGAGGCCCTGCCCGCGCATTTCCGGCAGGGTGGCGAGCTTGTTGAGGGTGAACGTCTCCGGCCCATCGGGACGCCACCCCACGCACCCCACCGCCCTTTCCCCGTCCCAGGCGAGAAAGCCCCCGCCCTGGCCCAGGCTCCAGGCCACATCTTCCGGGCGGGTGCGGCTCCAGCTGGAACGCGGGTCCATCCCGGCGGCCATCATGACCGCGTGGAAGACGGCGGCGTCGGCGGGGGTCGCGGGGCGGATCATGCGGGCGGCTCCAGGGTCAGGCGCAGCTCAGGGTGGGTGGATTCCACGAAGCCCAGCCGCTCGTAGATGGGGCGGCCCAGCGGCGCGGCGTTGAGGGTGACCTGCCGCAGCCCCCGCGCCCGCACCTCCTCCAGCGCGGCCCCCATCAGCGCCCCCGCCAGCCCCCGTCGGCGGTGGGCAGGGTCCACCGAGACGTTCAGCACGTGCGCCTTGCGGGTCGCGGGGTCCTTCAGGGTGGGAATCCGGGGGAAGAACATCAGCCCCGCGCCGCCCACCACCGTCCCCTCCCACTCGGCCAGCAGGCCCACATATTCGCCCGACGCCAGCGCCCCCCGCAGCCAGTCGGTCCAGAGGGGGACCTCCGGGGCGGCGGCTTCCGGGGTCAGGGTTCCCATGTCCACGAACATCTGTGCCCGCTGCCGGGCGACGGCGGGCGCGTCGGCGGGGGTGGCGGGGCGCAGCGCGTAGCCTGCTGGCAGCCTCACGGGCCTACCCGCTCCGGAATCTGCGCGAGATGGTGGAGTTGATGGCGCACATAGTCTTCCGCCAGGAATTGCACCGTGACCGGCTCTCCACCGCCGACGGTCAGCGTGTGCGAGCGCTGCTGAGGACTCAGGCGTTCCATGACCTGCGCGAGCTGGAGCTGGTAGGCCTCCCACAGCGCCAGCAGCCCGGCCCAGGAACGCTCCTGATAGGCGCCCGCCGCCACCCACAGGTCCTGGTCATAGCCGGGCAGGCTCAGCCCGTCCTCGGCCCCGGCCCGGACGAAGCGGGCGTGGTTGTTCACGCCGCTGTCGATCAGGTGGCCGATAATCTGTTTGGCGCTCCAGACCTCCGGCGCGGGCTGGTGCCCCGCACGCGCCTCTGAGATCGCCTGCAACCTGGGCAGATGCTCCAGAACGGTCTCGCGCAACCCCGGCACTCAGGCCTCCTGGGTCTCTGGCCGCAGTTGCCTGGCCTCCACCCGCGCCTGCACCCGCATCCTGAGGGCGCTGAGCTTGATAAAGGCCCCCGCGTCGTGCTGGTTGTAGTCGCCGCCCGCCTCAAAGGACACGAGGTCCTTGTCGTACAGGCTGCGCTGGGCCTTGCGGCCCACGACGGTGCAGTTGCCCTTGTAGAGCTTCAGGCGCGCGGTGCCCGTCACGCTGCGGGCCACGTGGTCGATGTAGACCTGCAGGGCCTCGCGCTCGGGGGCAAACCAGAAGCCGTTGTAGACGAGTTCGGCGTACTTGGGGCTCAGGGCGTCGCGCTGGTGCAGCACCTCGCGGTCCAGGGTCAGGCTCTCCACGGCGCGGCGGGCGTGGTAGAGCAGCGTGCCGCCGGGCGTCTCGTACACGCCGCGCGACTTCATGCCCACAAAGCGGTTTTCCACGAGGTCGATGCGGCCCACGCCATGCTTCCCGCCGAGCTCGTTGGCCTTTTGTAGCAGGGCGGCGGGGCTGAGCTTCTCACCATTGATCGCCACCGCGTCCCCGTTCTCGAACTCCACTTCCACGTATTCGGGCTCGTCCGGGGCGCTTTCCGGGCTGGCGGTGAGCTTGAACATGTGCGCGGGCGGCTCGGCCCAGGGGTCTTCCAGCACGCCGCCCTCGTAGGAGATGTGCAGCAGGTTGGCGTCCATGCTCCAGGGGTCCTTCTGGGTGGTGGGGACCGGGATGCCGTGCTCGCGGGCAAAGGCTTCGAGGTCCGCGCGGCCCTGGAAGTCCCAGTCGCGCCAGGGCGCTACGGTCACGATGTCGGGCTGCAGCGCGTAGGCGGTCATCTCGAAGCGCACCTGGTCGTTGCCCTTGCCCGTCGCCCCGTGCGAGACGGCCACCGCACCCTCCTTCTGCGCGATCTCCACCATCTTCTTGGCAATCAGGGGCCGCGCGATGGAGGTGCCCAGCAGGTAGTAGCCCTCGTACAGCGCCGAGGAGCGGAACATCGGAAACACGTAGTCGCGCACGAACTCTTCACGTAGGTCCAGCGCGTAGGCGGCCACCGCGCCGGTGTTCAGCGCCTTGACGCGGGCTTCCTCCACCTCGTCGCCCTGCCCGAGGTCGGCGGTAAAGCACACCACGTCGTAGCCGCGCTCGGTCTGCAGCCATTTGAGGATGATGGAGGTATCCAGCCCGCCGGAGTAGGCGAGGACAATCTTGGGTCGGTCGGCGTGGGTCATGGGTCGATTCTCTCCTGTAGGCGGGTGGGCCACACAGAACCCCCCGGCGTGACATCTCCGGCCTGTCCAGAAAGGAGGGCCGGGCGGTCAGCGTCGGAGGGGCAGGGTCGGCATGGGATGTATGGATATACGCAAAAAGCGTATAGCTATTCAGGAGCGTAGCAGGCGGGGAGGCAGGGTGCAAGGGCGGCCGTGAAAAACCCCGGCCACAGGGACCGGGGCCGGGGTTCAGAGGAGGCTCAGCGCAGGCGGTAGTCCAGCCCCAGGCGCACGCCCGCGCCGAAGCCGAAGCCTGACCCGGCGGTCGTCACACCGATGGTGGGGCCGACGTTGCCTTCCACGAACACGCTGAAGGGCTGGGCCACGGTGTAGCGCAGGCCACCGAGCACATGGGGGTAAGCCGAGACGCCCACCACCGAGCCGACCGCCGCGCCCGCACCGAGGCCAAAGCCGTAGTAGGGGCTGAGACCGCCGAAGTTCTGCCCGCTGATGTTCTGCAGATACGCCACCTCGCCGCCCACCCGGAAGGCCCCCGCGAACAGCCCGGTGGTGCTGAGGTTCAGGCCGTAGCGCACCGCCGAGTTGGCGGTCAGGTCGCTCTGGTAGTGCAGGCCCGTCGTGGTGCCGATGTGCCCGCCGACCGAGTCGGCCGCAGCGGTCGAGACAGCGCCCAGCGCCAGGAGTCCAAGCATCGTCTTCTTCATGGGGCCAGCTTAGAAGTCTGGCTCCTCGCGGCACACCCCGCAAAATCTTTACCAAAGACCCGGCCTTATGCTCATGCCCGTGCCTCCCTTCCTGCGCGGCCTGAGCCTGGGCCTCTCGCTGATCGTCGCCATCGGGCCGCAAAACGCCTTCGTGCTGCGGCAGGGGCTGACGCGGCGTCACGCGGCGCTGGCGGCGCTCGCCTGCTCACTGGCCGATACGGGGCTGATCACGCTCGGGGTGCTGGGGGTGGGGGCGTTCCTGTCCCGGAATCCGGCGCTGACGACCGCCGGGACGCTGGCGGGCGCGGCCTTCTTGCTGTGGTACGGATGGCGTTCCCTTCAGACCGCCCGCCACCCAGGCACCCTGCAAGCCGAGGGACCGGCCGCACAGACCACGGGCGGCGTGATCGCCACCGCCGCCGCCTTCAGTTTCCTCAATCCCCACGCCCTCCTCGACACGGTGGTCCTGCTCGGCGGAGCGAGCGCGGGGCTGGGCGAGCGTGCGCGGCTGGCCTTTCTGGGAGGTGCAGTGCTCGCGTCGTGGCTGTGGTTTTTCAGTCTGGCCCTGCTCGCAGGCCGTCTCGCACCCCTGATGCGCTCGCCCCGGGCGTGGCAGGTGCTCGACGTGCTGATCGGCGTGATGATGTGGGGTATCGCGGCGGGACTGCTCGCCAACCTGATGGCCTGACGTCCCTGCATAACCTTGCAAGTGCCTGCCCGGTCTATCCGTGACATACTCCCTTTCTGGAATGCCCAAGCGTACTGACCTCCAGACCATCCTGATTCTCGGCAGCGGCCCCATCCAGATCGGGCAGGCCGCCGAGTTCGACTATTCGGGCACGCAGGCCCTCAAGGCGCTGAAAAAAGAGGGCTACCGCGTCGTGCTGGTGAACTCCAACCCGGCGACGATCATGACCGACCCCGACCTCGCCGACGCGACCTATCTGGAGCCGCTGACCCCGGAGTTCGTGCGTAAGGTGATCGAGAAGGAGCGCCCGGACGCCCTGCTCCCCACCCTGGGCGGGCAGACGGCGCTGAATCTGGCGATGGAGCTGAATGCCAACGGCACCCTCGCCGAGTTCGGCGTCGAGCTGATCGGCGCGAACGCCGAGGCCATCCACAAGGGCGAGGACCGCGAGGCGTTCCAGGCCGCGATGAAGAAAATAGGCGTGGAGACGGCGCGGGGGAAGATGGTCCACTCGATGGAAGAGGCCGTGGAGTACCAGGGGGAGATCGGCCTCCCCATTGTCATCCGGCCCTCCTTCACGCTGGGCGGCACGGGCGGCGGCATCGCGCACACCTACGAGGAGTTTCTACAGATCACGGAGGGCGGCCTGCGGGACAGCCCCGTGAACTCGGTGCTGCTCGAAGAGTCCATCCTGGGCTGGAAGGAGTACGAGCTGGAGGTCATGCGCGACCACGCCGACACGGTGGTCATCATCACCTCCATCGAGAATTTCGACCCGATGGGCGTGCACACCGGCGACTCGATCACGGTGGCCCCGGCGCAGACCCTCAGCGACGTGGAGTATCAGCGGCTGCGGGACCAGTCGCTCGCCATCATCCGCGAGATCGGGGTGGACACGGGCGGCTCCAACATCCAGTTCGCGGTGGACCCGCAGAACGGGCGCGTCATCGTGATCGAGATGAACCCGCGCGTGAGCCGCTCCTCGGCGCTGGCGAGCAAGGCGACCGGCTTTCCCATCGCCAAGATCGCCGCCCTGCTCGCGGTGGGCTACCACCTCGACGAGTTGCCCAACGACATCACCCGGAGCACGCCCGCCTCCTTCGAGCCGAGCATCGACTACGTGGTGACGAAGATTCCGCGCTTCGCCTTCGAGAAGTTCCCCGGCAGCAGTGACGCGCTGGGCACCCAGATGCGCTCGGTGGGCGAGGTCATGGCGATTGGCCGCACCTTCAAGGAGAGCGTGCAAAAGGCGCTGCGGTCCGTGGAAAGCGACGTGCGCGGGGTGTTCGCCGCCATGTCCGACGACGAACTGCGCGGCCTGCTGTACGGCAACCCCAGGCGGCTAGAGGCCGTGCTGGAGCTGCTGCGGCGGGGCGAGGGCGTCCCGGCCCTCCACGACGCGACGAAGATCGACCGCTGGTTCCTCTCCCAGCTCCAGGAGATCGTGGACGCCGAGAAGGAAATCCTCGACCTGGGCCCCATTCAGGGCTGGAAGTACGAAATCTGGCGCGAGGTCAAGCGGCTGGGCTTTTCGGACGCGCGGCTGGGCGAACTCGTGGGCCTGAGCGAGCTGGAGGTCCGCGAGCTTCGCAAGGCGGCCAAAGCCACGCCGGTCTACAAGACGGTGGACACCTGCGCCGCCGAGTTCGAGGCGTACACGCCCTACCACTACTCGACCTACGAGTGGGAGGACGAGGTGACGCCGACCGACAAGCCCAAGGTGGTGATTCTGGGCAGCGGCCCCAACCGCATCGGGCAGGGGGTGGAGTTCGACTACGCGACCGTCCACGCGGTCTGGGCGCTTCAGGAGGCGGGGTACGAGACGATCATGGTCAACTCGAACCCGGAGACGGTCTCTACCGACTATGACACCGCTGACCGCCTGTACTTCGAGCCGCTGACCTTCGAGGACGTGATGAACATCGTCGAGCACGAGAAGCCGGTGGGCGTGATCGTGCAGCTCGGCGGACAGACGCCCCTCAAGCTGGCGCGGCGGCTGGCGGACGCGGGCGCTCCCATCATCGGCACCAGCCCCGAGACGATCCACCAGGCCGAGGACCGCGCCTCCTTCAACGCCCTGTGCGAGCGGCTGGGGCTGCCGCAGCCGAAGGGCAAGGTGGCCGAGACGCCCGCGCAAGCCCTTTCGCTGGCCGCCGAACTCGGTTTCCCGCTGATGGCCCGGCCCTCCTACGTGTTGGGGGGCCGCGCGATGCGGACGGTGCGGAGCATGGAGGAGCTGACGACCTATCTGGACGAGGTGTACGCCGCCGTCGAGGGGCAGCCCAGCATCCTGCTCGACCAGTTTCTGGAGGGCGCCCTGGAACTCGACGTGGACACCCTCTGCGACGGGGAGCGGGCCGTGGTCGCGGGCATCATGGAGCATGTCGAGGCCGCCGGGGTCCACTCGGGTGACAGCGCGTGCGTGCTGCCCCCGGTGAACCTGAGCGCCGAACTGACCGCGCGGGTGAAGGCCGACACGGAACGCCTCGCCCTGGAGCTGGGCGTGCGGGGCCTGATGAACGTGCAGTGGGCGGTAAAGGACGGCACCGCGTACATCCTGGAGGCCAATCCGCGGGCCAGCCGCACCGTGCCCTTCGTGAGCAAGGCCGTGAACCACCCGCTCGCCAAGAGTGCCGCGCGGATCGCCGTGGGGCAGACGCTGGCGCAGATCGGCTTTACCGAGACGCCCACGCCGGGCATGTACTCGGTCAAGGAAGTCCACCTGCCCTTCCTGAAGTTCGCGGGCGTGTCCCCCGTCCTCGGCCCGGAGATGAAGAGCACGGGCGAGAGCATGGGCATCGACGCCGACCCGTACCTGGCGTTCTACCGGGCGCAACTCGGCGCGAAAAACTACCTGCCGCTGGAGGGAACCGCCCTGCTCCTCGGGGACGGGCTGGACGACGTGGCCGGAAGGCTGAGCGAAGCCGGATTGAAGGTCATTCGGGAGCAGAACGGCGACGAACTGCCTGATCTGCTGATCGACGTGACCGGCTCGGCGTTGCTGCGAACCGCCCTGGAACGCGGCGTGCCGATTGTCAGCACGAGGGAAGGCGCGGAGTGGACGGCACGGGCGATCAAGGCCGCCGTGGGCGCGGAGCTGGGCGTGAAGGGTTTGCAGGAGTGGGTATCAAATTGATTGTCCTGCTTGGAAAGCAGATATGATAAAACTTAAGATCGATAACGTTTGTATCGAATTTCTATCGCTTCCATGCCGCCGTCGAGTTTCATAACGTGGGATCTTATTGTGTCGTCTTCAATAGCTCCTTGTGTCTCGACAATACAAACCTGTCTTTCCTCAAGACGTTTCATTTTAATAATCTGATCTGAATCCGCAAGGACAGGAATATTGGGATTATGCGTTATAATTATGAATTGTTGATTCGTTTTATTCTGCTTTATCGAATGTGTAATATTATCAATGATGTAGTTGTGATCTAAATCGTCTTCTGGTTGATCAAGAAGTATAGGTTTCCCATTATTTAGTGTTAGTAATGGAAAAACTGCACTCACTTTCTCCCCGATTGACAGATTGGATGTGGGGAATTTGTTTCCGCCTTTGATAAGTCCTATGATGGGTGTGAAGGCCATGCTTACTCGATGTAAATTTTGATTTTCTACAGAGTTAAGTACCGCTATAACAATATTTGAATTTGATTCACTGATGCCAAGTCTTTTTATTGCCTCAACATCTCCAGATACTGCTGCTAAAAGTAGTTCGTTCGGCATCAAAGTAGACAATTTGGAAATTGTAACACCCTTTTCCGAAATTCCTTTCGATTTCAGGCTTTCATCGAGCCATTCTTTAAATTCGGAGTTATCGAATGCATATTCGATGTAAACCATTTCGGGGGTAATCATATTTAAATTTTCGATATTTTTTTCTCTAGTCTTGCGTAGCTCATTCTGTAAATGAATTGCTAGACCCAACATTTCCTGAATTTCCTTTTTAATGCCGTTGAGTTTGATTATCTCTACACTGTCAGCCTCAATTTCCTCGCTCAATTTTTTCTGTCGTTCCCTTAATGCGACAAGTCTTGGCATGAGAGCCTCTTGACTCTCCATCCCAGATGAGCGTATTAGATCGTCATAAGCATTTTTCTCATCGTCTAATTTCTGTTTCCATGATATACGCTCGGGAGTATCATTAAATTTTCCAATGTCTGAAAATGTCATTATTTCGAAAATCCTGATAGCGGTGTTTCTTACGTGATTGAAGTAGTTTTTGAAATCATCGTTAATGAATTCGCTTCCTTCCATAAAGTCTGACTTAACTTTTTCGAGTCTTCCTACTATACTGCCACCAATTCGGCGCATCTCCTCTATTGCATCCCAAATTTCATTAATCATACGAGAGGATTCATCGTTCGCTCTCAACATTTTTCTATAAACAGACTTATCAACGCTTCCCAATAGGTTCTCAAATCGCAGGATACTAGCAGATAGTTCCGCGTTTTGCTCTTTTTTTGCGATTATATTCTCTTCGATTCTCTGGATTCTTAGTCTTTTGGAAAATAGAAAATCTAAAGCAGATAGTTTCTCATTTACCTGATTTGTAATACTGCCAATTTCTAAATTATAGGAATCGCATATCTCGCCAAGAACGTCCAACTCTCTAGTGAGACTTTCGATTTCACCCTGTGAATATATTGTGAATGATAGGCTATCTGGCCTGTTAATTTCAGTAAAATCGCCAGCCTCTAGCTTATACCATTTGGCGGGAGCATTAGCGCTATATACTTTCCTTACCTTTTCAACAGTCACACCTCTAACGCATGCATAGATATCTGAATTATGTGCTATCATAATAGTTATCGAATCTCCCTCATTATATGTTCCATTGATCCTTGATAGCATTCCTCCTTCAATATTATTAAGATATTCTAGTGAAGGATAGTCTTCAAGGCAGTATCTTATTGAATCCATCAAAATAGATTTTCCGTCCCCGCGTCCGCCAATAATGGTATTCATGCTATGATTAAAGGCTATCGTTTGGTTTTCGAAAATACCGTTAGGAGAAGAGAAGGTAACTCCTAAAATTTTGGTTTTGTGTTGCGATGTCATAAAACGTGAAAATGGTTCAAAGATAATCTGTTTTATTGATGAAAAACTCGGGGATTGCATTTTTATGTGAAATTTATCTTTCGTAAGACCAGCCTCGGAATGCGTATCTGAGCCTCTGAGAAATGGCTTGTTCGCTAGTTCCGGTCTATGTTTTCTGGTTTCCTCTACATCCCTATCGAAGTTTGGGCGATTGATTTCCACTACGTCAATGATGCTACACAAATCAACAAAATTCTTCCCTCTGATTCCCAATAGTCCCTTATTACTATTGGCATGGGCTGCAATAATTAATCCACCGTACTCATCTACGGCGCTCCTAATAACTTCTAGACCAGCAGTGCAGTTCGCTTCTTGATCACCGTATTGGTCTGGCCGTATTCCAATTCTACCAAGGAAATAGTTTATTTCGGCAGTTCCGTATTTTTCCGGAAATACGCACAGGAGATGAACTCCATCAACCTCTATCTCTACGCCCGGTAGTATAGTAGGCAGTGTTTGACGCCGAAATTCACTCCAATCGGACATTATCTTTCTTGCTCTTTTCAATTCATCTATAAATGCTCCCGAAAAGTGATCCGTTATCGCTACACAATTAATTCCTGCTTGGTGAATCATTCTTAAAATTTTGAACGGGTCTTTCTCAACTGACATCTTTCAGTTTACGCGGCATAGTGCTGGTTCTCGT
>NZ_JASNGB010000249.1 GCF_030271215.1 Deinococcus rhizophilus | reverse complement strand
GTGATGGCCGAGACTCCGGTGACCGCTCCCCAACCGCGCGAGCCGGAGGCCCCGGCCCCCGTCAAGCCTGCCCGCCGGGGCCGTCAGCCCAGGGCGGCAGCGGTGGCCGAACCCACCCCCGAACCCCTCCCCCTGCCCCCGGTGGCCGGGTCGGAAGCCGCTGCAGTCATCCCCGCCGAAGCCCCCGCCAGACCGCGCCGGGGCCCCAAGACGAAGACCGCCACGCCGGTGGCCGAAGCGGCTGAGCCGCAGCCGGACATGCTCCCGCCCGTGGCGAGCGAGCCGACCGACCCCGTGCTGCTCGAAGTGCCCAAGGCCCGGCGCGGGCGCAAGGCGAAGTCGGCCGCCGCCCCCGCTCCCGAAGCAGCCGAGGCCCCGCTCGACGAGGTCCTGGGCGGTGTGGAATCTGTCGAGGTGGAAGACGACACGCCGGCCCCGGGTACGCCCGACTCGGCCCCGGTCCACACCCGGATGGGCGACGGACAATCCGACACCCCTGAACCCCTGATCGACCTGCCGCACGAGACGGAAGACGGGCAGGAGAACCACGCCGGGACGGAGGCGCGGGGCCAAGAACCCGGCGACCCCGCCCGCGCGATGGTCGTGGCGCAGCTGCGCAAGCTGGGGCGGCCCATTCACGTCCGCGATCTGGAGCGCACCTTTACCCGGCAGATGCAGGGCCGGCTGGGCGACTGGCGCGACTTGGAGTCGCTGCTCGACGACCTGACGCGCACGGGCGACGTGATCCGCACCCGCAAGCGCACCTACGGGCTGCCCGAGGCGATGAACCTGGTACGCGGACGCTTTCAGGCGTCGGCGGCGGGCTTCGGCTTCGTGGTGCCGGACAGCGGCGGCGAGGACTACTACGTGGCCGCCGAGCACACCATGGAAGCCTGGAACGGCGACATCGTGCTGGTGCGGATGGAAGGCCGGGGCGACAGCGGACGCGGCGGTGGACCCCGGCGCGGCCAGCGCGGCGACGGCAGCCCGCGCGCCTCGGTGGTCCGCATCGTGCAGCGGGCCTACAAGCAGCTGGTGGGCACGCTGGAGTTCAGCAAGGGCCATCCCATCCTCAAGCCCGACGACCACCGCGCCCGGCACCGCATCCTGCTGCTGCCACAGGGCATCGACGAGCTGCACAGCGGCGCGAGGGTCGTGGCCGAGCTGTTCTGGCCCGAGGGGACCGGCGAGGACGAGGTCTTCGGGCAGGTCACCCGCGTGCTGGGCGAGCAGGACGACCCCGAGACCGAGACCGAGGCCGTGATCGTCAAGTACGGGCTGCGCGGCGACTTCCCCGAAGACGTGCTGGAGCAGGCGGACGCCGTCCCCACCCAGATTCCCGCAGAAGCGCTGGTGGGACGGCTCGACCTGCGCGAGTTCAACATCTTCACGGTGGACGGCCGCGACGCCAAGGACTTCGACGACGCCATTCACATCCAGCCCACCCCCGAAGGCACCTTCGTGGTGGGCGTCCACATCGCGGACGTGAGCCACTACGTCACCGACAACAGCCCGCTGGACAAGGAAGCCTACGCCCGCGCGACGAGCGTGTACCTGCCCGGCCGGGTGCTGCCCATGCTGCCCGAGCACCTCAGCAACGGCGTGTGCAGCCTGGTGCCCTACGAAGACCGCCTGACGCTGACCGCGCTGGTGGAACTCTCGGCCGAGGGCGACATCCTGAAGGTGCAGCTCGCACCCAGCGTGATTCAGAGCAAGGCGCGGCTGACCTACGACGAGGTGCAGGCCTACTCGGAGGCGACGGCCACCCTGCCCGACCATGCCCGGCAACTGGAGGGCGACCTCCACCTGCTGCTCAAGATCACGACCAAGCTGCGCCAGAAGCGGCTGCGCGAGGGGTCGCTGGACTTCAAGCTGCGCGAGGTCAAGGTGGACGTCGGCAAGGACGGCCGCATGGAACTGATTCCCATCCGCGAGGAAACCGCGCGGGGGATGATCGAGGACCTGATGCTGCTCGCCAACAAGGTGGTGGCCAACGAACTGCTGAAACGCGAGATTCCGGCCCTCTTCCGCATCCACGAGGAACCCACCCTGCAAAAGTTCCAGGAGGTCACGGCGGCCATCGCGCGGCTGGGCATCTCCTTCCCCGGCGGGGAACCCACCCCGCAGGCGTATCAGGCCGTTCTCAAGGGCGTGCGCGGTACGCCCCGCGAGAGCGTGGTGAACACGCTGCTGCTGCGCTCGATGCAGCAGGCCAAGTACGCGGGCGAGAACCTCGGGCACTTCGGGCTCGCCTTTGACGAGTACCTGCACTTCACCTCACCGATCCGGCGGTACCCCGACCTGCTGGTCCACCGCGTCCTGAAGGGGATGCTCTCGGGCGAGCTGCGGGCGAGTAGCCGGGCGGTGAACGACCTGCGGGCCAAGCTGCCCGCGATGGGCGAGCACACCTCCGAGCGCGAGCGGGCCGCGTCCGAGGCCGAGCGCGACCTCACCAAGTACTACCAGGCGAAGTGGGCGCAGGAGCACCTCGGCGAGACCTTTGCCGGGAACGTGTCGGGCGTGGTGTCCAGCGGCCTCTTCGTGGCGCTCGACAACGGCGTCGAGGGCAAGCTGCACATCTCCAACCTCGACGACGACTACTACATCTACCTCGAGGACGCGCAGATGTTGCGGGGCCGCTCGAATGGCCGGAATTTCCGGCTGGGGGACTCCGTCACCGTGACCATCAGCCAGGTCAACCCCCTGGCCCGGCAAATCGATTTCACCCAGGAGACCGACATGGAAGGCAACCCCATCCGCCCCCGCGCCCGGCGCCGCGAGGACCGCGAGGCCGAGAAGCGCGAGAAGCTGCAAACGGTCAGCACCGCCGCGCCGCGCAAATTCACGCTCGACGACCCCCAGCCTGCCAGCCCGGCTCCGCGCCCCGTGCGGGGACCGCAGCAGGGCCAGTCCGGCCCCGAAGGCCGTGACCGCGACCGGGGCGGACGGCCCGCCGCCAGCAGCCAGAGCCCCCAGAGCGGTGGGCGCGGTGGCCGCCGCGTGATCACCCTGGAACGCCCCCGCAACGAGCACCTGCGCCCGGTGAACATCACCGTGCAGCGGATGTACTTCGGGGACTGGACGGTGGAGAACCTCCCGCCCGACGAGGGAGGCCAGGGCGAGGGGGGCCGCTCCGGGGGCCGCCGCTTCGGGCAGGACGGGCGCGGCGGCGACCGGGGAGGCCGGGGTCCGGGCTACTCGCGCGGCAGCAGCGACC
>NZ_JASNGB010000248.1 GCF_030271215.1 Deinococcus rhizophilus | reverse complement strand
GGCCGAGCGGACTTGCAAAGCTGCGCAGCAGAGCGAGCGAATTGAGGAAGAGCATTGGGCATTCGGGGAGGCACCTGGGGCGCCGTTCCCCGGGGGCCGTCATTCTGCCCAATGCTCTAGCCCTCCGCGCCCCGGACCTCCGCCCGCCCCGCCTCCCCGGTGACGCGGGCGAGCAGTTTGGCCCCCTCGCCCAGCGGAAAGGTGTGGACCTCCTGCACCTCGCCGCGTTCCTCGCGGGTCAGGCTCAGGACCTCGACCCCAAAGGAGGTGACGGGGGGCGTCAGCCTCTGCACCTCGGCCCAGATCAGGTCCTCCACGCGCGGCAGGATGCCCAGGCCCAGGGTCAGGTGCGGCACGTAGTCCGGGCCGTCGTGGGGGGCGCGGGTGGACGGCCCCACGCCGAGGGCGCGGGCGTGCAGTTCGGCCAGTGCGGGAGTCCGCACGCACTCCAAGAAGACCATGTGCGGCAACCGCTTCCAGCCGCGCACGGGCACCTCGAAGGGCGGGATGCCCCGCAGCGCCTCCCGGAAGGCCGCGACGAGTTCCCCCGGCATCAGGTCAGTCTGAAAGGGCGCCCGCAGGTTCAGGTGAGGCGCCCCGAAACCGCGCACGCCCAGGCCCTCCTGGGTTCGCCGCAGCCAGGTGTCGAGTGCCTCGGGCGGCCACGCCACGAGGCTGTACAGCGGCTGGCCGGTGGCCCGGTCGGGGGCGGTCACGGTCAGGGTCCGATCCGGTAGCGGCACTGGCCCTGGCCGCAGGCGATGCGGCTCTCGCGGGTCACGGGCAGGCCCAGCACGTCCGTGAACAGCCGCAGTTCGCTGTGGCACAGCTCGGGGTAACTCCGCGCCACCGTCAGGTTGGGGCAGTTGCGCTCCACGATCTGCCACTCGCCCGCCTGGTCACCGGGTTCGGCCACCGCGTCGAAGCCCAGCTCGGTCAGCCACGCGGCGAAGCGGGTGATCCGCTCCTCCAGCGGCAGCTCGGCGGGCAGCGCGGCCTGCACCTGCGCGGTGAGTTCCGCGCTGCGGGCCCCCAGCACCCGCGTCACCGCCTCGTCCCCGTAGAGGATCTGGAGGTGGCGCAGCACGTCCACGCACAGCGCCGAGTAGGTCTTGGGAAAGGTCGCCTCGCCCCGGTCGGTCAGGACATAGACGTGCTGGGGCCGCCCGCGCCCGCCGGGCCGCTCGGTGCGGGCCTCGATCAGCCCCTGCTCCTGCAGGTCGAGCAGGTGCCGCCGCGCTCCCGGCACGCTGACGCCCAGATTCGCGGCGAGGTCCTGCACGGTCTGCGGACCGGCACGCTTGAGCCGCTCCAGCAACCGGTGCTTGGTGCGCTCCGGGGCGGGCGCGGGCTGGGCCTGAGATTGGAGCTGGGGGGCCAGGGCCGTCACCTCAGACCACCGGAAGCTGGTCGGGCAGGTCGGCGAGGGCCTGCACGCTGACGCGCCCGGCCAGCGCACGGGCCACCCCGGTCAGGGCCTGCGCCGCCGCCGAGTCGGGATGGGCCAGCACGGCGGGTTCCCCGGCGTCCGAGTCCTTACGAACCTCCATGTCCAGCGGCACCTCGCCCAGCAGCGGCAGCCCGCCCAGCTTCTGCGAGCCGCCGCGTCCGAAGAGGTCGTAGGTCAACCCGGTGTCGGGCGCCACGAAGTAGCTCATGTTCTCCACCACCCCCAGCACAGGCACGCTGGCCTTGCGGAACATGTCGATGGCCCGCGCCGCGTCGATCAGGGCCACGTCCTGCGGGGTGGTCACGATCACGGCGCCCGTCACCTGAATGGTCTGGGTAAGGGAAAGCTGCACGTCCCCCGTGCCCGGCGGCAGGTCCACGATCAGGTAATCGAGGTCGCCCCACGCCGCGTCCTTGAGAAACTGCTGGATGGCCGAGTGCAGCATCGGCCCGCGCCACACCAGCGCCTGCCCGGCGGGGGAGAGGTTCGCCATGCTCAGGAAGCGGATGCCGTGCGCTTCGAGGGGCTGCATCTTGCGCTCGGCGTTGGCGGTCACGCGCTCGGCGCTGCGGCCCAGCATGTGCGCCACGCTGGGGCCGTACACGTCGGCGTCCAGCAGCCCGACCCGCGCCCCGTCCCGCGCGAGCGACGCCGCGATATTGACCGCCACGCTGCTCTTGCCCACGCCGCCCTTGCCGCTCCCCACCAGCAGCACGTGCTTGACCCCCGGCAGCGCGGGCTGACCCCCGGTGCGGACCATCGCGCCGAAAGTCACGACCACCTCCTTGATCCCCGGCACGGCCAGCACCGCCGAGCGCACGTCGCCCTCGATCTGGCCCTTCAGCGGGCAGGCGGGCGTGGTCAGGTTGACCTTGACCTGCGCCACCCCGCCCCCGACCTCCGCCCGCTCGATCATGCCCAGCGACACGAGGTCGCGGTGCAGTTCCGGGTCATTCACGGTCTTCAGGGCAGCCCACAAGGCGTCACGCATATCCTGCCATTAGTAGCGCGGCAGGGGCGGGGGCAGCAAGCTCGGGGCTCACAGTGGGGCGAGGGTCACGGTGCAGGGGCCCGCTCGCCGCCGAAGGTTCCCCCGGAAGGAACGGGGCGGTCGCTCCGCGTGAGGTCGGCAGCGTGCCAGTCCTGCGGGAAGGGGAGCCAGTCGGCTGCTGCCCCGACCAGCGCCGATCCACTCCAGCGGTCGCCCGCCATCCAGATCTGAACCGCCAGACGTTCGGCCAGCAGGTCTGCCACGAGGTCGGGAGCCCTCTGCCGCTCGTCTTCCCGGGACTCGCCCCCCCCAGTCGTGATGGACGTGCCAGAGGCTGGTGTAGAGGCGGACCTTTGGTCTTCCCGGTGCCTCCGGCGCGATCTCCACCAGCAACGTGCCCTCCTCCGGGTCGCAGACGGCGAGGTCGCGCCAGTCCGGCCAGCGTTCAAACAAGGCGGCAGCGAAGTCGCGTGAATCGTCGTTCAGAGCCGCAACTTCGGTGAGAGGGAGGTCGCCCACGTCGCCCATGGTGCCGCCTTCGCTCCCCCTTCCCGCCTCCTCCTGACCCGTGCTACACTCCCGGAGTTTGCCCCACAGGGGCGGAGTTGTCGCGCACGCAAGGCAGGCTGCGAGGGACCCGCAAGGGTCAGCCCCGGGCCCCGCCCGCCGCGAGTAAGGAGGAAGACCATGAAGCGTACCTACCAGCCGAATGTCCGCAAGCGGGCCAAGACCCACGGATTCCGCGCCCGCATGAAGACCAAGGCAGGCCGCAACATCCTCGCCCG
>NZ_JASNGB010000247.1 GCF_030271215.1 Deinococcus rhizophilus | reverse complement strand
CGGCGCGGGCGGCCTCGGCAGGCACGGTGGAACGCGGACGCGTCGGAGCGGGGACGGGCACGACGGCGGGCAAGTACCTCGGGGCGGGGGCGGTGCCGGGCGGGCTGGGCAGCGTACACCTGGAGCGGCACGGGGTCGCGGTGGGGGCGCTGGCGGTCGTGAATCCCATCGGGGACGTGCTCGACGAGCGCGGCAGCGTGCTGGCCGGGCCGGGGGTGGGACCGGGCGCGACCGCCTTTACTCCCGGCGACGTGGAAAGCACCACCCTGGTCGCGGTCGCCACCGAGCACCGGCTGACCAAGCCTGAGGCCCGCCGCCTCGCGGACGCTGCCCAGACCGCGCTGGGGCGGGTCATTCACCCCAGCCACACCCCCTGGGACGGGGACAGCGCCTTCGTACTCGGCACGGGCACCCGGCCTCCCGCCGACCCCCTCCTGCTCGTCGCGCTGGTGCAGGAGGCCGTGTGCGCGGCGGTGCGCGACGCGGTGCGGGTGGCAAACGGGCTTACCCCGCCCGCGTGAAGGTCAGCCGCACGCCCGCCCCCCGGAACCCGGCCCGCCGCACGTTGCGCTCGCTGCCCGACCCCGGCGTCACGAACACGCTGGCGAACTCGGCCCCGGAGTCAGCGGCGCGGTGCAGGCGGGCGGCGAGGAGGGCCGTCTGCACGCCCCGCCCCCGGAACTCCGGCCGGGTGGAGGTGCCGTACAACGCCGCCACACCCCCGGTCACGCTCAGCGCGGCGGTCCCGGCGGGCTGCCCCTGCACCTCGGCCACCAGCCGGACGGTGCCGGGCGCATGGGCCACGAGGCGCATCATCCGCCTCCGTCCCCGGCCCGAAGCCGCGTGAGGAGAGATCGGCCCACAGGTCGGCGTCCGGTTCCTCGCGGACGGTCAGGGTGGGGGCGGGAGGCAGGTCGGTCAGGTTGTGCGTGCAGGCGTGCAGGACGTAGTCCAGGGCGTATCCACGCGCACGCAGAGCGGGCAGCACGGGCGGCGCGGCGTGCGAGAGGACGTGGAGCGTCGCGGGTTGCCCATGCCCGGCGCTGAAGGCCTCGAAGCCGTCCAGATCAGCTTCTGTCAGCCCGGCCGTGCCGTCATGCCAGGCAGTGTCCACCGGGAGATTCGGCCCGGCGTGGACCGCCACCAGCGGACCGAAGCGGGCGACCGCGCCGTTCACTCCATACCCGGCGTGTGCGGCGGCTTCCGCGCGGGCGAGGCGGGGGAGGGGATCAGGCGTCATCTCCCCATCCTGCTCCCTTTCGGCTGGATGAACCCTGGCCGTGCCCCCGGCGGCGGCGCAGCGGCTAGCCTGCCCGCACTGCCCGGCTCCCCGCCGGAGTGTGCCCCCGGAGGTTTTCACCCATGCCCAACCCTGCACGGTCCCGACTGACCCGCCTGCTCGCCCTGCCTGCCCTCGCCGCCGCCGCCTACGCCCTCAAGGGGCCGCCCGACCCCCTGCGCCCGTCGGGTCCCGAGGACGGCGTGGGGCCGCTCACCCGCCGCCGCTACTGGGTGGAACTGGAGGGGGCGACCCGCGACCCGGAGGACATCGCCCGGCACTGGCGCGAGCATCTGCCCGATCACGCCCCCAAGTGGCTGGCGTACTTCCGGGGGCTGGACGGCCCCATTCCGCCCGTCGAGGTGGGCACCCGGTTGTGGATTCAGATGATGCTGGTGCGCCGGGGCCGGGTGGTCGTGGAGCATATCGATCCCCTGGGCTTCCGGGTCCGCACCCTGCGCCTGCACCCCGACGCGGGCACCTCCGACTTCCGGGTCTACCCGCAGGGGGAGCCGGGGCACGTCATCCTCCAGATCGAGTCGCTGCTGCGGACCAACTCGCATTTCGACCGCCTCGCCTACATCTTCGGGGCGCACGCCGGGCAGCGGCGCAACTGGGAACTCACCCTGCTGAGCGTGGCAGCCCACGCGGGAGGCCGGATCGTGAACCGGGGCCACGAGTCGCTGGAGATGACCCACCTCGCGCATTCCTACACGGTCCCGACGCCGGACGACCTTCCCGACGCCCCCGTGGGGCTGGACAGGGGCACCGCCGACCACGCCTGAGCCCACCCCCATCTGTCCCGCCCCCGGCCCGCTAGCCTGTCTGCCATGACCGACGCTTCTGCCGCCCCCACCTCCCGCGCCTTCGTCTCGCTGATCGGGGCCGGGCCGGGCGATCCGGGGCTGCTCACGCTGCGGGGGGCCGGGGCGCTGCGGGAGGCCGACGTGGTGCTGTTCGACTACCTCGCCAACCCCGAGCTGCTGCGCCACTGCCCGGACGCCGAGACGATCTACGTGGGCAAGAAGGGCTTTTCCGAGTACATCTCGCAGGAGCAGATCAACGCGCTGATCGTTCAGAAGGCGCAGGAGAACGGGGGCCAGCGGGTCGCCCGGCTCAAGGGCGGCGACGTGTTCGTCTTCGGGCGCGGCGGCGAGGAGGCCGAGGCGTGCGTGGCCGCCGGGGTGCCCTTCGAGGTGATTCCCGGCGTGAGCAGCGCGGTCGCGGCCCCCGCCTATGCCGGAATCCCGGTCACCCACCGCGAGCTGGCCCGCAGCTTCGCCGTGCTGACCGGCAACACCAGGGAGGGCGGCGCCCACTACGAGCGCCTCTCCGGGGTGGACACGCTGGTGTTGCTGATGGGGGTCCGTAATTTGGACCAGATCAGCGCCGATCTGATCGCGGCGGGGCGCGACTCCGGCACGCCCGCTGCCACCGTGCAGTGGGGCACCACCGGGCGGCAGCGGGTGGCGACGGGCACCCTGGCGACCATCGCCCAGGCCGTGCGCGAGGCCGGGCTGGAAGCCCCCGCCGTCACCGTGGTGGGCGAGGTCGTGCGGCTGCGCGAGTCGCTGCGCTGGTTCGAGGATTCCGACCTCTTCCGGACCTTGCAGGACGCGGGGGAGGGGGAGGCGCGATGACCACTCCGGGCCGTCCCCTCGCCGGGCGCACGGTGGCGGTCACCCGCACGCGGGAGGGGGCCAGCAGCCTCTCGGACGTGCTGCGGGCGCGGGGAGCCGACGTGCTGGAGGTGCCCCTGATCCGCTTCGCGCCGACCTCGGACGAGGCCGCCCTGCACGCCCGGCTGCGCGACCTGTCGGGGGTGGGCTGGCTGCTCCTGACCAGCAACCAGGCGGTCACGGCCCTCTTCGAGCACCTGGAACGGCTGGGGCTGGGGGCCGGGCACCTCGCCGGGGTGCGGCTGGCGGCGGTCGGCCCCAGCACGGCCCGCTCGCTGGCGGCACGG
>NZ_JASNGB010000246.1 GCF_030271215.1 Deinococcus rhizophilus | reverse complement strand
GCTTCGCCGTCTTGACCCCTACTGACACCCTTTTCAAACACCCTCTGAGAGGTCGGGGCCTCTCGGGGGTCGCGGGTCTGGGAATCCAGGTCGCGACCCTGCCGCAGGCTGGTGAACCTGACGGTGCGGCTCTGTGCGTATTCGGTGCCGCTCCCGACCAGCAGAACACGGGTGCCGGCCTTGCCTGGAACGTCGGCGTTGCTCGACGGACTGGACGGCGACAGTGTTGCGGGACTTGGGGTACATCGCGTGGGTGGAAGTGACGGGGGTTGGCGAACGGACGGACTCCAGGACCGGCCAGGCGACCATGGCGGAGATGGTCCTGTGCCCCGGGCTTCTGGGGTCCGGGGCGGGAGATCCGCCGGAGTATCCTTTTCGCGCCCCCTGCTCGCCTGGCCGGGTGACGGACCTGCCGAGCCCTTGTTCAAAGGCTTCCGCCCGAACGGCGCCCTGGGTCCAATCGCTCAGGAGTGTCGTCGGACAGGGTCAACCCTTGCGGGACAGGCAGGGCATCTGCACAGTTGGGCGGACGATCGCCATCAGTGTCGCGACCGGCAACGGCCACGTGGTCATACCGGTATGACCCTGGATGGAGTCAGGACGTGACCCAGGACCACTGCCCCCCCTCTTTGGCCGGTCAAGCGGACACCCTGCGCTGCTGCGCCTATTCATACGGAGTCCGATGAAAGGGTGCCCTGAACACCCAGAAATCCGACCGGAGGGACTTGAAAAGCTGCGCAGCAGAGAAGGAAAAACGGCGGGTTCCGGGCGATGGATGCACATCCAGCGCTTTCCTGGTTGTGCACGAATCAGTCGGCAGTCCGTATCAGTCGTCCTGCGACTCTCGGATGACGTAGTCAATCGTGTGCGGGCCATGGGTTCCGGACAGCCACCTGGCTGCACGCATATGCGTCACCTGCTGACGCGGAAACGTGGCATGGTGAAGGCGTCATGAATACGAGCAGTGTCCGGCGCACGTGGGGGCAGCTCTGGAAGAGCAGGGTCCCCCGATGAGCGCGGCCCACCGGGTCACGTGGGAGGGTGGGGGAGAGCCTGGGGCGGATGCTCTCCCGGTGATGTCGCTGGAGCAACTCCAGGACGTTCGCGAGCTCCTGAAACGGCACGACGAGGCGAGTGCACAGCTCAGCCGTCACCGGGACGCTCTGCGCGTGTGGGGCGGCGCGGACGTCGGCGGACCGGCGCTGGGGTGGTTGCTCGCCTCCGAGCTGCCTCCTGCGGTCGCGACAGGAATGGCGGCATGGCGCGAGGCCTCGGTCCAGCTGCGCCGTCTGGAACAGGACTTGCAGGACCATGGGCAGGAGCAGCTGGCCCTCACCGCTCGCCTGGAGGCGTTGCTTGGGCAGCAACGGGAGCAGGCGGCTCTCGAAGCCCGCCTGCAGGCCCTGGAGCAGCTCGGCCCGCTGGCGGACCGGCTCCTGGTCACCAGGACGCGCCTTTCCCAGCTGGTCACCCAGCGAGGCGAGCGGCGGGGGCGTGGTCTGGCCGGACTGTGGGGAACACTCTCCGGCCAAGCCGCCGCGCTTCAGCGGGAGATAGACCAGGTCCGGCATGCGGAGGACGAGGGCTGGACCACCTACCGGATGAAGGCGACCAGCCTGGGGCTGATCCCTGTTCTGGACCCGGATCAAGTGGGGTTCCATTTGGCCCAGACGCGGCAGGCCCGGACAGAGCTGGTGCAGCGGTCGGAAGCCCAGCGCCAGGAGCTAGGGAAGAGGCAGCGTGCCCTCGATGTTCGCGTCCTGGACACCCAGCAACGATTGTCAGCGGTCCAGGCCCGCGCTGCCGCGACGTGGGCTGAAGCGCAGCGTCTGCACGGTGTTCCGGACTGGTCCATCTGGGACGCGCTGTGGCAGCGGCGTGAGGAGGCCCGGGTGCTGTGGCGGGTGGGGGAGGAGGCTCACCGACGCTGGCAAGAGGTGACGCGGGCCCTGGAGGGCGTCTGGTCCGGGTGGCCCCCCGATCTGCGAGGCGCCGAGGCCCTGCGCTGGAGCCTGCCCCAGCTTGAGGCAGTGGCCCTGGCGCGGGAGGCCGGGGCCAGGCGCCGCGAGGAGGAGGGACGGCACCGGACCGGGCTTCTGGCCACCTTGCACGGACGGTTGACCATGCTCGTCGCCGGGGAACGGGCCAGGCCAGCTGGAGCGGAGCAGCGTGATGGGCCTGAAGGGGACCAGGAGGTCAGTAGAGCCACGGCCACGCCACCCACGGCATCAGCTCTGCCGCTGCCACATCGTCAGACGGGCGCGGAAACTGGAACCTTACCCGCTGCCGCGCGGCGCGGCGCGGTGGCCCCCGGCTCGTCCCCAGTGTTGGAACGCGGCCAGCTGGAGGTGGCACGCCTCCTCCTCATGCGGCACGCCACCGCGGCGGGGCAGGCTGCCATGTGCCAGGAGGCGCTGGAGGAGTGGGCCGGACCGAACCAGGGCGGCCCACTCCTCGCGCTGCTGGTGAGCCAGCCGCTGCCCCCCTCTCTGGTCCAAGCGCTGGCGGAGTGGGACGACCTGCGCGAGGCTGCGAGAACGAGCCTGACCGGGCCGGAGCAGGAGGCCCACGACCGCCGCGTCCTCCGCTGGGAAACGGCCTGGTCCGAACTGCGCCGCACCCTGGGGGTTCCAGCGCAGCCCGAGGACTGGCACCGCCTGTGGGCCAGCCGTGCGAAGGCGGAGACGCTCTGGACCCAGTGGAAGCAGGCTCAGGGCCGGATGATGCAGCTGGAAGGGGAGATGACGCCGGTGTGGGCCCGGTGGCCCCTGGCGCAGCAAAACGTAGCGGCCCTGCGGCAGGCGCTGGAAGCGGCCGCGGCGGACACCGGGCCAGGAGCTCCCCCGTCAGGCAGCGCTGCGTCCAGGCCGGCTCCATCGGGCCCCCCACCACCGGCGCCCGGTGCCGGAGGCGTCCCCGCCCCGCGCACATCAGGCGCCGCGCCCCTGTCCACCTCGTCTGCGCCCAGGCCACCACTTCCCGGGCAGGGCGACCAGCCCCGGTTTCCCGGTGCGGCGCAACCGAACAGGCCCATGGGCCACCCGCCGGCGCCCCCCCTCACGGCTTCGCCGACGCGCACGCCCCTGCCCCGGGTGCCCGAGCCCGTCCCCTCCAGTCCCGGCCCCGCTACGCCCGACCTGGTCGTGGACGACCAGCCCGACCCGCTGCCTCCCTTTGCCTCCGGGGCCCAGGCCTCCCGGCCTCTGCAGCCCACACCGCCCCGGCCCGGCCAGGTCGCCCAGCCGGG
>NZ_JASNGB010000245.1 GCF_030271215.1 Deinococcus rhizophilus | reverse complement strand
CGGCCCGCCAGCCCCACCCGGTCGAGCAAGGCCCGCGCCCGCTCGCGCCGCTCGCGCGGGGGCACCCCCGCCAGCGTGAGCGGAAACTCGACATTCTCCAGCGCCGTCAGGATGGACACGAGGTTGTGGCTCTGAAAGACGAAGCCGTAGTGCGCCAGCCGGAAGTCGGCCCGCCCCGCTTCCGGGAGCGCGTGCAGATCGGTGCCGTTCACGATCACCCGCCCGGAGGTCGGCGTGTCGAAGCCCGCCAGCAGGTTCAGCAGGGTGCTCTTGCCGCTGCCCGACGGTCCCACCACCGCCGTCAGGCCGGGCGCGAAGGTGTGGGTGAAGGGCGCGAGCGCCGTGACCTGGCCCTCGCCGCTGGGGTAGACCCGCGAGAGGTCCTCGACCTTCAGGGTGCCCATCAGACCCTCCCCAGCGCTTCGGTGATGTTCAGGCGGCTGGCGCTGCGGGCCGGGAGCAACCCCGAGAGCAGCCCCAGCAGCAGGCTGATGGCGAGCGCGAGCAGGGTCAGCCGGGGCGTCAGGGCCGCCGCGTCGATGCCCGCGAGGTCCTGGGTATAGAGGTTCACGACCCAGATGCCCAGCAGCCCCAGCAGCACCCCTCCCACGCCGCCCGCCAGCGAGAGCAGCAGCGACTCGGCCAGCACCAGCCCCCGCACGAAGCCCGGCCGCGCCCCGATGGCCCGCAGGGTCCCGAACTCGCGGGTGCGCTCGAACACGCCCATCATCACCGTGTTCGCCACCGCCAGCCCGCCCACGATCAGCGCGATCAGGCTGATGCCGAAGCGCACGGCGTCGCTGATGCGCAGCGCCCGGTCCACGAAAGACACGAAGTCCGACTGCGTCTGCGCCTCCACGTCCAGCCGCTCGGCGATGGTGTCGGCCACCGCGCGGGACTGCCGGGGGTCTTCGAGCTTGAGGGCCACCATCGAGACGCGGCCCTCGGCCCCCTCCGCCGCCTGCAGGGTCCCGATGGGCAGGAAGATCAGCGAGTCCACCAGCCCCGACTCGGGCGCGAGGATGCCCACGATCTTTACCCGGCTGCGGCGGTTGAGGTTGAGGGTGCCCCCCAGCCTCAGGTTCAGGTTCTCGGCGGTCTTGGCGCCGATGATCGCCACCGGACCGTCCTCGTCGGCCCCCGTCAGCGCCCGCCCCTGGGTGACCCGCGCGTTCGGGAAGATGTTGCTCATGCCCCCGCTGGCAGGCAGCCCGTACAGCACCGCGCTCTGGGTCACGTCGAGGCTGCCGCGCACCGTGACCACCACGGGCGTGACCGCCGTGATTCCCAGTTCGCCGGAGAGGGCGCGAATCTGCCCGGTCACCTCCTCGGGGAGGTTGGGCGAGGGTGCGAAGCCCTGCGAGAAGCCCGACAGACTGACCTGCACGTCGGGGCCGATGCCGCCCAGCTCGGCGGTGAACACCTTGCGGACGCCCTCGCCCAGCGACAGGAACACCACCATGCTGGCGACCGCCACCGTGATCCCCAGCGCGGTTAGCAGGGTCCGCACCGGGCGGCGGGTCAGGCCGCGCCACGCCAGGGTCCATAAGTCTTTGCCGTTCATTGGCTGACAGGCTACGCCGCCGGGCTGGGGGAGAGGGGGCGAAGGACTGCGGTGTGGTGTGAGGGGGTCTGGGGGCTTCCGGTGTCAGCGTGAAGCAGGGGTGCGGTTGATGGACAAGACATCCTGATTGCGGTTGGCCCCCACCCCCCTCCCCTCCCCTCAGGGAGGCAGGGGAGAGGCGCTGCGCCAGGCAAAGGTCGTTCCCCCATCGTCATCTCCGCTTGCCCCGTCCCCGTTTCCCCCTCCATGCCATCCTCTGCTGCGCAGCTTTGCAAGTCCCGCCCAAGGGAAAGGCCCCAGCGCATCCGCGCCGACCGGCTCGTCTGCCTGGAACGTGGGCTTGAGGGGTGGGGACGTTGAGATCGGCTGACACAGGGAAGAAAACGGCTCAGGCCAGGGCAGGTACGTGACCTACTCCCTCCCTCCTTGTGGGGGAGGGCTGGGGAGGGGGGTGGCGGGCGAAGCTCGCGCTCGTGCTGGACGGCAGAAATTGGTGCTGTGGTCTTCGTCCGAGCTGCAATGCGCATCAAGCGTTTGCAGGGGAGGTTGCAACTCGCAGAGCTGCGCAGCAGAGGGGGGAGGCAGGCCCCACTTGCCCTCACGCCAGCCAAAGCCGACACGGCGACAGGCTCCGCCCGCCCAACCGCCCCTTCACCTCTGGCCCCTACGCTGCCCTCATGCCCCGCCGCCTGCCCCTCCTCGCCCACCTCGCCCTGCTGCTCGCTGCCCAGGCGGGTGCCCAGACCCTCCTGCCGCTGGATTCGCGCCCCGCGACCCGCGTTCTGCCCGCCCTGATCGCCGGACTGCGCGGCGGGGAGGTGCGGGTGCCCCCCGCCGAACTGCTGGGGACAGCGGCGCGGGGGGCGGACCCGGCGGCCCTGACCGGGTGGCTGGAGGCGCAGCCNCCGCGACCCGCGTTCTGCCCGCCCTGATCGCCGGACTGCGCGGCGGGGAGGTGCGGGTGCCCCCCGCCGAACTGCTGGGGACAGCGGCGCGGGGGGCGGACCCGGCGGCCCTGACCGGGTGGCTGGAGGCGCAGCCCACCGGGACGCCGCTGGTGGCAGCGCTGGACGCCCTCGCCTACGGGGGCCTGGTGCAGTCGCGCACCAGCCCGCTGACGGCGGCGGAGGCGCTGGCCCGCCTGGAGCCGCTGCGGACGTGGACCGCGAGGACCGGGAGCCCGGTTTACGCCTTCGTCACCCTGCCGCGCGGGCCCGACGCGACCGACCGGCGGCGCAATCTGGCCGTGGTCCGCGAGGTGATGCGCTGGGCGGGGGAGGGGGCCTTCCGCGAACTGCACGTCACCTGGGACGACGCCCTGCCCGGCAGCCCGGCCCCGGCGGAGGGCGCGGCGCTGGCGGCCGGGGCTCCGGCCAACGTCCGCGTCTATCCCGGCGCCGACGAGGTGCTGAGCCTGCTGGTGGCCCGTGCCCTGGCCCCGGCGGAACGGACCGTGCGGGTGGAGTACAGCGACCCGGCGAAAGCGCAGGAGGTCATCCGGTATGAGGGCATCCCGCTCACGGTGAGCGTGCGCAACCACGCCGGGGCGGGCGGCTTCCGGGTGGTGGAGGGCGGGCGTGCGGACCTCACCCTCTACGTCTACAACGGCGGCGACCCCCGCCGGGCGGCGCTGCGGGTGAGTGCCCTGCTGCGCGGGGGGCCGGTGGCGGTGGCGGACGTGGCGCAGGTCAACCTCGGGAACGCGCGGCTGTGGCGCGACCTCGCCACGTTGC
>NZ_JASNGB010000244.1 GCF_030271215.1 Deinococcus rhizophilus | reverse complement strand
GGGGGTGGTTTAAGGAAGCTGCTACGAAGCGCAAAGTGAAGAGTTTCCCGACCCCCTCAGTGTCAGGCAGATTGTCGAGCTTCCAATCTGCATAGCACCCGCTCCAGCGCCCGTGCGTTGCCACTCTGGACACAGCGCTCACAGATACAAACATCCAAGTCTCGATACACTCGCCAGCCCTTTGTCCCAGCGACCTCCCACGCCTCCTCTTCATTCGCCTGCCGGGCTGTGCTCTCGCCGCAGGCATCACAGAGAAGGTACACACCCTGACCCTGGGGTCTGACATGATTGCGGGTTCGCCAGGCCGCTACCCCATCGAGGTGCGAGGAGACGGACGGTAACAGGGGGCTGGTCTTTCCCGCTCGCGCATCCTCAACAATGCACGCTGTACGCGACTGCATCCGGCGCATCAGCTCCAATCCAGCCTGATCCATCGTGTAGACCGGCAGATGCATACCCTGGACATAGGCATGCCCCACGATCACATGGTCCGGGAAGGCGGCGCGGAGCCAGTCTTCCAGGTGATCGAGGGCTTCCCGGTAGGTCCGCTCAGCGATCAGGACGAACGCGTCGCGTTCGTCCTCCAGCCGTAAGCAGTGGGTCAGCGTCAGGCCCCACAATACGCGCCATTCCCGTACGCACGCTTGCAGCCGCAAGAAGTCAGCTTCAGAGACCCGTTCAAGCCCCAGCAGCATCACGTCAGCGGTACTCATTCTGTGGGAAGCATAGCCGTGGATGAAAGCTGCTTAAAGGTAGAAATCTACTGGTAGTCTTCTCCCACACCTTTGTGTGCAGTAGAAAACTCGGCTGACCAGTCCCGCAATTCCTGACAGAATTACGTTATCCGCGTATTTCTCAGATTCGCCGGGAGGTCTCCTTGCTGGTCCGCAATGCACAGCTCCAGGTCGTCAGCACCCAACCCCTCATCGCCCGCTTGCTCGAAGATGCGCTCCATGCCCGTCTCCCTGAATTTCCGGCCGTCTCGCTGGTCCTGGACTGGCCGGTCGGCTTTGCCTTTCAGATGGTGACGCCAGAATCGGCCGCCAGCAGCTTCGTGCTGACCCAGAACGCCTGTCCCGAATACCTCGATGATCTGTGGAACCTGGGCCTGCTGGGCTTGGCGTACCGGAGCCGCACCCTGGAGGAACTCGCGGAGTTGCTGCGGCGTGCAGAAACCCGGGAGCGGGTCCGCTTGACGCCTGCTCAGCGCTCTCCTTTAACGCCAGCAGAAGGGGACTTGCTGCGCCTGGTGGCACGCGGTCTCGCCAACAAGGAAATTGCCCGTGAGTTGGGAATTGCCAATCAGACCGTACAAAACGGCCTGACACGCGTGTTTCAGAAGCTGGGCGTGAGTAGCCGTAACGAAGCGATTCTGTATTACTGGGACATCGCCAACAAGCCACCTATACAATGACGACCATGCTGCGTAAGATGATCTGTGCCCTTGCCATTCTGGCTGCCAGTGTTGCGGGCGCTGGTGGCAGAGACGTGCCACTCCCCTCACGTCTCTTGCCAGACCAGGAACTCGGGCAGGCACTGTGCATCCGCAACCTTCAGGGCTTCCGCACGGTGCCCGCGGGAGTCCCGGTCACTTATTCCAGGAACATCAACAACTCCGGCCATGTCGGTCAGTCGTATTTCTGGGTAGGCACGGCGCGCTTTCAACAGGGCGGGCAGGTCAGGACCGTGCGGTTTACTTGCACCGTGACGAATGGCAAGGCAGCCGTGACGCTCCGCTAAAAGCCGGGAAGCGCCACGGGAAAGGAGAGGGCTTCATTGGCCCTCTCCTTTCCCATGGGTTACGTCAGTTGGGCGATCAGCGGTACGTTCTGGATGACCATGCCTTGCCGCTGATACTGAGGCGTGCGGTTGACCAGGGCACCCAGGGAGCCTTGCGTGGTGGCATTCCAGTCAAGCCACACGCCGCCACGCTGCACCTTCACGTTGCGGAACGTCACTTGCGGGTGCCGGGGCGTATAGCCGCTGGATGACGTGGCACTGTTGTCCTCCCCGCCGATCAGCATCTTGCCGGAGTAGGTTGGGGACGCCACGGCGGCCGTGCGAGAGAACGTGATGCGCCCGTCCTGTACAGTCGCGTCCGCTTCCGTGCCCCGGTTGACGATCTTGACGAAGACCTCACTGGTAGGGCTCACAATCTGGTTCTGCTGACCAAATTTGGCGTGATTGGCGAAGTAGCGCCAGACTGGGCCGTTTCCATCGCCCTTATCTGCGTAGCTGAGGCCAACTTCGTAATAGTCGTCCAAAGCAAGAAAGAAGTTGACGAAATCATACGTGCTCAGACCCGTAGGCGTTGCTGGGACGCTAATGTATCCCTGTATGCCCGTGAAGTTCGACTCTGCCGTGTATACCTTCACAAATTCCTGAAGAGCCATGCTGTACCTCCCGAACCAAATTTGAAGTGATCACTTCTGGAGTAAGCATGGTGTATACAAGTCTTATTTTAAACTCTGAAATCTACCTCATTGCTACAAGAAATCTACAGGTAGAAAAGTTTTTAAAGTAAAACTTTTCTACCCGGCATAGGAAAGATCTGTGGTGCATTTTTGTTGACTGGTTTGGATGGGAAAGCAGAGATGTACTGGTATATTCGGATAGGCATACTGGTAGAAAACGTTCTTTCTCTCAAACGGATGGATCCGCATACTGATTGCAGAAGTGGCCACTTCAATTCAGAACCACCAGGAGTGCAGATATGCCAGCCATTCGTATCCCCCGCAGCAACTTCAAAGTCCGTTTCTCTGGTGACGCCAGCGGTGCTGGTCGTCGCAATGTCCCGACGTTCGTAAGGGGCGACGCCAATGCCATCGCCGGGTCCAACTTCATGTTCTTCGATCTCTCTACTGGAGAGCTGACTGGGCTGTTCGTACTCGATGGCGACAGGAAGCATGGCGTAACTGGGAAAAACATCGACGTGATCAGCCTTAACGGCAACGGTGCAGTGGTTTTTCACGACGAGAACAGTGCCTACTCGCAGTCGTCCAGCCTGATCTGGAGTATGGCCGCTGGACCAATCATCGTGCGAGGTGGTAATTTCACTGATGCCACCTGGGGGAAGTACAGCGTGGATCAGCTTGGTCCCACCGTCAACCGTCAGCGCATCTGCCTGGGCCTGCACAGCAGCGGCGACTATATCCTTGCCTACCGCGCCTCGATCAACCTTACGGACTTGGCCGGGTACATGAAGTCGCTGGGTTGCACGGACGCGATCGCCGGGGATGGCGGCGGCTCTGCGCAGTTGTACCTGGAAGACCGCAACACCCTGTTCGGCAGTGATGCCCGTTCGGTACACGTCATTCCGGTCGCGCTGACCAGCTACAGCTACATCAGCAGCATTGCCTGATTCTCTCTGGTTCCACGGTTGCGCCTGTGCCCTCAAAGGGCACAGGCGCG
>NZ_JASNGB010000243.1 GCF_030271215.1 Deinococcus rhizophilus | reverse complement strand
GGCCGCCGCCGCCGTGCTCAGGCGCAGGCGCTCGGCCTCGCGGCGCAGCAACCGGTCGTCGTCGGCGCTCAGGGCCTCGTACCCCGGCGTGAGCCACCCGCGCGAGCCGCACACGACCACCCGGCCCACCCGCACCGCGTCGTTTTGCACCGCCAGCATCCCTGGCGGCAGCGCCGAGCGCAATTTGGCAAGCCCCGGCCACCAGTAGTCGTGGTTGCCGCGCAGCAGCACCTTGGTTCCCGGCAACCCGGCCACCGGCGCGAGGTCGGTCATGGCGTCGGGCAGCCGCATCGCCCACGAGAGGTCGCCCGGCAGCAGCACGAGGTCCCCCCCGCGCACCACCTCGCGCCACTGCTGGAAGATCGCCTCCGGGTGCCCCGCCCAGTTCGGTCCGAAGACCGTCATCGGCTTGGGCGTGACGGACGCGAGGTGCAGGTCAGCGATGGCGTAAACGCGCATGAGGAGGCTCCGGGGCAGGGGAGGCGAGAAGACAAAAAGAAGCCTCCCGGTGGGGAGGCCCTTGACCGTGGTCGGGGCGAGAGGATTCGAACCTCCGACCCCGTCGTCCCGAACGACGTGCGCTACCAGGCTGCGCTACGCCCCGCCGAACCACGGCACCTGCGGCACAAAAAAAGCCCGCTTTCGGTGCGCCCGGCAGTCTACGCGGGGGGCCAGGGGGTGTCAAGGGAGAGGGGGGAGCGGCCAGCCGCCAGCTGTCACCCGTCGGGATCGTCCTCAGGTGGTTGCTGCTGCTCCACCTCCCGGATGGCGTCCCAGATCGCGGCGCCCCCGAAGCCCCGGCGGGCCAGAAAAGCGTAGGCGCTGGCGCGGGGGTCGCGTTTGCGGGCCAGGGCGGGCCAGCGCCTACGCAGCAACTCGCGGGCCTCCTGGGCTTCCTGCTGGGGGTCGCGGGCGGCGAGGGTGTTCTCGATCAACTCCTCCGGCACGCCCCGGCGCCTGAGGGTCTGGCGCACCCGGAAACCGCCCACGCCCCGGCGGCTGCCCTCGGCGCGGGCAACCCCGGCGTCGTTCTGGTAACCCAGTTCCTGCACGCGGGCGAGGACCTCGGCGGCCAGCGTGGGGTCGTCGGTGCGGCGGGCGAGTCTGGTCCGCAGCTCGGCTTCCGTGAGCGCCCGGCCCGCCAGCGCCCGGAACGCGTAGGCGAGGAGGTCGTCGCGGGCCTTTTGCCGTTCGGGGTCCGGGAAGAAGGGCGCCTCGTCGGTCACCCGCCCAGTATGCCGCTTGCGCCGGGATGCCGGGGGGCGCTAAGCTTCCCAGGCTGCCCCCATCCCCCCGGGGTGGGGCGGCCCCGGCCCCGTTATCGGCGGCGGCCGGGAGCGCCGAGGCCCGGCGCGTCGAGTTCCCCGCGCGAGACCGCGTGAGGGGACCGCCCCGCGAGAGCGGGAGAACAAGGAGAATCCCCATGGCCCTACGTCACAAGTCTGCCCAGAAGCGTCACCGCCAGAGCCTCAAGCGCCGCCTGATCAACCGCAGCCGCAAGAGCACCATCAAGACCTTTACCAAAAAGGCCATCGCCGCTGTCACGGCCGGTGAGGACGTGGCCGCCGCCCAGAGCAAGGCCGAGAGCCTGATCGACAAGGCCGCCAAGGGCAGCACCCTGCACAAGAACACGGCGGCCCGCAAGAAGAGCCGCCTCGCCAAGGCCATCAACCGGGCCAAGGCCGCGCAGCAGGTCTGAAGCCGCACGCCTTCAGAGCCGCCTCCCATGTGGGGGCGGCTTTTTGTGAACGTGCGCGGGACCTATTGCCGCGTCTCGGCGAGGTCGAGCAGCCCGGTATAGGCGTCGAAATCCACCACCAGCTGATAGCGCCCCGGTTGCCCGCCGCCCACGAGGTGCAGGGTCCACTCATTCCGGTCGCCCACCCGCTGACAGGTGCGCCCGACGATCTGGCGTCCGTCCGGCGCGAGCAGCCGCAGCACGGCCCGCCCACTCTGGACCGCGCAGCGGCCCCGGTAGCCCACCCGCTGCCCGTCCTCGTAGACCTCCAGGACGTAGCGGTTCTGGCCCTGCGCCCCCACCAGCCAGGTCGGGGTGAGGGTCACGTACCCGAAGCGCAGGCCCAGGGTGACGTACAGCAGGGCCAGGGCCGCAACCAGGGCAATCAGCAGAAGACGCACCCGCGTAGTGTAATCCAGCTCACGCGGGGGCAGCGGTGGAGTTCTTCGCGTCGGGGGGAAGCGGCAGGGCGTGTACCAGCCGCGCTATCCCCGCCCGCAGCCGCTCGGGGGGAAGGTGGGCAAAGGCCAGCAGCACGGCGGGCGGGCGCCCAAGCTGCGCGAGTGGCCCCGCCGGAGTCAGCGCGACGCCAGCGGCGGCGGCCCGCCGAACCGCCTCGGTCTCGGACAGACCGGGGGGCAGGGTGAGGTGGACATGCAGCCCCGCCCGCGTCGGCGTGACCGTCCAGNCCGCTCGGGGGGAAGGTGGGCAAAGGCCAGCAGCACGGCGGGCGGGCGCCCAAGCTGCGCGAGTGGCCCCGCCGGAGTCAGCGCGACGCCAGCGGCGGCGGCCCGCCGAACCGCCTCGGTCTCGGACAGACCGGGGGGCAGGGTGAGGTGGACATGCAGCCCCGCCCGCGTCGGCGTGACCGTCCAGCCGGGCAACCCGGCTGCCAGGGCCGCGAGCAGCACCTCGTGGCGGTGGCGGATCGCCTGCCTCGCCCCCCGCAGATGCCGGGCATAGGCGCCCGAGGCCAGCACGTCGGCCAGGGCGCGGGCGTCCAGCGTGGCGGGGGCGCGGTCGGTCAGGGGCCGGGTGCCCGCCAGCACGCGGATGACCTCGCGCGGGGCGACGAGGTACCCGCTGCGGGTCACGGGCGCGAGGCTCTTGGAAAAGCTGCCCAGGAGGATCACCCGCTCCGGCGCCAGCCCCTGCATCGCCGCCGGGGGTCGCCCGCCGTGGTGCAGGTCGGCGGCGTAGTCGTCCTCCAGCACGAAGGCCCCGGTCCGGGCCGCCCACGCCACCACCTCCGATTGCCGCGCGGCGGGCAGCAGCGCCGTGGTGGGGTACTGCGCCCCCGGCGTCAGGTAGAGCAGCGTGGCCCGCGCGGGCAGCGCGGCGGGGTCCAGCCCCTGCCCGTCCACCGGGACCGGGAACAGCGTCGCTCCGGTCGCCCCCAGCGCGGCGCGGGCACCGGGGTAGGTGGGGTCTTCCAGAGCGGCCACCCGCCCTTCTTCCAGAAAGACGCGGGCCAGCGCGTCCAGCGAGGCCTGGGTGCCCCCGGTCAGCATCACCATCTCGGGGGTCACGCGGGCGCCGCGCTCGGCGTTCAGGTAGGCGGCGAGCGCCCGGCGCGTCTCCAGCGGGCCGAGTTCGGCGTCGGGGTCGGGGGAAAAGGCGTGTTCGGCGGCGCGGGCCTGCCGTGCCAGGGCCTGCGCCCACGCGCCCGCCGGGTACAGCTCGGGCACCGGCTGGCCGACCCG
>NZ_JASNGB010000242.1 GCF_030271215.1 Deinococcus rhizophilus | reverse complement strand
CGGCGGCCTGCGGGTGCTGCGCGTGCCCGCCGACCTGGAGGTCAGCCAGGGCACCCGGCTGCTGCGGGGGGGAGAGGTCGTGCGTCCCGGGACCCTGCTGGGGCTGGCGGTGGCCCACGGGGTCCGCTCGCCGCACCCGCCGCTGGGGAGTCTGGTGGGCCTGGGGCTGCCGCTCTCGCTGCATGCCGACGGGGTGGGCCTGCGCCTGAGCGGTCCCTACGGCGAGCACGCCCTGACGCTGAGGCCGGGGCTGGTGGACCTCGGGCTGCTGCTGGGTGCCCCCGCGCTGGAGGGGCTGCGGGTGACCGTCAGCGGTCCGCGCCTGTTGCTGGCGACCGTCCCCGCCGGGCTCCGGCTGCGCCGCGCGGCCGACGGCGCCGAACTGCGGCCCGGCACCTATCTCCCGCCAGAGACGCGGCTGGAGTGGTGAGCCGGGAGCCGGTGGAAGTGCAGATGCCGGTGGAGGTACGGGTGCCGGGAGCAGGAGGGTGAACACCGCGGGAACTCCGGCCGACGGGGGCAGGAACACCAGCGGATTCCGTGCGGGCGGTGGGGTGCCCGGTTCAGGTTAGGCTGCTCCCCATGGAGTTGCTGCGGCTCATTCACGGGTACCAGTTCAACAGTGGGCTGGCCTTCTTGTTTCCCACGCCCTACGCGCTCGTGACCCTGGTGCTGTTTGTCTGGAGCCTCGGCCCGGCGCTGAAGGGAGAGGTGCGCGGCGGCTTCCTGCTGTGGCTGCGCCTGACCTGGGTGCTGACGCTGATCCCGGTCGTGACGGGTGTGATTCTCTCGCTGGGCGGGGCGAAGGTGCCCAGCGCCACCGCCGTGCAGGGCGACCAGACCAGGTACGGCTACCCCGCCGACCCCAGCCGCGACTGGGAACACTGGATGTACTCGGCCTTCTGCCTGCTGAGCCTGTACGTGCTGGAGGTGCTGGTCCGGGGCAAGCTCGTCGAGCACCGCCGGGGCCTGCGCTTTTTGCCCCTGGCGACCCTCTTCCTGTATGGCTGCGCGTACATGGTGGGCCGCGTGGCGGTGTTTCCGGGCAGCACGCCAGGGACCTGAGTGGGCGGTCGGCACGGGCGTCCCGCCGCTGAAAGCCGACCGCCGAAAGCTGATAGCTTCCCCACCATGCACGACATCTCCAGAGCCCTCACCCCCGGCCACCCCACCTGGCCGGGGGACACGCCGTACCGCCTGGAACCGGGGGCCCGGATCGCGCGGGGCGACAGCGTGAACACGGGCGAACTGCGGACCAGCACCCACACCGGCACCCATGTGGACGCCCCCTGGCACTACGCCGAGGGCGCGCCGAGGCTCGACGAGGTCGGCCTGGACCCCTACCTGGGCCGCTGCCGGGTGCTGACCGTGCGGGCGCGGGAGGAGCTGGTGGGGCCGGAGGTGCTGGACGGGCTGCCGGACGCGCTCCCACCCCGGCTGCTGCTGCACACCGGCCAGCCTGCCCACTGGGCCGAGTTCCCTTCGGCCTTCGCGGCCCTGTCGCCCGAATTCGTGCGCGAGGCCGCCCGGCGCGGGGTGCGGCTGATCGGCACCGACAGCCCCAGCGTGGACCCGCTGACGAGCAAGACGCTGGACGCCCACCACGCCTGCCTGGGGGCCGGAATCCTGATTCTGGAGGGCCTCAACCTCAGCGGGGTCGCGGACGGCGAGTATGACCTCGTCTGCCTGCCGCTCCCCCTCGTCGGGGCGGACGGTGCCCCTGCCCGCGCGGTGCTGCTGCCCGCCGGGACGCTTGCGGAGGTGTCCGGATGACTGCCGCCCTGAGACGTGACCTCTTTGCCATGCCGCCCGGCATCTACCTCGACGGCAACAGCCTGGGCCTGATGCCCCACGCGGCGCGGGAGGCGGTGCTGCGGCGCCTGGGCGAGTGGGGGCGCGACGCGGTGGGCGGCTGGGACCACTGGTTCGGCCTCGCGGAGTCCGTGTCGCCGCAGGTTGGGCGGCTGGTCGGGGCGCACCCCCACGAGGTGATCGCCACCGGGAGCATCACCGCCAACCTCCATTCGCTCCTCGCCACCCTGTACCGGCCGGTGGGCGAGCGGCGGCACCTCGTCGCCACCTCGCTGGACTTTCCGTCGGACGTGTATGCCCTCCAGAGCTGGGCCGCGCGGCACGGGGCGGAGGTCCGCCTGATCGGGAGCCGCGACGGTCACACCCTCCACGACGAGGACGTCGCGGCGGCGTTGGGGGACGACGTGGCGCTGGCGCTGCTGCCCACCGTGCTCTACCGCTCCGGGCAACTGCTGGACGTGCCCGGTGTGACGCGGCTGGCCCAGGAGCGCGGCGTGCTGATCGGCTGGGACGCCGCCCACAGCATCGGGAGCGTGCCGCACGACTTTCGCGCGGCGGGGGCCGACTTCGCGGTGTGGTGCCATTACAAGTACGTCAACGCGGGGCCGGGCGCACCGGGGGGCCTCTTCCTGCACGGGCGGCACCACGGCCTCGGCCCCGGCCTGCGCGGGTGGTGGGGCCACGACAAGGGCACCCAGTTCGAGATGGCGCACGAGTTCCGCCCGGCGGCGGGGGCCGGAGCGTATCAACTCGGGACGCCGCCGATCCTGGCGCTGGCCGCGCTGGAGGGGGCGCTGACCGTCTTTGACACGGTGGGCATGGCCGAGATTCGCGCCCGCAGCCTGAAGCTGACCTCGCACCTGATGGCGCTGGTGGCCGAGCACCTGCCCGAGTTGCGCGTGGTCACCCCGTCCGAGCCGGAACGCCGGGGCGGGCACGTCGCCCTGTCGCACCCGGAGGCGCACGCCCTGAGCCTCGCCCTGCGCTCGCGCGGCATCGTCCCCGACTTCCGGCAGCCCGACATCCTGCGCCTCGCGCCCGTGGCCCTCTACAACACCGAAGCTGAACTCGGGGAGACGGTGCGCGTCCTGCGCGAGCTGCTGGACACCGGGGCACACCGGGCGGCGCAGGCGGCGGGGCTGGTGACGTAGGGCCCCCTGACACGGACTCCGGTGGAATCGTTGACGGGGTGATGGGGGTCCGGGCGGAGGCGGGANGTCCTGCGCGAGCTGCTGGACACCGGGGCACACCGGGCGGCGCAGGCGGCGGGGCTGGTGACGTAGGGCCCCCTGACACGGACTCCGGTGGAATCGTTGACGGGGTGATGGGGGTCCGGGCGGAGGCGGGAAGGAGAAAGGGCGGGTTCCGGGAGATGGAGTTCCTTCCGGTGGTGTCCCGCCAGGAAAGGCCTTGGACGGAACCCGTATGACTGCGCGGGCCACACGGCGGGAGCCGCCAGCCCGCTAGGCTGGGGCATGGACTCCGCCGCGCTGAGCTTTGCCGTGTTCTCGCTGCTGCTGACCGTCACGCCGGGGGCCGACACGGCGCTGGTCACGCGGGCGGCGCTGGCGGGCGGGCGCCCGGCAGGATTCGGGGCCGTTCTGGGCGTGACGAGCGGGCTGCTGGTCCACGCCGCCCTGAGCGCCCTGGGCCTGAGCGTGCTGCTGGCCCGCAGCGCGGCGCTGTACGAGGCGGTGCGGCTGG
>NZ_JASNGB010000241.1 GCF_030271215.1 Deinococcus rhizophilus | reverse complement strand
GGGCCGCAGCAGCGCCAGGAACTCGTCGCCGCCCTGCCGCGCCACCAGGTCGCCGGGGCGGCCCGCCTCCCGCAACCGGGCCGCCACCTGCACCAGCAGGGCGTCCCCGGCGGCGTGCCCGAAGCGGTCGTTGACCTCCTTGAAGCCGTCGAGGTCGATAAAGGCGACCCCGAAGCCTCCGCCCGTGGCCTCCGCCCCGGTCAGCGTCTCCGAGAGCGCGGCCTCGAAGCGGGCGCGGTTGGGCAGTCCGGTCAGGGGGTCGTGCCACGCCTGATGGGCGAGCTGGGTCCGGCGGTGTTCCAGCTCGGCGTTGGCGCGGCGCAGTTGCCAGGTCAGGCGCCGGTTGTCGGCAAAGGCCACCGCCTGCCGCACGGTCATCAGCAGGATGGTCAGCACCGCGCCGACCACCAGCCCCTGCTCGCGCAGCGGTTCGCCCGGCGCGTGGCTGTGCGGCAGCAGCAAGAAGAGGCTGGTCGCCGCGACCCCGAAGTAAGGCAGCGCGGCCAGGGCGCGGCGCACGGGCCGGGGCAGGTCCGGCAGCGCGAGGTCACCCACCGGCAGGAGCCGGGCGCTACGCTGCGCCTCCCACGCCCCCAGCGCCCACAGCACGAACCCCAGCGTGAAGAGGGCATCGACCGGATGCCCGGTGTGGTAGGTCCCCTGGGCGGCCAGCAGCACGAAGATCAGGTCGGCCGCCACCGTGAAGCCGAAGCCCAGCGCGAACAGCGTCAGGTGCCGCTCCAGCCGCCGCCCGTGCAGCACGACCATCAGCAGGATCACCAGCAGCCCCAGGTCAAAGACCGGGTAGGCGAAGTTCACCAGGGTGCCCAGCCAGGGATCGCCGGGACTGCCCACGAGACGGTGCAGCACCCACCACCACAGGAAGGTGGTGAGCGCCCCGACCAGAATCAGGCTGTCCAGAAACAGCCGCGCCGCCTTGAGGGGCCGCAGAGGAACCGACGACAGCCGCAGGAAGGCGGCTCCGAACAGCGGATACTCCAGCAGGTAGAACACGTCCGCCACCGACGGGAAGGGCAGTTCCCCCGTGCTGAGCTGGATGTAGCTCCAGGTCAGGTCGGCGGTCAGGCGGCTGACCATCGCGGCGGCGAGCAGGCCCAACCCCTGACGCAGGTGGGACGGGGCCCGGCGCCACGCCAGCAGGCAGGTCAGCGTGCTGAGGATGATCACCGTGTCATAGAGGCCGTTGAACAGCGCCTCCGGGGGCGCGGGGTCGCCCAGGTGCGCGGCGGTCACCGCCATGTGGACCAGCAGGGCGATCAGCGCCAGCCGCAGCGTGAGCGGCGCGTGCCCCAGCCGGGCCATCATCCCTCCGCCGCGCTGCACAGGGTCTTCTCCCTGAATGGTGGTGTTCCGTTGCATGGTGCCTCCCCGCCGACTGGCTCGCCGCGCTGCCCGGCTGTTCCCGGTCCTGTGGAATGCGGCAGGAGAATGCGGGCCGGGTGTGAGCAAACTGTGATCACCCTAGACAGGCCGCTCTGACAGGCCCATAACAGGAGCCGCCCCCCCGCCGGGGGGGATGGGGGGAAGGCTATCCTGGCCCCCATGACCCCGCCCGGCCCCCACCCCGACGCCCGCATCCCCGTGATCGTGATCGGCGGCTTTCTGGGCGCGGGCAAGACCACGCTGGTCAACCACCTGATAAGAACTTGCGGTGAGGCGAAGCCGAACCCGAGCGGAGCGGGGAGCAACGAGGAGCGGGCGGCGAAGATGGAAGAACAGGTGGTGTCGTGTCCGCCTGGTCTGGAATCGCAGCCGCCTGCTCCCCTCCGCTCGCTGCCCCACCGCCTCGGCGTGATCGTGAACGAGTTCGGGGCGACGGGCGTGGACGGCGGATTGATCGAGCGCCTGTCTGGAGAGGGCACGCAGGACGACGTGACCGAGCTGACGGCGGGCTGCCTGTGCTGCACGGGCCGCGACGACCTGCTGCGGGCGCTGGTGACCATCGGAATGCGCGAGCAGAAGCCCGACGCCGTGCTCGTCGAGCTGAGCGGGGTGGCCGACCCCACGCCGGTCCTGACCACGCTGCTGGAGCACTCGGTGCGGGCGGCCTTCCGGGTGACCACCCTGGTCGCGGTGGTGGACGCCCGCCACGTCCTCCAGACCCTGCGCGAGCACCCGGAAGCGGCGCGGCAGCTCGCCTACGCGAACGTGGTCGTGCTGAACAAGACCGACCTCGCGGACCCGGTGCTGCTCGACCACGCGGAAGGGGTGTTGCGCGGGGTCAATCCCCTCGCCCGCCTGGTCCGGGTGGAGCGCGGCCAGCTCGACGCCGACGCCCTCCTCGCCCGCGACGACTTCGACCCGCGCGTGGTGGAAGGCGCCCCGCCGGTGGTCCACACGCCGGGCCTGACCTCCTTCACCCTACGGGCCGACTCGCCGCTGGACCCCTACCGCTGGCAGCGCTTCATGACGGACCAGATCCTCTCGCGCCCCGCCGAGGTGCTGCGGGTCAAGGGGTTTCTGTCGCTGCACGGCTACCCGCAGCGGGTGCTGTTTCAGGCGGTGCGCGACCTCTTCACGGCCGACGCCTGGGAGGGCGAGCCGGGGGCCAGCGAGCTGGTCTTCATCGGGCGGGGGCTGGACCGGGCGGAGTACGGGGCGGCGTTTGCCGGGTGCGTGGCGGAAGGCTGAGCGCCTATCCTCGCCCCATGACCCCTCCCCAGACGGCGCTGCACCCCGACCTCCAGATGCCCAGCCCCGACGAGCTGGACACGCTGACGCCCGAGGCCCTCGCCGCCCGCCTGAACGGTCTGTCGGGCACCCTGGGCGAGCGGCTGGGCATCGAAGTGCTGACCGCCTCGCGGGAGCGCCTGACCGCCCGGATGCCGGTGGAGGGCAACCGCCAGCCTGCCGGACGGCTGCACGGCGGGGCCAGCCTCGCGCTCGCGGAGGAACTCGCCAGCGTCGGCACCTGGCTGAATCTGGACGTGCGGCGGCAGGTCGGCGTGGGCGTGGACGTGAGCGGCACCCATGTCCGGGGCGTCACGGATGGCCATGTCACCGCCGAGGCCACCCTCGCCTACCGGGGCCGCACGCTGATGGTCTGGACGGTGGAGGTCCGCGACGGGCGCGGCCGCACGACCACACTGGCGCGGTGCACCTGCAACGTGGTGACGCACGGGAGCTGAAGGGCAAAGGCCAGCCCTGGCGTGTGCCTGAGCTGACCCTCGGCGCCCGTTCATCAGCCGCCCGTGAGCGCCCACCCGAAGCTCTCCCGCGCCCGCCCCCTCATCCCGGCGACTGCCTCCCAGTCGGGAGAGGTGCGGGCCAGCGCCTGAGCCGTGAGCGCTTCTGCGTCGGGCGTGACCGGGTGGGCAGGGGCGCCCGCGTCCGCGCAGAAGCCCGCGACCTTGGGGTCGTAGGCCACGCCCGCGAACGGCACCCCGGCGGCGGCGGCCAGGATCACCGCGTGCAGGCGCACCCCGATCACGAACCCGGAAGCGGCAATGGCGTCCAGTGCCTCCTGCGGGTCGCGGGTGCTCAGGACCGTGTCGGCGCCCAGCGCCTGCGCCGCCGCGTCGTCGTGACCGGGCATGAAACTCAGGGCCGTGACGCGGCGCCCCTCGGCCCGCAGCCGCCGCACCG
>NZ_JASNGB010000240.1:1753-3631 GCF_030271215.1 Deinococcus rhizophilus | reverse complement strand
CGGACACGCCGCCCGCGACGAGCAGCCGCTCGCCGGGCGCCGCCGACAGGCAGTAGTCCGCCAGCAGCGCGGCGTGCGCGGCGGGGTCGTAGCTCAGGGCCGGGGAAGGGTCAGTGGTGGGCACGGTCCGAGGGTAGAGCATCGGGGCCCGCTCCCTGCCCCTGCCCCGCTATCCTGCCCGGCACATGACGGTTCCACCCCTGCTCTCCACCCCCGACGCTCCCACCCCCGGTCCCTCCGACACGGCGGTCCTCACCGTGACCTGTCCCGATCGGGGGGGCATCGTGGCGGCGGTGTCGCAGTTTCTCTTCAACCACGGGGCCAACATCATCCATTCCGACCAGCATTCCAGCGGGCTGGTGGGCGGCACCTTTTTCATGCGGATGGAGTTCTCGCTCGGGGGCCTGGGCCTCGCGCTCGAACCCCTGCGGCGGGCCTTTCAGAGCGTGGTGGCCGACCCCTTCGGGATGGAGTGGCACCTGAGGGACGCCGCGCGGCCACGGCGCATGGCCCTGATGGTCAGCCGCTACGACCACTGCTTTCTGGACCTGCTGTGGCGGGTGCGCCGGGGCGACCTCAATGCCGAGGTGCCGCTGGTCCTGAGCAACCACGAGGACCTGCGGGGCGACGCGGAGACTTTCGGCGTGCCCTTTCAGGTGGTGCCCGTGACCCGCGAGAACAAGCCGGAGGCCGAGGCCGAGCAGGTGCGGCTGCTGCGGGAAGCCGGGGCCGACTTCGTGGTGCTGGCCCGCTACATGCAGATTCTGTCGGGGGACTTTCTGCGCGGGGTGGGTTGCCCGGTCATCAACATCCACCACTCGTTCCTGCCCGCCTTCGTGGGGGCCAACCCCTACCGGGCGGCCTTCGAGCGCGGGGTCAAGCTGATCGGGGCGACCAGCCACTACGTCACCGAGGACCTCGACGCCGGGCCGATCATCGCTCAGGACGTGGTCCCGGTGACCCACCGCGAGACGCCCGGGTCCCTGGTGCGCCTCGGCCGCGACGTGGAGCGGCAGGTGCTCGCCCGCGCAGTGAGGGCCCATGTCGAGGACCGGGTCCTCGTGGAGGGGGGCAAGACGGTCGTGTTCTAGCCGCTAATTCAGTTCCCGTGCCGCCAGCGGCACCCCCGCCCGCAGCACGTCGAGGCGGTCGAGCAGGGTCGAGGCCCGCAGCGCCTGCTCGCGCTGTTCGGGTTCCAGCGGCAGCAGGGCGGCGGCGTAGCTGGCCAGCAGCAGGGGCGAGTCGGGCGCGTTGGCGCGGAGTTGCTCCGCTTCTGCGGGATGCAGGCGCAGCAGGTCGCTCAGCAGCTTGCGGGCCGTCGCTTCCTCGGCGGGGGTGCCCAGCGGATCGGGCTCCAGCGGCCAGAGGTCCACCTCGGCGCTGAGGTAGGCGTGGGTGGGGTCAAACCCCCGCACCCGGAAGCGCTCGCCCCCCACGACGAGCACACTGCTCGTGCCGTCCTCGTGCGTCTCGGCCTCCAGCAGGTGCGCCAGGGTGCCCACCCGCGCCACCCGGTCGAGCAGGGTCGCGCCGCCCTCCAGCCGGGGCTGCATCCGCACCACGCCGAACGGCTCGCCGCTCGCCTGCACCCAGGAGAGCAGTTCGCGGTAACGGGGCTCGAAAACGTAGAGCGGCAGCACCTGCCCCGGAAAGAGGACGGTGTTGGGGAGGGGAAACAGTGGAACGGACATCTCTGGGGTCATGCTGCGCCTTCCAGGGTCGGGGAACGTCAGTCGGGACTACAGACCCGGCTCAGGTCTGGGCGTGCGCGACCGTTTGCGGCGTGGCGCGGGGGGCGGCGGGGCACCCCAGGCGGCGAGGTCCTCCGGGGTGGCCCCCAGCGCCAGCAGCGCCGCGCTGTCCTGCGGGCTCAGCCCG
>NZ_JASNGB010000240.1:0-1638 GCF_030271215.1 Deinococcus rhizophilus | reverse complement strand
GCGCCTGCTCGCGCCGCCAGCGGGCGACGGCACCGTGGTCCCCGCTTCTGAGCACGTCGGGCACCGCGTGGCCGCGCCATTCGGGGGGCCGGGTGTATTCGGGATAGTCCAGCAGCCCGCTGGAAAAGGAGTCGTCCCGGTGCGAGGCCGCGTCGCCCAGCACGCCGGGACGCAGCCGCGCGACCGCCTCCAGCACGCAGGCCGCCGCCGCCTCGCCGCCCATCATGACGAAGTCCCCGACGCTGAGTTCGCGTGTCACCAGCGTCTCCACCCGCGCGTCGAAACCCTCGTAGCGCCCGCACAGGAAGGCGAGGTGGGTCTTCTGGCTCAGCTCCTCCGCCGTGCGCTGGGTGAAGCGTTCCCCGGCGGGCGTGAACAGGATCACCTCGTCGGCGGGCGGCAGGCTCGCCAGCGCCCGCTCGGCCACGTCGACCCGGATGACCATGCCCGCGCCCCCACCGTAGGGGGTGTCGTCCACCTTCGCGTGCCTGTTGTCCGCGAAGTCCCGCATATTGACGAGGTTCACGTGGGTCAGCCCCCGCGCCGCCGCCTTGCCCAGAATCGCCTCCGAGGCGAAGGGCGCGAGCAGCTCGGGAAAGAGGGTCAGGAAGGAGAACGTCAGCACGCGGCCCTCACGCTTCCCCTTCCTCCTCGCCCAGCAGCCCGGCCGGGGCGTCGGGCGTCAGGGCGACCGCCTCGGGGCGGCCTCGCGCGTTCAGGCGCACCTCGACGTAGGGGGCCTGAAGCGGCAAAAAGCCCTGGCCCGCCGGATGCGAGACGACCAGCAGGTCCTGATGCCCGCCGTCTTGCACGTCGGCGACCTCGCCCAGCCGCTCGCCCGCCTGCCCGTACACAGGAAGGCCCCGCAGCTCGTGGTAGTAGTACTCGCCCTCCTGCAACGGGGGAAGGTCGGCGTCGTCGGCATAGACGTTCGCGCCGCGCAGCGCCTCGGCCCCCTCGCGGGTGGTGATTCCGCCGAGGTGCAGCGCCACGCCCGGCGCGAGCGGGTCGGCGCGGCGCACCCGCAGCCAGCCCCGGCCCTCCACCCACACGCGCGGCAGCGCCAGCAGTTGCGCGGCGTCGCCCAGCACGTAGACCTTCACGCCGCCCGCGACCCCGTGCGGCCCCAGGAAATAGCCCAGCCGGGTGGTGTCGTCCGGCGGATTCACGCGCCCACCCTCAGCCTTTGCGCGGCGCGTCGAGGTCCACGCTCACGCGGTCGGCGGGATCGGTCGCGGCCCGCACCAGCGTGCGAATCGCCTGAATGACCCGGCCCTGGCGCCCGATCAGTCGGCCTTCCTCGCCGGGGCCGACGCGCACGATCACGGTCGGCCCGCGCCGCGAGGCCCGCACCAGCGAGGGCTGGTCCACCACGCTCTGCGCCAGAAAGAGGGTCAGGTCCACGGGATCGGTCTTCATGGGGGGCATTGTAGGGGAGCGGTCAGGGGTTGGCTTTCAGCCCCCCAGCGGTCAGCGCCCGCGCCAGCCCCAGCACCCGGTCGTCCGTTCCACGCGGCCCGGCGAGCTGCACGCCCACCCAGGGGGCAGGGGTCGGCAGGGCCACGGCGGGCAGCCCCAGCAGGCTGAAGGGCACGGTCAGGCGCAGCACGGCGCGGCGCAACGGCACGCGGCCCCCCG
>NZ_JASNGB010000024.1 GCF_030271215.1 Deinococcus rhizophilus | reverse complement strand
GGGCCGGGAGCCGGTCCCCGTGGTGACCGCCCCGGCCAGCTTCGGGAGTGCCGAGCCGGCCCCGCTGCCCGCCGCCGAGAGGCTGCCTGGCGAGGTGGTCGGTGCCGGAGACGGGGAGGCGGCCGTGCCCCCGGCGACCTGGTCCGGCGAGGCGCTGCCCGGCGAGCCGCTGGGACCGGAGTGACCTCCCCTGACCCGTGAGGGCGGGGAGCGACCAGCCGCCCGCTCCCTCATGGCCGACCTGTCGCGAGACAGGTTGACCACAGGACCAGAACCCATAAGGGTTGACGAGCCGCTGGCCTCGTCCATGGGGCAGTGTGGAGCGACCTGCAGCGTGAGGCCATTCATGAAGCGTGTCATGCGAGCCGACCGCGCGCCGAGCCTGGATGTCGGTATGACGGCTCGATCGCCGCACATGCGCGACCGGTATGACCAGGAGCGTGGACTGCGCCGCACTTTCGCCAGCAGTGAACGCTGGGGGTGCGGCCTTGTCTCCAGGAAGGCCTGCACCGGGCCTGGGTCGGGGCACACGCCTGCTCGGTGGCATGGGGGCGCACGCTGCTGGAGTGGTCCGCGCCAGCGGCTCCCGGGGAAGGCCTGACCTGAAGCCCGGGAGCAGCGCCACGCACCTTGGCCAAAGGGTGCATCCTTTCCCGACACTCCCCGGATGGCCCGGTAGCATGCGGGCCGAATGACTTCGTCCCTGCGCCTCGACCGCGGCACCCTCGTGATGTCCGAGGTGCCGGAAGTGGTTGCTGGCCTGTTCACCTGGGATGCGAGAAGCCAGTCCTGGCGGGCCCCGGGGAAGGTGTACCGGGAGGTGGTCGAGGGTCTGCGCGGAGCGGGCGTGGCGTTCCGTGACGAGGCGGCAAGCTTCCAAAAGCTGGACCTGGGGTATGCCCGGGAAGTGCAGCCTTACCGGCACCAGCAGCTCGCCCTGAACGCGTGGAAACAGGCGGGTCGGCGCGGCGTGGTCATCCTGCCCACCGGGGCGGGAAAGACCCTGGTGGCCCAGCTGGCCATGCGCGACACGCCCCGCAGCACCTTGATCTGCGTGCCCACCCTGGACCTGATGCACCAATGGTATTCCGGGCTGCTGGCCGCTTTTCCCGATGCGGAGGTGGGTCTGCTCGGGGGCGGCAGCAAGGACCAGACCCCCGTGCTGATCAGCACCTACGATTCGGCGGCGATTCACGCCGAGCAACTCGCCGGGCAGTACGCGCTGCAGGTGTTCGACGAGGCCCACCACCTTCCAAGTGATTTTCATCGGTCCGTGGCGGAACTGGGGTTGGCTCCCTACCGCCTGGGACTGACCGCAACCCCCAAGCGCAGCGATGGCCGTGAGCTGCACCTCGAAGACCTGGTCGGGCCAGTGGTCTACCACTGTGCTCCGGAAGACCTGGCGGGGGAGACCCTGGCGGATTACCGCGAAGTGATCATCCGGGTGCGGCTCAGTCCCCTGGAACAGCGAAGGTATGACGAACTGATCCGGACCCGGAACGACTTCCTGCGGCGCAGCGGGATTCAACTGGGTTCCTTGAAGGGCTGGAAGGAGTTCGTGATGAGCAGTGGGACCCCGCAGGGGAGGGTGGCCATGCTCGCCCACCGGGAAGCCCGGAGCATGGCTTACGGGACCGAAGGCAAGCTGCGCGTCCTAGAAGAAGTGCTGGCGAACCACCCACACGAGCGCACCCTGATCTTCACCGACGACAACGCGACGGTGTACCGCATCAGCCGCGAGTTCCTGATCCCGGCCATCACCCACCAGACCCCGGTCAAGGAGCGGCACGCGCTGCTGGACAGGTTCCGAAGCGGCGACTACCGGGTGATCGTGACCAGCCGGGTACTGAATGAGGGTGTGGACGTTCCGGAGGCGAGCATTGCCGTCGTGCTGTCCGGCACCGCGACCGAGCGCGAGCATATCCAGCGGCTGGGACGCATCCTGCGCAAGGCCGAAGGCAAGCAGGCGGTGCTGTATGAGGTCATCACCGAGGGCACCAGCGAGGAGCGGGTCAGCCGTCAACGCCGGGGCCAGCACTGGCAGTCGGACGCGAAAGCCATCGCCGATCACTTCTGGGAGAACGTGAATGCTCCCGACTGAGTTATTGATGTTCCGCGTCAAAGCGGGGCTCGTGGAGCCCCGCCGCCTGAAGGCCACGACGAACAACTTGCGATTGGCCGAGTCCGTCACCCAGGCCTTCGAGGCCAACCTGAACCAGCGCCGCGCCGACCTCGACGAGGAGCTCAAGGCCCTGGAAGCCGGACGCTCGGACTTCAAGGTCCTGCGGGGCTTCGCGCACCTGCTCACCAATGGGTCGTCCACCTTCGAGACCGGAAGCGACGTGGACCCGGGCCATATCCGGGCCAAGGTCTTCGAACTCGCCCAGGCTCAACCGCCCAGTCGCCACCGCCGCACCCTGGTCCTGGAACAGGCCGCGAAGAGCCTCGTGACCGAGCGTCCCCTCTCCGCCGAGGACCTCGCCGACCTCCTGTATGCGGACCTGCCCGACCAGCAGCGGCTGGTGGCCTTCGATCCCCCGGAACCGGGGGATCTCCTGGAGCGCTTCAACCTGGCCCAGGCCCAGGGGCAGCTCTACCGCGCATACAGCCTGATCATCACCGCGAGGCGCAACGAACCCGCCCGCTACAAGCAGCTCCTCAAATACACCAAGTTCTTCGGCCTGATGGTCACGGTGGAGGGAGACGCCACCCACGGCTTCACCCTGACCATGGACGGGCCCACCAGCCTCTTTTCCAGCACCACCCGCTACGGACTGGCCATGGCCAAGTTCCTCCCGGCCCTCCTCCATGTCACGAAATGGGACCTGACCGCGACGCTCAAGCCCCGCAAGGATCTCGACTGGGTGGACGAGTCCGAGGCCGAGTGGCTGTTCGAGCTGACCAGTGAGGACGGATACGTCAGCCACTACAAGCCGCCGGAGGAGCACGACTCCGCCCTGGAAGCGGGCTTCTCCGAGCGCTTCGCCAAACTCGACACACCCTGGCAACTCGAGCGCGAAGTGGACCTCGTCTCGGTGCCTGGTGGGGTGATCGTGCCGGACTTCCGCCTGGTGCACCCGGATAGCCGCAGCGTGCTCGTCGAGATCGTGGGCTACTGGCGCCCCGAGTACCTGCGCAAGAAGTTCGATCTGCTCCGCAAGTCCGGGCGTACGGACGTGATCGTCTGCGTCTCGGAGCGGCTCAACCTCGACAAGGCGGGGGTCGACCCCAGTGACTTCGGCGAGCGGCTGATCTGGTTCAAGGGCGTGCTCAATCCGAAAGACGTGCTGGCCTTGGCCGAACGGATGACCAGCGGTGCCTGATCCGCGCCGCTGCTCCGACTCGGCAGATGCCCATCAGACCCAAGGCTGGGATTACCCGGTTGTGGTAGGAGCTGCCGGGGAGAGGTAAGTCCCGCCGCCCTCCTCGGCCAGTCGGGCCGCCCGGCGCAGGATGCCCGTGAGCAGGCCCGACTCCCAGAAGTCCTGCCTCGCTCCGTCGTCGAAGCGTTCCTGCCGAACGAAGATGGTGAGCAGCCGGGCCAGCTGAAGAGGAGTGGCCTGCGCCAGCGCCTCCGGATCGTCCCGCAGCCGGCGGGCTTCTTCAGTCTGCGCCCACTGCGGCCACCGGAAGTCACGGTCGCCGTAGACCCAACCGTCCCGGTTTAACACGTCGACCAGCCGGTCGACCTGCCGGTGGTAGGTCGGCAGCACGAAACGGCGTCCGTCGGCGGTAGGATCCGACGGACTCAGGCGACGTACGAAGGGAAAGTCCTCCTGCTCGAAGATCGACAGGAAGTGCGCGACGGCCTGAAGGTCCGCGGTGGAGTAGGTCTTCATCCTGGCCGGATTCTGGCAGCTTCGCTGACCTCTGGAGTGGCCCGGCACCCGGGGGAGTCCGGGACGAAGTCGCCCTCGGGGAGCGTCAGAGTGAACGAAGCAGGGGAGGGTTACAGCAGTCTTGCCGCCCCGGTCACATGACCCAGCAAATGTGACAGCGCCGCAAGGCAGAACGCTCTACGCTCTCCACATGAGATTCACGCGCAGCTCACGCATCTCCCTGACAGCGGGTCTGCTGGCGCTCGGGTCCTCGACCTTGGCCCAGTCGACCACCCTGGGGGTCGTCTATCTCAACAGCAACACGCCAAATCCGGACGCGGCCTGGATCAGTCGTGGCCTGGCGGACATGCTCACCACCGACCTCTCCAAGATCGGCAGGCTCACCGTGGTGCAGCGCGAGCAGCTGGACAAGGTGCTGAAAGAACAGGCCTTGGGAGCCAGTGGCGCAGTGGATCCGGGCAAGGCAGCGCAACTCGGCAAGGTCCTTGGCGTCCAGACCCTGCTGACCGGCTCCTACGCGGCGATCGGGCGCAACGTGCGTGTCGATCTGCAGCTGGTCAACACCTCGACGGGCCGGGTCGAGGGGGGCGTGACGGCCGAGGGGTCCATCGACTCGATCTTCACGCTGGAAAAGCAACTGGTCCTGGCTGTCCTCAACAAGCTCGGTATCACGCCGAGTCCGGCGGAGATGCAGACCATCTTGCAGCCCGAGACCCTGAACAACCAGGCCGTGATCCTGAACTATCAAGCCCTCTCACTGCTTCAGAAAGATCCCAAGGCGGCTGCGGCGGCCTTGCAGCAGGCAGTGACCCTGGACCCCACCTACGCGAGTGCTCAGCAGAACCTGCGGACGGCCCTGAGCCTTTCGGGAAGCTCCATCGCGAACGCGGCACTGCTCGATCTGGATTTGAAAAGCAAGGAAATCGAGGCCGTGCGGCAGGTGGCTGAACTGATCAAGGCAGGTGTGCGCATCGTCGACGTCAAGCTCGAGGATCCGACGACCAGCGCAGGTCAGCCGGGTACGGTGAAGATTCCTTACACCCTGAAGGTGCGTCTGGCACCGGGCACCTTGATGGCCGTGGCCCGTGTGCTCGAGCCCTTCTCGCGGGAAGGCAGCAACCGCGCCACACTGACGCTTGAAGCGCCTGGCATCGGCCGGGGAGACGTCAAGGTCATTTCACTGGCCAAGGAGTCGCTTTTTTTCCTCCGGGACTACTTGGGGAGCTTTTCTGTCTGGCATGCCTTTTACGGGACGGGGAAGCACCCGGTGTATGTCAACTCGCTTCGGCATCCGAATTCAGACCTGACTGTGGCGAGTGTTGTAGGGATTCATGGCTACGGTGCTCAGAACTTGAGCGAGGTGGGGGCTGCTGCGTTGTCTTATGACCTCGATATGCCTGTCTCCCTTGCCAAAAACCTGCTGACTTCTTCGGCTGTAGTTGCGAACGAGAACGAATACAATTTTATTCCCGGTGCCAACTTCATTTATATCGACGCCAGGAATGCCCGCGAGCTCGGTGTTCCCGAAGGGTATTTGAGAGATGTAAGTATGGATGCAGAGCGTGAGTGCACGGTCTCCCTCAAGACCGGTAAGTTCAAGATCGACTTTGAGAAGATTTCCTCTATCGACGACATTCTCGGCCTCTCTGGATCCTGTCTGATTTATACCAAGATCAATGACGGCGACTTCAACCCAAAAAGTCTTCAATCCCTTTTGGAAGCAGGGGAAGATTTCAAGGTGTCGTCGTATCAGCTGGATACCAAAAGTGTGATTGTGAGGGACCGCCGTGACCTGGTGCGTATGGTCGAACTGGTCTTTGACTATAAAGAGTACGGCATCAAGTTCAACCTGATGTCACCGAGCGTGTATGTGGGGTATTCTCAGTACTACAGCTTCAGTCCGTTGAGCTTTGACGGTCGGCCCTCGAAACTCGTCGGCTTCACCGTGAAGCCCTTTTTCTGATGCCCCTCATTGCGCAAGTGGCCGAGCAGCAGGTCACCACCCAGGGCCAGGCGGCCATCCAGACCACCCTGCAAGCGGCCCGGGCCGTCGCGATCGCTGAGGCGCAGCGCGCGGCCACCGACCTCGTGCTCGGCGCGGTCGTCACGGCCGAGACGCAGACAGTGAATTACGAACTCGTCCGTGATGCTGTCGTTCGCCGCAGCGGGGGCCTGGCCCGACTCGTGAGTGTGCAGACCGAGCGTCAGGAAGGCGGCGTCTACACCGTTCAGGCCACCTTCGCCGTCTCGAAAGAGCCGCTGGCGCAACAGATCCGGGCCCTGCTCGACCGCACCGGGGATCCCCGCGTGCTGGTGCTGTTGCCCGAGACTTCGGCCGGGCAACCCAACGGCAGTTCGACCGCCGAGGCCCTACTGTCTACGGCTCTGCAGGAGCGGGGCTTCCGGGTGCTGGATCCCTCACAGACCGAACGGCTCGCCTTGCGAGAACAGGCGCTGGCCGATCCGAAGGTGGCCCGCGAGGTGGCGGCGCGCTTCGGCGCGGACCTGATCGTCACAGGCGCGGCCACCGCTGAGCCCAATGTCACCGTCCCCGAGGCCCTGAAAAGCGCTGGACTGCTGTCGTTCACCGCGAAGCTCGGCGTCAAGGTGGTGGACGCAGGTACCGGACAGCAGCTGCTCTACCAAGTGCTCACGGGGGTCGGGACGGGCGTCAGCCCGCAGGCAGCCGGACAGATGGCGCTGCAGCGCGCGGCGGGGCAGGCCCAGACGCCGGTCGCCTCCCGCATCATCGACTGGCTGGCCGGCACGGGCCCAGCGGCGCGGCGCACCTTCACCGTCCGGGTCTCCGGCTTCCCCAGCTACCGGGCCTACAGCACCTGGCTGCAACAGGCCCGCACTACGCCGCAATTCAGCACCGTGTCGTCGCGCGCGTTCGACGCGGCCGGCACGGAAGTGCAGGTCGAGTTCGGTGGCAGTGCCGACCTGCTCGCCGACCTGCTCGAGGGCCTGCAACTCACCGTGACCAGCGTGACGGGCACAGAGATCCGGGCCACCTACCGCCCCTGACCTTCCCTGGAGGTTCCCATGAACAAAGTGCTCTCCCTGATCCTCGCCCTCGGCGGCTCGTTCGCGGCGGCCGATGTCCAGCCGGTACCGACCGCGCTGTCCCTCCCCGCCGCGCGCGCTCCCCTCGGTCAGACGGCCACCATCGACTGGAATGCCCAGACCGTGACCGTGGAGGGGGCCGCCACCACCCGGCCCGGGCTGTCGCAGGCCCAGGCCTACCTGCAGGGCAAGGCGGCGGCCACTGCCGACGCGCAGCGCCTGCTGGCGGTCGCTCTAGCTGGTGTCCGCGTGGACGCCCAGACCACCGTCAAGGATTTCGAGTTGCAGAACGATGACATCTCCACCCGAGTGAGCGCGGTCGTCCGTGGGCAGATCGTCGGGGAACCGCGCATTGAGCGTATGCCGGACGGCTCAAGCATCGTCTTCGTGAAGATGAGTGCCCCCCTGGGCAGCGCGACGAACCTCTTGAAAGTGCTGACTCCACGTCCGCCTGCCCCACGGATCACGGTGAACGTCACGAACATCAATGTCGTGACTGTGGTTCGTCCTGCACCGACCGCCCGCTTTGCCGGCCTCATTATTGACGCCCGGGGTACGGACTTCTCTCCCTGCCTGCTGCCCCGTATTTATAGTATGGACGGCAGCCTGCTGTGGACTTACAACGCGATGGATGTGCGCAGTGAGGGGGTCAGCGGCTACGCCCGCAGTGTGGGGCAAGCGCAACGGATGACCGAACGCGGCGGGCACGCGGCGCTCATCGTGCAGGCCCTGGCCGCTGACCGCTGCAACGTCATCGTCAGTCGCCAGGAAGCCGACATGATCCGGGCCTACGACCGGGCCACCGGCTTCCTGTCGGACTTCAATGTCACCCTGGTGTTCTGAGGTGGCCGGCGTCTGAGAACGTGACTGTGGGGCTCAGCCCCTGCATCACGTCCGGGAGAGGAGAAAGTGGGCCACGCGCACCAGAAGCGCGTGGCCCACTTCTCGAAGCCGCCGTGCTTTCGCTGCTCCCGGACTACTCCAGGGGCTGACCGTTGAGGTAGGTGCCGCCCGATCCCATCCGCAGGTCGGCCTCGTAACGGTCGCCGCGGCGTACGAACAGACCCATCGCCTCCCCCTCGTCAATGGCCGCCTGCACCTCGTGTTCCTCCATGGCCAGGCCGAGCAGCTGACGCAGTCCCGTCTCCCCGGTCCGCGCCTGGGCCTGCACGTCGAGGGTGGAGAGGAGCTGCACCGGGTCGAGTATCAGCGTCTCCCAGTTCGCCCCTGGGCCCGGCCGGAATCCCACGCGTCCGGTCACCACCACCTCCTCTGCCCCTTCACCGACCGACAGCCGGTCGATCTGAAACTGCGGCGCGGCCCGCAGCAGGTCGGTCATCAGGCGGTTCAGTTCCGCCTCAGGCACCTGGTCCAGCTCGGAACCCAGCTGGCCCAGCCGGACGAGGGCCGGGCGGTCGAGCCGATCGACCGAGAGGTCCAGGCGCAGTTGATCGAAGGTCCGGTCGTCCACCTGAAGCTGCCCCACCCGGTACTGGACCGCGCTGCTCAGGTGTCGGTCGTCTCCGGTGACCTGCCCCTTGCTCTGCAGGTCGGAGAGCACCACCCGGGTGCCGCCGCTCACGCCGCCGATCCGCTCCAGCCGGAACTGCGATTCGCTGTCGCCCAGTCCGTCCGGGCTCTGCACGCCCTGGAAGTCCCACGACAGCCGGCCGACCTGCAGATCCAAGCCGTCGCCCCGCAACTCGGCTCCAGGCCACTGTGCGGTGGCCGTGACCCGGTCCCCACGGTTGTGGACGGTTCCGGAGAGGGCGCGCCACGTCATCTCCCCGTCACCTTCTGCGTACTGCCCCGCCGGGACTTGGTAGGTGGTAACGCTGCTTCCGCCGAACTGCACCTGGGTCTGGAGGGTGATCTTCTGTCCTGAAAAGGCCTCGTCGAGGTCTGCCTGAACGTCCGGGGGAAAGATCACCTGGGTAACGATGCGCGCGGCCCCGAAGCTCTTGCCCTGGGGGAAGGGCCCGTTGTGGATGCGGCTGCGTAGGGTGATGTCCAGACGGTCCGGCGTGTTCGGGAACAGCGTGACCACGGTGTCCTGGGTGCCGCCCATCAGGGTCTTGTGGAGGGGACCAGGCTTGAGGGTGGCGATCCCGCTGCGCGCCAACGTGTCCTGCATCTGCGCCAGCTGCGCCTGGACGTCCCGCTGGGTCTGCGCTCCGGCGTAGGCTGCGGCCCCCACGCCCCCGGCGAGGAGCAGGGCGGCGGTCAGGGCGATCTTGCTGTTCATGGGTCCTCCTGGAGATGTTCCTGGGAGCGGGGCAGGCCGCCGACCATGCGCACATCCTCAGGGTCACGCTGTCACCACTCGGGTGGGCGTTCAAGCAGATGTGCCGCCGCGCCGGGGGGAGGCATAGGGGGGAGGCTTCCCGCGTGCCGGAGGTCGGGCCTGGCCACGTGTGGGTCGCCTGTCCCGGTGAGCTGAGGGTTGGAGTTCAGAGCAGGGAGGCCGGTGGAGGAGGCGTGAGGACGCCGCCCGTCGGGGGTTCAGCTGTACCGCGAGACGGGTCAGGCGGCGTCTCCAGAAGAGCCGGTTCCCGTTCGGAATCGGCCGACCCGGCGGGGCGCGGCGGAGGCGAGGCCGGGGCGGGCGGTGGCCCTGAAGGAGACAGGTCCCCCAACGCGTCCCGCAGCAGCTCGGCCTGCTCCCGGTTGGCCCGGTCGTGGGGGGACTGGTCTGACGTCGGGGTCACTCGAACAGCCGCGTGCCAGGATGTCCGCATGGCGGCATCCTGACATGCCCTTCCCACCGTCACGCGCTACTTTGCGGCATGGATCCGGAGCACGCACGGCCCGAGCATGACGACGCCCCGCCCACCCTGGCGGGACCGACCTGGATCACCGTGGACGGCGTCGAGGGGAGCGTCGCCCGCGTCGAGCTGCCCGACGGCACCACCGCCGACTGGGACCTCGCCAGCCTGCCCGGCGGGATCCAGGAGGGGGACGTGGTTCGGCTGCACGTCGAGCACGGCGACCTCGAGATCGAGATCGACCACGCGGAAACGGCCCGGCGCCGTACGGCGGCCCAGTCCCAGCTCGACGCCCTGAACAGCGCGGCTCCCACCGGAGAGATCGACCTGTGAGGCGGCGGCTGACCCTGGCCACCCTCACCCTGGGCNACGGCCCGGCGCCGTACGGCGGCCCAGTCCCAGCTCGACGCCCTGAACAGCGCGGCTCCCACCGGAGAGATCGACCTGTGAGGCGGCGGCTGACCCTGGCCACCCTCACCCTGGGCATGGCGGCGGCCCAGGCCGCGCCTTCCGGCGTCCTGACCATCCGCTTCCTGGATGTGGGGCAGGGCGACGCCGTGCTGGTGACGGCCCCCACCGGGCAGACCCTGCTGTACGACGGCGGACGCAGCGAGAGCCGAATGCGGGAGCTCATCCGTCAGTACGGGGTCACCCGCCTTGACCTCGCCGCCGCCAGCCACGGGGACGCCGACCACATCACGGGCCTGATTCCGGCGATCGCTCTGTTCAAGCCCAAGCTGTTCCTGAACAACGGCGTTGCCGCCACCACACAGACGTACAGCCGACTTCTGAACGTGGTGGGTCAGGCCGGAACCCAGGGACTGTTGGCCCGTGAGCAGGTGATCCATCTGGGGGCCGTGAAGCTCACCGTCATCCCACCGCCCCCAGGAATGCCCCGTGATGACCAGAACGCGAACAGCGTGGGGCTACTGATCCAGTACGGCACCTTCCGGGCGCTGCTGACCGGAGACAGCGAGACGCCTCAAACCCAGGCCTGGCTGCGCCAGAAACCGGGCAGCTTCTGGGGGCCGGTGGACGTGTACAAGAGCATCCACCACGGGGCGGCGAACGGGGACAGCGCGGCGTGGCTGGCGGCGGTGCGGCCGAAGAACGTGGTCGTGTCGGTGGGGCCCAACAACTACGGGCACCCGACGGGCACGGCGCTGGGCCTCTACCGCAAAGTCGGTGCCACCGTCTACCGCACCGACCAGCAGGGGACCGTCACGGTCACGGTACAGCCGGGGGGCCGCTACGCCATCACCACCGAGAGGGGCCGGGGGCCGGCCACGGCACCCACGTCCCGTCCCCCCGACGCCCCAGCGCCCAGCCCCTCAGCTCCGCCCGCCTCATATCCGAACTGCGCGGCGGTGCGCGCTGCTGGCAAAGCGCCGCTGCTGCGGGGGCAGCCGGGGTACCGGGCCGGCCTGGACCGGGACGGTGACGGGGTGGCCTGCGAGTAGCGCGGGCTCTGGGCCAGGCAGCCGTCAGAGGCAGCGGAGTGGGGCAACCCGTCGCGGCCCACCGCCGACCTGCGGCGTTCAGCAGGGCCGGCGGTGGGTCGTCCCGTGATCTCGGGCTGTGAAGTGCTGCCGTAAACGGAACCTAGCCTTCGGAAACGCCCTGGCGGCCTAGTGCAGCACGTGGTCGCCGTTCGCGCCGCCGGCCACACGCTCCAACAGTTCCTTGTGGGGCAGGATCAGGCCCGCACCGGAATGGTGGAGGGGCACATCTCCCGTCGGCGCCGGACTCCACAAGAAGCCTGTCAGAGGCCCTGGGGTCTACTGAGAGTCAGAATCCCCTGCACCCTGGAGACTGGTCATGATCCATTCAACCCACGAACGCATCGCAATGGCCCAGCAGGTGCTGGAGCAGCTCAACTCCCTGACAGGTCTGGGCGGCGAACTCGCTGGCCGCCTGGCCAACGAAGAGGACCGGGCGCACGCCCTGCACGAAGCGAAGCAAGCGGCCGTCCGTCGGCTGGTCGCGGCGCGCATGGACGCCGCCGAGTCCGTCACGGCCGAACCGGACCGGGGGGCCAGCCTGCTCGGAGTGGGGCTGCGGATGGCCACCGGCGGGGGCGGGGCGGCGGGTGCCCAGATGGCCCTGATGGCCGCCCGGCAGCTGGCCGACGCCTACGTGGACTATGCCAAGTTCGCCCAGGTGGAGACCACGAAGCGCGCCCAGATCGATGCCTGGCGCCAGACGACCACCGAGCAGATCCACTCGACCCGTCAGGTGCTGGAGTTGTATCTCGAGCGCACCTTCGACGAGCGGCGGCAGAACTTCGGGCGCATGTTCGAGGCCTTGGATGAGGCGCAGGTGCAGGGAGACCTTCCGGGCATGCAGCTGATGCTCAGCGGCATCCTGGACCTGGCCAAATCGAGTCCCTTTCGTGACCTGGCCGAGTTCGAGCAGCGCCTGAACGACCCCACTTTCGTGCTGGACCTCTGATCAAGGAGACTGCCATGTTGCTTTCCCTCCCCCTCTGGCCGAGCGCCTCTCCCCCGTGGAGCGTTGTTGCTCCTTTCAACCGTGCGTGCGCTGCCAGTCCAGCGGATCTTCGCATGGGGAGGACGCGCTGATGCCGGCCCCGATCATCTACGTCCTCGGAGCCCTCGCTGCCGGCGCCGTCAAGAAGGGGATTGACGGCGGGATGGCCTTGAAAGAAGCCAAAGCGGTTCAGGAAGAGGCCAGTGCACGTGCCGAGAAGGCCCAGCGGCAGCATGAAGAACGCCTGCTGACGGTCCGGAAGCGGGCCGAGCAGTTAGAAGCGCACAAGTGGTCGGTGCAGCAGGGCGTCATGGCCGACTTCGGCCGACTCTGGCTCCGCCAGAAGCAGAAGCTGAACATCACCGACAAGGATTTCTCCGTGCACCTGAACATGTCGCCAGAGACGCTCAGGGAGTTCGAGGGCTTCGCAACCAGCGGTCTGGGCGTTGCCGGTGGGGTCCTGCAGGCCGGCGTGGCCGGCGTGGGAACAGGTGTCGGCGTCATAGGGGCGGTCACGGCGCTGGGCACGGCCAGCACTGGGGCCGCGATCAGTGGCCTGAGCGGAGCCGCTGCGAACAGCGCCCTGCTCGCCTGGTTGGGTGGGGGCTCTCTGGCGGCCGGTGGTGGTGGGGTGGCTCTGGGCACCCTGGTCGCGGGGGGCCTGTTCGTGGCACCGGCGGCGCTGGTCGGGGGCCTGATCGTGGCCAAGAAGGGTGAGGAGGCGAAGACCGCCGCGCAGCAGTACGCGGCGGAGGTGGACCTCTACGCGGCCGACGTGCAGCGCCGCTGCGTGGCTCTGGACGGAATCGAGCAGCGCATGGACGAGGTCTCGGGGCTGATCGCGAACTTGGCGCGCCGACTGAAGGCCGCCGTCTGGCAATGCGAGCAAAGCGAGGCAGCCATGGACGGCAACGTGGACCGGACCCAGTTCTTTATGGCGACCAAGCTGGCCACGACCCTGCGGGACGTGCTGACCGTGCCGGTCATTGACGAGGAGATTCAGGCCTCGGCGGCCTCCGCGCGGGTGGTGCGGGAGGCCGGGTGGGTGGCCGAGGGAGACGCAGAGGCGCCCACGAGGGGGCCCACGGCGGCCTCAGACCATGTGCGCCCGCCTGCCCCCACAGAGTCGGGGGTCCATCTGACGCTCAGGAGCACGCACCTGATTCCCCACAAGGGCAACCGGCATGTGGCCTTTGCTGGAAACGCTATGGTCGTCTCGGATGGACAGAGCATTGCACTGATGGGTCACCACAATGGCCTAGGGTGCCAGGCACTGGACGGGGTCAGCGGCCGGGTGTTGGGGCTGGACGTCGCCCGGAATGGCGCCCGGCTGGCGGCGACCTGCGGGGACCGGGAGGTGCGGATCTGGCAGCTTCCCGTGGAAAAGGTCGAGCGCACCCTGTCCCGGGGGGACCTGCCGGTGCGGGCCGTGGCCCTCTCGGCCGACGGGAGCTGTCTGGCCACAGCGTATGGAGATGGCCGTCTGGTGGTCTCGTACGTCGAGACGGGGGGCCTCTTTGCTTCCTTTGAGGGCGTGGGTGCCCTGGCGCTGGCGTTCAGTCCGGACGGTCAGCGTCTGGCGACCGCCACCGCGGAAGGCCATGTGCATGTTTACAACGTGATGACCGGCCGCTGTGAGGCGACCCTGGCCCTGGAAGGTCGGGGCCGGACCGTGGCCTTCAGTGCAGGCGGGCAGTACCTGGTGGCCGCCGCTGAGGACGGCAAGGTGAGGCTGTGGCAGGCACCCGGCTGGACCTCACACCACCGCTTCTGGTGGACGGGATGCGTGGTGCATGGCGTGACCTTCCACCCAGTGTTGCCGGTCCTGGCGACGGTGTTCGGTGACGGAGTGGTGCGGCTCTGGGACGTGCTGGCGCGGGAGACCGTGCTGGAGTTGGGCCGGGCAGGAGAAGGCGCTCAGGGCGCGGCGTTCAGCACGGACGGTACCCGCCTGCTGGTGGGGCGTCACAACGAGCTGGTGCGCTATGAGCTGGGCGTATGAGGCCCGCTGGTTGGTTCCGGGAGCATTCCTCCATTCCAGGGTCGCCTCGCTGCTGACGCCCTCCCGAACGTTCCCAACTCTGGGGCTCCCCCGCGGCTGTTCTCAGCAGAGTTGGGATATCACAACGCCGCGTACTCGCGAGGCGTCGCCTGGCCCCTGAGCGTCCCATGCACCTGATGGACAGGGGGTCTCGCGGGTCGCCCTCATCCAGACCTGGCGACTGAGGTGCGCCCAGTTGGGCGTGCAGGAGACGGCGTGCACGCGGCAGGGGAGTCAGGTCGCGGCGTCGCCTGGGCAGTAGATGAAGCGTGCCAGTGGCTTTCGGGCCTCTCCTGCCGCTCGCCAATTGGTCGTGGTCCACACGGCGTATACCCTCCACAGACCCAGTGCCCTGGCCGTCCCCTTCACCGCACAGCTCCCTAACGCGGCGAGCACCTGAGCTCGCTGGACCTGCAGGCTGGCGGCGAAGGCGTTCAAGTCATCCAATGGCACGGCAACTTGAGCCTGGCGGTCGAACTGGTCCTCACCGCACCGGGCGTGCCGCCCTGGCTGGCTGTGGGGCTGTCTGTGGACCATGCACAGGCAGGTGCGGGGTGGCAGGGCTGGCGGGCTCGGCGTGTAGGGGAAGCCCCGGCACCCGGCGACCTCCGCCGAGCGGGTCAAAGAACCCTTGGAGGCCCTGGGCGAGGCGAGGCGGTCGTGAGCGACGGGGCCCTGCCGATCCTTCTGGACGACCAGCAGCAAAAGCGACGCGGGTCTGCGGTGGGACTGCAGAGGGGAGAGGCCGCAACGCTTACTCCACGGCGTCGAGCATGCGCCGGGGCGGGCGGTAGGTGAAGCGCAGCGTGTCCCCGGCGACCAGGACCCGGCGAATCTCGTCGGCCAGTGTTCCGTTCATTCCCGCCCCACTCAGCCGCACCCAGCCCCGGCTGCGGCTCACGCCCACGAATAGCTGGTTGCGCAGCGGAATGTGGTCTTCCCGCACGGCCACCTGATCGAGACCCACCACGTACACCACATCCGCCTCGTTCCCCTTGGCCTGCATCACGGGGGAGACTGTCACCGCCCCGTCCCGCCAGAACCCGTTGGGGTCCGTATTCGGCCACTTCTGCTTCGGCACGTTCACGTCCTTGTTGCCGGGGAGATAGACGCTGATGTTCGCTGCTCGAAGGGCCTGGAAGACCTCGCGCTGCAGGGTGTACGGCGCCCAGTCCAGGCCAGGGACCACGACCAGAATCTGGCGGCTGGGCTGCAGGCCGTGCTCGGACAGGTCCTGACGCAGATGGGTGACCAGGGCCTCCAGCTCGGACTGCCGGTCGCGGTAGTTGCCGAAAGTGACCAGCGGCTCATCCGTGAACTGCGGCAGGGGGTTGGGCGAGTTCTCCGGAAGCCGGGTGAGGGTCACCTCACTGCCACTGCGGAACTGGCCGTCCACCTCGTAGCCGATCGCCTTCCAGTCGGCCTTGTTGGTTAGCCCTGCGAGCATGCCCTCCTCCCGCAGTAGGCCCATCCCCAGCGCGTGGGCGGCCAGCAGCACCGGACCCGGCGTGCGGTAGCAGCGGTTCATGACTTCGCTCTTCTTGATGCCGCCCTTGTAGGCGACCCCTGCTCCGAACACCTGTGCCCCGGCGTCCCCGAACAGCGCCCGGGTGTTGGGGATGGTCAGCGTGTCCAGGCTCTGGGCCTCGTCGTACGCCCAGATGAGGCGGCGGGCCTCCGGCTCGCCGGTGTCGAACAGGGCGTCTCTGGCCACAGGCCGCAGGCTCTGGTAGGCCATCCAGTAGAAGGCCTGCTTCTCCTCGAAGGTGAGCTGCATTTCCTCGTGCACCAGGTCCTGCCCTTCATCGATCAGCACCGCGTCGAACACCTGCAGGCTGCGCCCGGTGAGCTGGGCGTCAAGGAGGAGCGCCCGGCAGGCGAAGAGCAGCTTCGCCGTGGGTGACCCCTGCGGCGTGCGGTCGACGGTCAGGGGCGTGACCCCCACCTGGTCGGCCAGCGTGCGGTAGAAGCCCGGCTGGTCCTTGCTGCCCCAGGCGTGGAGGATGCGGAGCTTGTGCTGCGCGGTTCGCAGGCTCTGCTCCCCGTTGGTGGCCTGCCGCAACCAGTGGTCGACCTGCCCCCGGATCTGGTCGTAGAGGCTGCGCGAGAAGAACACCAGGGCGATGTTCCAGTCCGGATGCTTGAGGTGCATGTTGGCCGCCTTCTGCGCCAGAAGCACGGTCTTTCCGCTGCCTGCGATGCCCCGGATGCGCTGTGGCCCTGGGGGGATGGTCTTGGCGATCAGTTCTTGTTGCAGGTCGAACGCATGCAGGTGCCGGGCGGTGCGGGCAATCAGGTCCGCCTTGCGTGGGGAGGAGGTGGGCACAGGGGAGGGCACCCGGATCTCCCGCTTGGGCACGTTCCCACTGGTGCCCAGGGCGCTACGCAGGGCCAGCCACGCGGCGTCGTCCAGCGCTTCGCCGTAGCGCACCGGAGGGGTCTGAGCCAGGGCTGTGCGGAGACGTGTGGGAGTCATCTGGTCCGCAAACAGCAGCGGCACGTCCGAGAGCAGGTGTCCGAAGCGCTCGTCCCAGGCTTCTCGGGTGATCAGCGGTAGGGCGACGATGGCGCGAGTGGCGAGCTGGGGCAAACCCGCCTTCCGCACGGCGATCTCACCAAGAAGTTGAGCCTGCTTCCGCGCCTGCTCATAGGGATTGAGATGCGTCTTGCCGTAGTAAGGGCGCGAGAGGTCCCAGCGGTAGCCGACGACGCCCGCGATGGTGTCCAGCGGCAGGCTCTTGACCTCGATGACGGTGAGGCCGAGTTCGGGGTCGGCGATCAGGATGTCGGGTTCGCGGACCGTCTCGCGGGTGACCAGGGGATAGCGCCAGAAGCCCAGGGCCTCCTCACCCGCATACGCGGCCTTGACCGCCTCGAAGACCCGCGCTTCCCCCTGCTCCCCGGGGCCGCCGAACGCCTCCGTCACGATAAATTCCGCCATAGCTCGGGCAGAGTAGCGCGGCGGACTCTGCGCTGGAGGCGAGGGTGCACGGGGCCGCCCCAGCTGTCTGCTGACCTGATGCAGGCCCGCCAGGCGACGCTGCTGGGTGAGCAGGCACACCCTGGTGCGTCATTTCCGGCACCGCCCGGTGCTGTGCGTCTCGCACGTGCTGTGGGGGCCTCTCCTTCAGCAGATCGCCAGGAGGATTGTGGCGACCCTCCTGCCGCAGGGGTCTAGGCGTGGATGGCGTGCAGGTCCTCCTCGCTTGCGATCCAGCCCACTTCGCTCAGGACCGGGGCCGTCTGGTGCGGCGGCCTGGACACGTCCTCATCAGGACCATCCATCTGCCCGGGTGCCGCTGCAAGAAGGATCGAGCCTCGCTCATTGTCAGGATGGGTGCCTCGCTCTTCAGCGCACCAGATCCCACACGCGCAGGGTGCCTTCGACACCTAGGGTCACGAGCTGCCCATCCGCACCGAACGCAAAGGATTCTACCCAGGAACCGTGACCGGGCAGGGTCTGAAGCAGCCGGCCGGAGGAAGCGTCATGAACGGCCAGCGTGCCGTCGAACAGGGACACCACCAGGCGGGTTCCGTCGGGCGTGAAGGTTCCTCCCATCGGCTGGCCCTTCCCGGTCCACAGCACCTGGCCGCTCCGGAGATCGGTCAGTTGCACGCCACTGGAACGCAGCCAGGCCACGCGCGTTCCGTCCGGGGAGAGGAGAGCGGGCCCCCCGTCCTCCGAGAGGGGAAAGGTCTCACCTTCGTCCAGGTCAATCAGGTCGGTGCCGCTGCCCGTCATGCCCTCGTAGCCGGCGATCAGCCGCCCTGTGCCTGCACTCGGCGAGAGCCAGCTGTAGGGGGCAGGCTCTTGCAGCGTCCACTGCTGTGGCGCCTGTGACAGGTCCTGGAAGCGGTAGAGCGCGTCCTCCGTCAGCGCCACCGTGCCGTCACCCTGCGGCGTGGCGATCCTGACCCCCTCCAGCAGCGGCCGGGGCGCGCCACCCGTGACGCTCCACCGCAGCAGCCGTCCTGCTTCCAGCGTCAGCAATTCGCCGTCACCCAGGCCTACTGGGAACGCGGGATCCCCCTTGCCAAAGGACCCGGTCATCTGCCCGGTGCGGAGGTCCACGCCCACCACCGCGCCCTCGTCGAGGTTCACGAACGCCTGGCTGCCTGCGGCGACCACCGCGCCGTCGTTCTGCCCGAAGACCGTCAGCTGCACAGGGTGGACCCGCCCCGTGGAGACCTCGACCCGGGAGAGGCCCCCCATGGATGGGGCCAGCCAGAGCTGGCGTCCATCTGCCGACCACGCGGCCGACCGCCAGTCGAAGTTCACGGCGTTGATGGGTTGCGAGAGGGAACGCGGCTTGGCCCCTGACCCGCGCTCCAGCAAGGTCACTCGCCCCTCTGGCCCGTTCTCACTGATGGTCAGCAGCGTCCGCGCGCCGGCTGAAAGGGTGAGCACCTCCGCCCCGCCGGTCGCCAGTGCCACCACGCTGAAGTTCGTCAGGTCCACCAGTCGCCACGTCCCGTCGACCTTCAAGGCGAGGAAGCGGCTGTCGGCCGAGTAGACCAGTCCGTTGGGCCCTGTGGAGATCCGGCCTAGGGTCAGCGTCTTGCGCTTGGCGGCGGTGGCGGCTTCGTGAATGCGCAGTTCCTTCCCCTGCACGACCACGAACGTCTGACCGTCAGGGGCCACCTCGGCGGCCTCACCCTGGGCCAGAACCGTGGGGGGAGTCTCCCCACGGGCGAACACGGCGGAGACGCTTCCCCCACTCACGCTCAGCAGCCGTCCCGTCGGGCCGAGGCTCAACCCGAACTGATACTCCGGGTAGGCGTGGCGACCCACCAGCTTGCCGCTCGCCACGTCCCAGACCCGCACCGTGTCCGGACTGCCCGTGCAGTTGGCCGCCGCCAGCTGGCCGTCCGGCGAGAGGGCCACGGCCTGCGAGAGGCAGTCCTCGGCCCCAAGCGCCCTCGACACGCGGCCCGTACCGGGGTCACGCAGCAGACGCCGGGCACCACCGGTGAGCAGCACCTTGCCGTTCGGCGAGAGCGCGACGGACGTCGTGCGCCCGTCACCGACGACTAGGCGTGGGCCAAGCGCAACCGGCAACGAGGCGGGGGCCGCCAGGACAGGGGTGGCCAGCAGAACAGAGCACAGGAGGACACGGGTCAGGCAATGCACGGAGGCAGCGTACCGGGTCGGCCGGCCGACTGAAGCCGCAGATGCGGACTGGCTGCTTCTCTCTTTGCAGGACCAGGTCACACCGGAGCCTCCTGCTGCCGGGGCTGTGAGCCTGCACCGGGCGCGGCACAGATGTGCGGCTCCCGCAGGTCCTGGAAAGCAGACGATGGACTCGACCCTATGGCCACACCCGGTGCTCTCGAACGCCACAACCTGGCCGCCCATCCCGAGTTCGGGGCGGTCCTGGAGAAGGTCGCCGCCGAACTCCGCCCGGACCTGCCGCCCACGCAGGTCCCCGCGTTCTTCCGGGCGCGCGGTCGGCGGCACGACTTCCTGCTCGACCCCGGCAACTTCAGCGTCGTGGACGCCGGTCAACCCACGCATGCACTCGACTGCATCGTCTGCGGCGTGGGCTCACGGCGGCAATACGCTTTCTACGTGCGTTGCGCCGACGGATCTGTGCAGGGTCCGGTGGGCAGCAGCTGCATCTTCGAACATGTCCTGGGCGTGCATAAGGCCAGGGGCTACGGCAACAGCCTGCGGGCCCTGGTGCGCGATCTGCCCCACTACCGTCAGCACCGCTCGTGGCTGGAGGATGCGCACCTGGACTACGACGCTTACTTGCGCCGCGCGGCTCTGGCCTACCTCACCGACGCCGGGCGGCGCGCTCAGGCGCAGCTGACCCGGACGCAGCAGCAGGCCCTGGACCGCCTGCGCGCCGCCGGCCAGCCCCTGCCTCCCACGCTGTACGCCGCGCTGCTGCAGCGTGGTCAGGACCTCGACCGGCGCTCGCCCCCGCCCGTTCCCGCAGAGCCGGACCTGCCCCTGTCCGCCGACCTCCGGAGCCGCGCGAGGGAGCACCAGGACGAGGTGCTCAGCGCCCTGCCGGCCTTTACCCGCGCGTTCGTGCTCCGGGCGCTGGAGGACAGCGAGGTGCGGGTTGCGTCCTACCTGCGGTGGGCGATCGAGGAGGCTGTGGAGGACGCAGCACGGCACGCAGAGGGCCGCGAGCGCCAGTCCAGGTCCGCGAAGCGCCCGACCAGGACGGCGAGGCCACGCCCAGCTGCCGCCGCGTTGCCGCGGCTCGCCGCCCCGTGGCGGGAGATCGTGGAGCGCTGGCCTGAGCTGCAGCCTTTCGTGACTCCTGAAACGCAGGAGCGTGTCGGTTCCTTCCTGCGTTCCGGGGGCGGTACGCTGACCGCTCAGGACCGCCATCAACTCAACCGGGCGCTGCAGGAGCCGAACCAGGAGCGGGAGCGGCGGTGGGCCAGGCAGGCCCTGCTGGTCTGGCCGTCTGATGCAGATCAGCTTCTGGACGGGGCACTGCTGCGGGCCGCGCTGGAGCGGGCCGACCGCCAGCCGCTGATCGCTGCGCTCGAGGGGGCGAGGCCGCTGAACGAAAAAGAGCTCCTGGCCCTGCGTCAGCTGGCCCAGCCGCTGCTCAACCCTCAGCCGCAGCCGGCGCTGCGCAACTCGGACACCTTTCTGCAACTGGTGCAAGCTGTGGCCTTCCAGCACCAGATCACGACGACCCTGGCGAAGACGAGCCACCACCGGTCGTGGTTAAACGCCCTGAGAGAGTTCTATGCCGACTTCTTACAGGGCCGCGCAGTGGACGTGCCCGCCATGGTGAACGTGCTGCGGCGGCACCAGGCGAACCGGAAGGTGAAGCCCATCGTGCTGCCCCCCCGGGTGATCAGCCAAGTGCAGGCGCGGTGGTCGACCCTACAGGCCCGGCTCTCGCCAGACGCACAGGGTCAGCTCACGCCGCCGCTGGGTCCCCAGCACGCGGTCTCCCTGACCATCTTCGAGGAAGTCCTGCATGCTCTGGCGCAGCTCCCGCCGGCACCGACGCCCGTCCTGCCTCCTGAGCGCCCGACTCCACCACCGCAGTCTGCGCCGGCGGCGGCGTGGACGCCGGCGCTGCGGCCAGTCCCGCTGGAGTTGCTGGTCCTGATCCGGAAACAGCCGCAACTGCTCTCCAGAATCAGTCCAGGGCTGCGGCCGACCCTGGAGGCGGCCGTGCGGGACGGCACCAGGCTGGCTCCCGGACTGCTGCAGTTGCTGGAGCTCACCGCCCGGGAGTTCACGCGCGGACGGACCTGGCAGGCTTTTGTCTCGGCCCTCGCGGAGGAGGCGGACCGGCGGGGGCATCCAGCCCTCGCGCGGGACCTCGTGGCCAGGGACCGGGCCGCGTTCTGGCGACATGACCTCGCCGCCGTGTTCGAGGGCTACCGGCGCGGCACCGATCCCAACGAGACGATCGTCCTGCACGCGGCCCAGCGGCTCGAACAGGAGTCGGCGCCGAATGCAGCGGTCAGCGGCGCTGTTGCTGCGGAGCCCGCAGCGCCCGACCAGCAGCGGGATGCTCGCCATTTCCTCGACGCCCTCGCCCGGCAGGCCGGGCGGCTGGGGCAGAGGGAGACGGCCCGCAAGCTCGCCGACCCGGCCCTGGAGAACAGGTGGCTCGCGCTGCTCCCCGCAGGGTGGCGGAGCTACCGGCAAGACGGAGTCGTGACGGCCGCTGCGGTGAAAGCGGCTCTGGAACGCGCCCAGGGGGTGGACTGAGCGGCGATGCCCGCAGGCGTTGGCTTCTGCCCTCCCATTTCTGACGACCAGGGTGGTTAAGAGACCCCTTTTAGTCCGGGGCTTCCCAGCTCCCCAGGTGGGCGATCAGGGCGGCCTTGGCTTCGAGGAGACCGTCAACGCCGATGTCGTCATCCTCGATCAGGGCGATCAGGGCGTCGTCCCGGACGATGTCGAAGCCCTCCTCCCCCAGGAGTCGCTCGATTTCGGGCAGCTGCTCCTCGCGCAACCCGAGCCCACCGCGGTAGGAGGGCTGCGCGCCGAGCGCACGCACACTGCCGGGCAACTCCTCCCACATGGCGTGCTCAATCCAGGTGTAGTCCTCCACCTGGTCCTCGAAGATGTTGTCGTGGGTGAGTACGACTTCGTCGGCGATGGGGCGTTCGACGTCGCCCTCGGATGGGTCCTCGTCTTCTTCCGTCTCGAGAACGAGGTTGTCGGCCATCCGTGCGCCGAACCAGTCCCGAAGCTGTCCCATCGTGAAGCTCTCGTCGGACCTCAGGACGATCCCGGCGATGGCGCGCAGCAATGCGGGTCCGGAGGCGGCGTAGACCGTTCCATTCAGGACCCCGTAGACGAGCTTTCGTGGCGTGGTCATGTCAGCCCTCACTCCTTTGTGTCCTGCGCAATGAAAAAATGCCAGTCCTCGGTGCCGTCCCGGCTCACGGCGAGCCGGTAGGCGCTCGGCGTCAGGCCATGTTCGCCCAAGGCGAGTTCGAACGGTGCCAGGAACACGTGACCGTCCCGCGGCGGGCGGGCGATCAGCACCACCACGCCCCCCGGCTTCAGCACCGCCCGCGTCGTCAGCAGGAACCCGACGATCCCGTCCAGGTAGGCCGCGTAGTGCTCGGAATGCGGCACGTCTGCGAGGTCTGCCGTCGTCTTGGCCCAGGCCCCGAATGTCGGAGGGTGCAGGATCAGGACGTCAGCGGAGCGCTCCGGGACATGCTGCAGCAGGTCCGTCACGTCAGCCTGCACGACGTCAGCCGAGGAGGGGCGCAGGTCGCCGCCCCAGGCGCGGCGCCCGGTGGCGCGCGCCGCGCGGACGAGCTCCCCACTGCCGGCCAGGGGATCGACCACGAATCCGCCCGGGGGACAGACGAGCTCGATCAGGGCCTCGGCGACCGAGGGGGCCAGGCCCTCCCGCCGGCGCAATTCCGGACTGCTGTCAAAGAGCCACACCCGCTGGCCAGCCCAGTGGGGCTGGCGCGACCCCTGGAAGAGCCGGTCCACGGCGGTACGCCAGTCGGCCTCGGTCAGCGCAGCAGCCAGCGCGGTCCGGTCCAGCAAGCGCAGGGGAATGCGCCGCGCCGGGTAACCCCGGCGCAGCAGTTCGCGGACCTCCTCGGGATGGTCGACCACGTACAGCAGGTGGCGCTCCACGTAGGCCCGGCCCCACCCCTGGCTTTGTACCCAGGCGTGAAAGGCGTCCGGGTCGTGTCTCGCCCGAGCGCGCACCGCTTCGACCACCGGACGCTCGCCGCTCTCTCCCGTCCACAGCCGGGCCTGGGTCAGGAAGGCCTGGTAGCCCTGCCAGAAGGTACGTGCCACCGCCGCGCCTTCAGGCCGCCCGGGTGCGGAGGCCGCGAACCGGCACCAGGACCGTGTAGCCCAGACCGAGGAAACGCACCTCGATGCGGGGAGGCTCGGGGGCCTGCGGGCTCCGCCGCAGGTGGGGGTGGTTTAAGGAAGCTGCTACCAAGCGCAAAGTGAAGGCT